>CASEPH010000197.1 GCA_949289625.1 uncultured Clostridia bacterium | reverse complement strand
TCATGCGTCTGCCGTACCCTTTTCCATGGAATTCCGGGCTGACCGCCAGATTTTTGATTTCCAGGATCCCGTTTCCCTCGTCAGTCACAACGCACACTGCCTTCACACCGTTATCCTCAAGGACATACAGTTCTCCCCGGTGAAGATACCGGTCAATCATATCCTCCTGCTCATCTGCCAGCAGAAGCAGGGGCAGATATTCTTTTTTATCTGTGTCTACTTTTCTAATCTTCATGCCAGTTTCTGCTGTCTGCCTCCTTCTCTCCCCGGTTTCATCTGGAACTAACCACCGTTCCTTCTGTATGTACGCGGTCAGAGTTCATTCCGCCGGGCACGATTCAGACAGTATCCTCACCTTGTCTCCTTCGACCAGTATCGCCTGATAATCATTGATAACCTTTAACTCCAGTTCTGACGAATACTTTTCAATGATCTTCTCTGCCCCGGGTCCCATTTCCGGATGGCCCAGGTGGGGAACTACATAGAAATCCACCAGCCCCATCCCTGTATAGTCAGCCAGCTCAGGCGCCTTTTCCGGGACATCCATGACGGCGGAATAGCCGATATCAGGGCAGGCAGCGATCGCTCCTGCAGACTCTCCAATATAGAATTTTCCTTTTGCCACTTCCTGAGCAATGATCTTATCCGCCCCGGACCGCTTCAGTTCCTGAAGTAAAAAGAAAGTATTCCCTCCTCCCACAAAGATCATGTCGTTCTCTGTCAGCTTTTTCCTGACAGTATCTTCAGAAGCAGTGGAGACCTCCAGTTCATCAACAGTCAGCCCCAGATCTTCCAGCATCTTCGTCTCCGCTTCCGCCATCCCTTCGATCTCTTCCGCGATTGCCGCAGTCGGGATATAGGTCACAGTCTTTCCTTTCAGATTCGGCTCTTCCTTCTTCAGCAGATCTGTCACATTATATGACATGGATACTAACAATATTTTTTTCATAAGTACAAAGCCTCCTGTTCAAAATCTCCTGTGCTCGTTATTTGTCATAATAGAACTCTGTCCACTTCCCCTTATAAGACCAGCAGGGCAGGACCGGGTGCTTCTCCCGCCGCAGCTCTCCGTTTTTCAGCGCAGCCGCATCTTCCAGGTTCCGCCCGATATACTCTGGTCCAATGGGATACTCATGATGACAGGGTATACCGGAGTGGCTTGCTGATTAGCAAGCACATCCGGTGTGGCCACACACCGGAAAAATGACGCTCCGGGCTGTCTGCCGAAGCGCCATTTTTCTATTTTTAAGCTTCAACCTTTATCAAAGGCACTCTTGTTTACCCAAAGTTTATCTGGGTTTTACTTTCAAATGGTGGCAACCTTACTGCTTGCAATATATAATAAACTTGAATGATTGTATACATAGCCGAAAGGAGGAGTGGCTCGTGGACAATTCGACGGCATTTTGGAGTATCATATTCCCGACGCTTCTGCCTTTTATCCTGATTATCGTTTTCTTCCTGCTGTGGCGCGTCATAAAGTGGCTGGAACGACGAAAGTGGAAGCCGATAACAGCCCGTGTCCTGCATATTGAGGCAATTGACAAAAAGGATAGCGATGGCGTTTTAGAGCCGCGAAAGTACAAACTGGATCTTGTTTTTCAATGGCAGGGTATAGACTGGTATCGAAGCTGGATATTCCCCCGTATATACGATCTTCCCAAAGTGGGTGATATTCTTCAGCTGCGCTATCATCCGAAGAAGGAGGATTTCCGGCTCGTCATGAGTGCGGCTGAGAAACGGGAATACAGACACGCTCGTATGGTAACTTGGTTGTTTTTGGTTATGATTGTTACTCTGCCAGTATTGATTAGTTTGGCGTGTTCACATTTGCCACAGGGATTTTCCCTTTCCGAAATGTCATTGTGTTTGTTTTGCGCGGTGCTGTATCTCGTTATATTCTTGATCCGGCGTTTTGTCGGCACTCATCGCTCCCGCCGTAAAATCGAGTTGGGAGAGCTACGGCCTATCACCGCTCAGGTTCATGGATTCCGCAAAGACAGCGAGGGTGATGTTCACGCCTTTTGTGTTGTCAGAGTCAATGGCGAGGAAAAAGAAGTCACCCTGCCCATTATCCATGGCAAGCGTTATGAAATTGGCCAGTGGGTTACACTTTACTTAAATCCAGAGACTGGTGATGTATTGGCCTTGCCCCGAATGGATACAAACGGCTAAGGTATTGTACCTCAACGAATCATGTTCCTATCTGTGATGAAAGGCATACACTATGGACGATGATAGAATTAATCAAGAAAAGCACAACTGCAAATCAGAGAAAAAAGGGATAAAACTATTTGTTTTGTCGCTTGTAATCCTTATTTTCTTACCTATTACTGCCTTTGCAGTATTGGATTGGTTTGCGAGTTCCGATGCTCTTGCCATCGGAATTACAGGATACATACAAACTGTAATTGTCAATGGCGTTTTGGGACTATTGGCCGTGATTATAGCCCTCGTTTCTATGGTAAAACTGGCTCAGCCAAATAAATCGTTCAAGCAAATAATTGGAAGAACGGTTGTAATCATTGTGTGTGTGGGTGCTGCTTTTTTCCTTGTCCGCCCTCTAATCTTGGATATACCCTATCTCGAGCACCCGGAAGCCGCATATTTGGAACGGCTGGAATTTGATTATGAGAGGGGAATCGGGGACTATGGTTCAGACTCCTATTATTTGCGCGGCGTAGATATGACCGGTGAACGCCATTCGTTTGATATCAGTGAAAAGAGCTTCGAGGACGGGCGTGGGCTGTGGAGCGAGAACGACTACAATCTGTTTGCGAAAGTCACCTACCTGCCGCACACCTCCACCTTGATGACGCTCGAATTTATGACAGAACTCGACACGGCAGGGGCAGAATTGTACCCGCCATCCCCTGAACTCCCGAATGATTGGGAAAGTTTTTCTATCCAGATCAATGATACGGTTTATACATTACCGGTTCCCCTTGCGGCTTTCCTTGACGACGGGTGGGTGATTTCCGAGGAGGATGCCGGGCTTTCTCTGGCTGGCGCGGTTGGCCCAAATGCGTCCTATGAATGGGAATGGATCTCGTTGACTAATGACCGCGAACAGGTTGTTAGTATCTGTGTCTTCAACACCACTGAAAGCACGATATCCGTCGCCGAGAGCACGGTGGGAGGTATTCATGTAATATATGGTAACTACGACTTTTCCGGTACGGAACTACGCATTCCCTGCGGGTTGATGCTGGGATGGTCAACCAGAGAAGATGTATTAAAGCTGTATGGTCAACCAAACGATAGCTTTGAGGCAACCTATCGAACTGACACGGGAGCAATATAGACTGCGCCAGGTGCTAACCCGTTCGGTAACAAATACGCCCGCCCCGGCATGATGCCGGAGCGGGTGGTGAAGCAGAACCAATGCCATACGGAACAGGGTGGACAGTGATAGGTTAGCAAAAATGCAGAACGGCAGATAACATGCTCACAGACCTTCTTCTCGGGTTTGTAAGATGTCAGTATGCCGCTGCGACTCATACAAGGGCCTGTCTGCCGCAGGTGGACAGATTTATCTGTTCAGCATCACGGATGGACTCATACTGCTCTAAGAGAAGTTTCAGCAATAAAAGGATCTGGCGCTGGACTCCGTTGCTTTACATAGATTCGCTTTCTTACGGCTGAGAGGGGATGGGGCATGCCCGCCCCCTCTTTGTGGATGTAATGGATTCCTCTTTCATCTTGCTTCGTACTGTTCACAAAACCTTTGCAGCATCGCTGCCGCCTGAGCGCGGGTGGCGGTGCCTTTCGGGCCGAGCGTGGTTTCACTGGTTCCGTTGATCAGCCCTGCGTTCACGGCCCAATCCATGGCCTCCAGCGCGTAGCCGGAGATTTGATTGTAATCCGCGTACTCCTGAATCGCCATGCCGTCTTTGGCGTTGTCATAGCTCTCATGCCGTGCGTAGCGGTATAGGATAGCGGCCAGCTGCTCACGGGTGATGGGGTCGTCCGGGCCGAACAGCCCGCCGCCGTAGCCGTCCACGATGCCCTCGCTGGTCGCCCATCGCACCGCTTCGCCGTAGTAGGCCGCCGGGTCAACATCGGAGAAATTCATCAGGTAGTTGACCACCGGGCCGCCGGAGAGCCGCCACAGGATGGTGACAATCTGGCCTCGTGTGATGGTGCGCTCCGGGCTGAAAGCGGAGCTGCTGGTGCCGTTCATAAGGCCGTTGTCATAGGCGTACTTCACCGCCTCGTAATACCATGCGTTCTCGGAAACGTCGGTGAAAGGCAGGGCTGATGGCTCGGTCTCCTCGCCGATGAGGACAAATTCCGCCGTCACGCTCACCCCGCGCCGGGGCATGATGAAGTTGTACTTGCCGCTACCTTTATCGCTCACCGCGATTTCATTGCCGCTGCTGTCGGTGACGATGACCTGTTCCACCTCGTACCCCTCATCAGGGGTCGCCGTGATGGTCACAGTCTGGCCGCCGGAGGCCCTGCGGGGCGTCACCGTCACAGAGCCGTTGGCGATATCGCCGGCCACTGTCACGGAATAGGTGGCGGAGCCGGAGCCGCCGCCGGACGGACTGACAGTCTCCGCCGAGGCGGTGCAGCTGACTCCAGAGGCAGTCACGCGGAAGGTGTACCGGGTGCCGTTGGCCAGCCCCAAAACCTGGACAGTGCCGGAGGCGCCTTCCGCCGCGGCCGCCAGGTAAGCGCCGCCGCAGGCGTCTTCAGCGGAGAGGGGCGCGTCAGACAGGGTATGCCACTGCTGGCCGTCGGCCGTGATCTCCACAGTGATACCGGCGGCAACCTGGGGCAGCTTTTCCCAGCGGAGCGTCACTGTCCCGCTGCCGCCCTCCGCCTGGAGAACCGGCTGCACCTCCGCGGCGGCAACCGGCTGAACCGGCGTTACGGTGCGGTTTCCGCTGCTGTCGGTGAGAACGGCATACCAGAGGGTGGCGCCGTTTCCTGCGCAGGAGGCCGTCTGCCCGGGGCTCGCCTGGGCCGCGCCCACCTGCACGGCGTCGCCGGCGTACAGGTACAGGGATTCGGTGGCAAAACTGCGGGGCTCTGTGCCGCCGCCCAGATCCAGCCGAATTGCAAACTCATCTTTGTTCTTCTGGTACAGGCCGTCCACCTGCCTATACGTGCCGCTGCCCCAGTTGGAGAGCGTCGCTCCTGTGACCGGGGAATAGGTGTGGAAGTAGACCAGATCGTTCTCCAGGTCCACCTGGATGATACGCATCAGGCCGTCTCCG
Organism: uncultured Clostridia bacterium; assembly: GCA_949289625.1. The sequence continues at coordinate 589 of CASEPH010000197.1, read as the reverse complement.
CCATGGGGCGGGTTGCCTCCCTCACCCTGGTAGTCCTGCAGGATGCTGTAGAACTGCCGGCTGCTTCCATAGGGCGCGATGAGATCCACGCCGTCGATGTGGCCGCAGAGCACCAGCTTCACATTCTTATTGGGGTCGATAACCTTTGTTTTGAGCAGGCTGGTATTCAGGCCGGTGATCTGCCCGCCGCTGGAGAAGTTGTGGGTGAGGATGATGACGCTGTAATCCGGATAGTCCGGCACCAGGTCTGCCGCCCAGTCGATCACCTCCGCATCCAGATAGTAGCCCAGGGACAGGAGCATAATCTTGCTGCCCTGGAATTCACCGGTCAGCGCCATACCGTCGGTGCCGTTGCAGCTGCCCGCCAGCGTCCAGGACCCGGCGTTCTCTTCAAAGCGGGACCGGGGGAAGTATTTTTCGTAGAGCCGCTCCTCATTGGGCTTGCCGTCGTAGCGGTAGTCGTGGTTGCCCCATGCGATGGTGTAAGGTACCCCGGCCTCCTCCAGAAGCCGGTAGCCGTCGTCCGCTACCCGCCAGTTGTACTCATAGTTCAGGTTGGAGCGGTTAGTCACATCGCCGGTGTTGAATG
>CASEPH010000196.1 GCA_949289625.1 uncultured Clostridia bacterium | reverse complement strand
GGTTCCGGCAGGATTTCCAGGGGTTCCGGTTCCGGGATTTCCACTTCGATCTCGTCCCCCAGGCGGGTTTTATCGTTCTTTTTTACAATACGTCCACCTCTGGTCACCGCTCCATTTTCCAGCAGCTTCTGAATGGCAGATCTGGTGAGTCCCAACTCCTTGCCGGCCAAAAAGGCGTCCATACGGACGCCTTCCACATCACAGTGTATCTTCATGGGAATCCTCCTGTGCCGTCGGCTGCTTCTTGTGTTTGTCGTGGAGAAAGCCGTAGTAGATACAGAACAAAATGCCGCCCACCACAATAAAAATATCCGCCACGTTAAAGATGGCAAAGCGCATAAACAGCACCTCGAACATGTCCACCACATAGCCGTAAACGGCCCGGTCTATCAGATTGCCAACGGCGCCCGCAATAATCAGCACCAAAGTCCATCGGCCCATGGGATGGGTGATTTTTTTTGCGTAGAGCTCCCACAGGGCAAAGGCCACGAATGCAATGGTCAGGATCACAAAAAACCACCGGGCCCCGGAGAGCATGGAAAACGCGGCTCCATTGTTGTGGATATGGGTGAGCCCCAGCACATGGGGAATAAAATCCATTTGCGCGCCCAAGGGAATATTGGTTTTTACCAGATATTTGACAAGCTGATCCAGTGCCACCAAGAGCACCACAGCAAGGGTTTCTATCACGTTTCGTTCCTCCCCTCGGTCTCGTTCTGATCCAGTTTTACGGAGATTTCATAAAACAGATCGTTCTGCGTATAGGTGACCCGGTCCTGGGCGTCTGTAGTCGCGCCGCAGCGGGTCAGCAAATTCCAGATCTCCCCCTGCTCAAACAACGCTTGGGTGGCTGCCTCATAGGCGCTCTGATCCAGGAACCGAACCGAAAACCAAACTTCCCCCAACGCCACCGCCTGGTTCATGGCAGTTTCATAGGCCTCGGGGTCCCAGGCAGAAAATTGCCGTCCCACCTGAATAAAATAGTTATAAGCGGTGTCTGTGCATTCCGGCATGGGGATTTCACTGACCAGGGTGTGATCCCGGTAGATCTCCTGGTCCGTCACCAGGCAGTAGGTATATTGAATGCTGTCGCTGGAAGCATCGGCGGTACTGACCGGATCGCCCCAGGTCACATCCATCTGATACCAACTGCCTTCACACTGGACCATGTTCCATCCGTGAGGTTCTCCGGAAGCACCTTCTCCCAGCGCAAGCGTGCAGGGAATCCCCAGTTCGCTCATGAGATATTGAAACGTCCTGGCATACCCGGCGCATGTGGCCTGATGGCGGCCCATGACGCTGACAATACTCTGATCGGTTTCCGTCACAATATAATCAGTATTTTCAATAATGTAGCGATAGACCCCCAGGATCTTGTCAAAATCGTTCTGTGCCTCCAAAAGGGCCTGGGATGTGAGACAGGCGTCAGTATACTGCTGGATCTGCTGCTGTGCCGTTTGGATTTGATCCCGGTCCATGGTATAGGTAAAGGTGCACTCTGTCCGGAGATTGATCCCTCCCAGGGTGGTGGTAACAAAGGAAGTCTCTCCGTCGAACCAATAGTATTCCGGATGGTCGATCCGCAGGGCCGTGAGGATCATCTGGATCTCGCCGGTGTCGGCATCCACGGTCAAGGGCTCCTCGCTGTGGCAGGCAATGGCCTGACTCATCTTGTCATAGGCCTCCTGGGCATGGGCGGAAAGCTGCTGTCTGCCCCAGAGAACCGCAGGCTGTGCATTGGAAAAAATCGGCGTCTCATAGTTCATTTCAGCTGAGGCTTGCAGCTCCGACGGCTCCACAGTGGCATCTGTTTCACCAAGCTGCAGGGAGTGGACAGGCAGGCTACAACTGGATAACAGGCCAAACAGGCATACAATGCCCATCCACCGGAAAAAGCGTTTCATAGGGCTCCCTCCATGGAAAACGGAGAGGCCCGCAGGGCGAGCCTCTGAGATCCTGGTTGTTTACTGGCGTCTTTTGCTTTTGGTGCGGTGATCGGAGTATTGCTTGATGGAAGAAATCTTACTATCCGAATCAGCCATAAATTGCTTGAGCATATCGTCAAAGGATTGCGGCTCTTTGGGTCCGCTGCTGCGGGGCGCTGCCTGACGTCTGCTTTCATAGTTGCCGCGGCGCTGATTGCCGCCTCTGTCCCCTGATGCGCCGCGCTCATTTCGCTCGCCGCGGAAATCCTGACGGGACTGCCGCTGGGGCGGCTCCGTGGTCTTTTTGATGGACAAATTGATTTTTCCGGCAGGGTCAATGGCGATGACTTTGACCTTGACCTCCTGGCCGATGCTGAGATATTCGCTGATGTCACTGACATATGCGTGTGCGATTTCCGAAATATGTACCATACCGGTCTTTCCGCCGGGCAGCGATACAAACGCACCAAATTTGGTGATTCCGGTGATTTTTCCTTCCACAATTGCTCCTACTGCAAGCTCCATACTAAGGTTTTATCCTCCTTTATTTTTGAGGCCTCCATCGGCCTCCGCCGCACCATTATCCTCCGTCGAAAAACACGACATCTTCCCGGGAAACCATCCCGTTTTGCCGAAACGCCCATTGACGCAGATCTGCTTCTGACATGGTGCGTTCCGCTTCCAGCGACAGGATCTCCGCTTCTGTCTGCGCGCAGGCTTCCTGCAATCGGCCTGCCTCCTCAGATGCCTGACCCAGATCCATCGCCGTTCGGCTCATGCCCCAGGCCAGATACAATCCCATCGCAATTGCCAGGATCCGGCAAAAAGACTGTTTCACAAACGCTTCTCCTTTGTTCTATGTCGCTTCGGAGAAAATGGTATCATTTTTATTGTACCCCATTTTCCCGAAGATGGAAAGAGTTTTTTTGCAAGTTTTCGCAAAAAACCTACACTTTTTTTCAAAGGCGTCAAAAGCCATCGAATCAAGCGCCGCACACTCCGAAAAAAGCGCCGCCATAGCCGTACCACGACGGGACTGACCGTGAGGAAATACAGCCCCGCCCCCAAAAACACCCCCAGGCACTGATACAGCCGCAGTCCGTGGGTATAAATCGACGTAAGCCCCATGGCCAAAAAAAAGATCAGGCAGAATACAATATCTACCGGAATGGTCCATCTGGGTCGCTCCCGGCGTAAGGCACGGCCAAAATCATACAGCAGCCCCAAAAGGATCCCCAGGCCTGCCGCTCCAAAAAATTGGAGGGCCTGCACACTCAGATCCACGCTCATTTGAACAGCCTAGAGAGGAAGCTGCCTTGTGTCCGAGCACTCTCCTCATAGATCATACTGTCGATCTCTCCTGTGATCTTCACTTCTCCAGAGCCCAGATTTAGCTGCTCCACATGGAGATCGTGCCCACGCAGAATCAGCGTCCCCCGGCTTGTCTCCAGTACAGCCGCCGTCTCGTCAAAGCTGGCCACATCCGTCACCCCAGTGACCGTGAGTTTGTTCCTTCCCTCTAAGCTTAATCTGTGATTGACCGCCAGTACGGCGTCCTCTTTTGCTGTGATCGGCATAGATAAATCCCCCTATTGTGGTCATATGAAATCATATTCCAGGGCAGATGGATTTATGCCGAAATTTTTTCAGAATTGATTGACAAACCTGAAAAATTGCAATACAATGGCTGTAACGCAAAGATGGAAAAGCAGTACCGGAGTTTATCTGCCGCAGAGAGTGGGTCGGCGGCTGAAAGCCCACGCAGAGAGCATCGGGAAGGACATTTCCGGAGCGGGCGTATAAGGCCCAGGCCGAAGTCGCAGGATGGCCCCACCAGACGGGGCAGAAAGGGCGGAACAACGTTTCGCCGAAATTGGGTGGCACCACGAAGCAGTTTGCTCTCGTCCCAAGGGGGACGGGGGTTTTGTTTTTTTACTTTTTACTGGAAAGGATTTTGAATATGGAAAAAATCAAACCGCGCACCCTCTCCGGGTTTATGGAACTGCTGCCCCAGAAGCAGGCCCAGATGGAGCGTTTTATGCAGGTCCTCCGGGAGACCTACAGTCTCTATGGCTTTGCGCCCCTGGACACGCCCATCATCGAGGATGCCCAGATCCTTCTGGCCAAGGGCGGCGGAGAGACGGAAAAGCAGATCTACCGCTTTCAGAAGGGTGACAGCGATCTGGCCCTCCGCTTTGATTTGACGGTACCTCTGGCAAAATATGTGGCGCTCCACTATGGAGAGCTGACCTTCCCCTTCCGTCGTTATCAGATCGGCAAGGTCTATCGGGGCGAACGGGCCCAGCGGGGCCGGTTCCGGGAGTTTTACCAGGCGGATATCGACATCATCGGTGACGGCAAACTGGACATCATGAACGAGGCGGAGATCCCCGCCATCATTTATAAAACCTTCTCCCGGCTGGGCCTGCGCCGGTTCCAGATCCGGGTCAACAACCGGAAGGTGCTCAACGGTTTCTATGCCTTGCTGGGTCTTCAGGAACAGTCCGCCGAGGTGATGCGGACGGTGGACAAGCTGGACAAGATTGGCCCGGAGAAGGTGAAAGCGATCCTGATGGAGGACGTGGGTGTTTCCGAAGTCAACGCCCACGAAATCCTCAAGTTCATCGCCATTGACGGAACCAACGACCAGGTGCTGGCGGCCCTGGAACAGTATGTCGGCCGCAACGAGATGTTTGACCAAGGCTTCCAAGAGCTGGGCACTGTGGCAAAATACCTGGCCGCTTTTGGCGTACCCCAGGAGAATTTCCGCATTGATCTCACCATTGCCCGGGGTCTGGACTATTATACGGGCACCGTCTATGAAACCCAGATGTTGGACCACCCGGAAATCGGGTCCATCTGCTCCGGCGGACGATACGACAATCTGGCAGAATACTATACCGACAAACCCCTGCCCGGCGTAGGCATTTCCATCGGCGTGACCCGGCTGTTCTATGTATTGGAGGAGCAGGGTTATTTGAATGACGCCATCCTCACATCCCCGGCTGACGCCCTGGTGCTGCCCATGACCGAGGACATGGCTCCGGCCATTGCGGCCGCCACCGCCCTGCGGGAAGCTGGCATTCGGACGCAGATCTACAGCGAGCCTAAGAAGTTCAAGGCAAAGATGTCCTATTGCTCCAAATTGGGCATTCCCTTTGCGGTGCTGCTGGGAGAGGATGAGATCCGCGAGAATAAGATCTCCGTGAAGAACTTTGCCACCGGCGAACAGGTGACGGTGACCATGGAAGAGGCCATCGCCCAGATTCAAAAAGAACTGACGGCCCGAAATCTGGGCAGCGTCATTTCCGAATAATCTTTTGACGAGGATACTATATAGGAGAATCAATCATGGATAATTTACAGAACTTTACCCGCACAGACTACTGCGGCAACTTTCGCCTGGAACATGTGGGCAGCACCATCTCTGTCTGCGGCTGGGTCCAGCGTGCCCGGAACCTGGGCAGCCTGATGTTCATCGACCTCCGGGATCGCACCGGAATTTTGCAGCTGGCTTTTGACGACGCCACCGATCCTGCAGTATTTGAGAAAGCGGCGTCTTGCAAAAGCGAATATGTGATCGCTGCCACCGGAATCCTGCGGGAACGGGAGGCCAAGTCCAAGAAAATTCCCACGGGAGACGTGGAGCTGTATGTGACGGAACTGCGGCTGCTGGGCCGCAGCGAAACGCCCCCCTTCCTCATTGAGGATGGCTGCAATGCCAACGAGAATCTGCGGCTGCAATACCGGTATTTGGATCTCCGGCGGCCGGAGCTGCAAAAAAAGCTGCTCTTCCGCCACAAGGTGGCCAAGATCACCCGGGACTATTTTGACGAAAACGGATTTATTGAAATCGAAACCCCCACGTTGATCGGCTCTACCCCGGAGGGTGCCCGGGACTTTCTGGTTCCGTCCCGGATTCACAAGGGCAGCTTCTACGCCCTGCCTCAGTCCCCCCAGATCTACAAGCAGCTGACCATGGTGGCCGGATTTGACCGGTATCTGCAGATCGCCCGTTGCTATCGGGATGAGGACCTGCGGGCCGATCGGCAGCCGGAGTTCACCCAGATCGACATGGAGATGAGCTTTGTCACCATGGAGGATGTGCTGCAAATGGGTGAAGGCTATCTGCGTCGGCTGTTCCACGACGCCATGGGCATCGACCTGGGCCCCATTCCCCGGATGACCTACGCCGAAGCTATGGAGTCCTACGGCTCCGACAAGCCCGATACCCGGTACGAGATGAAGATCTTCAATCTGGCCGATGTGGTGGAACACTGCGGCTTCGCCGTGTTCCAGAATGCCCTCCAGGCCGGAGGCGGCGTCCATGGCATCTGCGCCAAAAACTGCGTCAAGGTCCTGACCCGGAAAGAACTGGACAAGCTGACGGACTATGTCCGGGGCATGGGCGGCGGCGGCATTGCCTGGATCCGCATGAACGAGGACGGCACCCGGGCCTCCTCCTTCCAGAAGTTTATGACGGAGGAGGAGATGGAGGCCATCATCCAGCGGGCCGGTGCCGAGCCGGGAGACGTGGTCATGATCATCTCCGACGCCAAGTACAATCAGGGTCTGACCCAGCTGGGACAGCTGCGGATCACCGTGGCCAAAAAGCTGGACATCATTCCCAAGGATAAGTTCAATCTGCTCTGGATCGTGGAGTTCCCCTTCTTCGACTGGGACGAGGAGACCCAGAGCTGGGTGGCCATGCACCATCCCTTTACCATGCCTACGGAAGACTGCCTGGAGTATCTGGAGGACGACAGCCGGAAGGGCGAGATGCGGGCCCAGTGCTACGACGTGGTACTCAACGGCATCGAACTGGCCTCCGGCTCCATTCGGGTCACGGATCCGACCCTGCAGGCTCGGATCTTCCGGGTGCTGGGTCTTTCCGAAGAGGAGGCCCAGCAGAAGTTCGGCTTCCTGACGGGCGCCTTCCGCTATGGCGCACCGCCCCACGGCGGTATGGCTCTGGGTCTGGACCGCATTGTGATGCAGCTCACCGGCTCCGAAAGCCTGCGGGACGTGGTGGCATTCCCCAAACTGCAAAACGCTACGGAACCCATGACCGGCTGCCCCGGCCCCGTTTCTCCGGCCCAGCTGGAGGAATTGGGGATTGCTGTGGTCGCGCAGGAATCGTAAGCAGCCCGCCGGTGGGCAATGTGTAAGATGCCGGGAGGAGCCAGGATGTGTGGTCGATATTTGTTTTCCATGTCCGGAGCGGATGGGGCTTCCCAGCGACTCCGGCAGCTTTGGAGCCTGCAATTCCCGGAAACAGCCATACCCCAGGGAGAAATTCTTCCGGGGATGCGGGCACCGATCCTGGTGGCAGGCGACAAAAAATTGCAGCTGCTCCAGGCAAAGTGGGGCTATGACACCGGCACCGGTGTCCTCGTCAACGCCCGCTGGGAAACCGCCGGAGAAAAGCGGACCTTTCGGGATGGGACCCCCTGTGTGATCCCGGTTTCCGGGTTCTATGAGTGGAGCCCGGCAAAGGAGAAATATCTGTTTCAAGGCAAGGAACCTCTGCTCTATTTGGCCGGATTATGCCGTTCCTCCGGGAGAGAGCTGGAATTTGTGATCCTGACTCAGCCTGCCGGTCGTGAGGTCCGGGGGATTCATCACCGGATGCCGGTGCTTTTGCCTCAGAACCAGCTGACATCCTGGGTACGTTTCGGCAGAACCGGCTGGGATGCCTTGCCGGAGGTACCTCTGCAAGACGGTATTCCAGCATCGTAATTAAATTTTGAGCCCTGCTGCGGAGTCGTTTGGCTCTGTGGCAGGACTTTTTGCTATCAAACATTGCACTGGACTATCGCTTCTGTCATTAAATAACTGTCAGTTATGGCTCATGATTTTTTGATATTGGAAGCTGACGATTTGGTGGTCTAAAATATTGGTATATCAATTTGGGAAAGGAAGACTAGCATGATGAACAAGCATTTCAGGCTCACCAGCCTGCTGTTGATTTTGTGCCTGTTGACAGCCCTTCTGGCCGGATGCGGCGAAGAAACTGCTTCGGAAAACACAGCATCCTCTGCAGCATCTGTGGAAGAGACCACGGAAGCAACCCAGGCACCGGAAACAGAGGCGCCTGCTGTTCCCGATTCCACGGAGGAAACCCCGGAGGCTGTAAGCACTGTGGAGGAAGGGCCTTCTGACCTGGCAGGTTCAGACACTGAAATTGTCCGCACCTATACCGAAGCCCAGCAGCTTCCCCTGACCGAGGAGCCTGTAACCCTCACCGCCTGGGACTATGTGGTTCCTCCTGTCATGGCGGTAATCACCGACTACGGTGTGGATGGACAGGTCTATGCGGAACTTCAGAAGCGCACCGGCGTTACCCTGGAATTCACCACCGCCAATCTGCTCACTGCATCGGATTCCATGAGCCTGATGGTGGCCGCCAACGAGCTTCCTGACATTATCTTTAACTTTGGCATGTTCTACACCGGAAATATGGACGACCTCATTGAGGGCGAGATCATCGTGGACTTCGCGGAATACGAGGACTTGATGCCCAATTACTTCGATATTCTCAATAACAACCCCTCCATTGCCCGGGATGTATATACTGAGGCCGGCGCGGTTCCTCTGGCGGAGAACATTCAGGATACCTTAATTCCTTCCTCTGGGCCTGCAATTCGCCAGGACTGGTTGGATGCGGATGGCTTGGATACCCCTGTGACTGTGGATGACCTCCACGAGGTACTCAAGACTTTCCAGGCGGAAAATAACTGCCAGTATCCCCTCTGGATTGCAGCAAACGGCGCTAATACGCTGGGCTCTGCCTTTGGCGTCAGTGTCAACGGAGATAACAATGCTCTGGGTGGCTGGATCTATCAGGACGAAAAAATACAGTACTGCGTACCCATGGATGGGTTCCGGGACTATGTGCAGCTGATTGCCGATTGGTACAGCGAGGGGCTCATTTCCCCGGACTTTGTGTCCCAGACGATGAACAATACCGCTACAGATGATGAAATTGTGGGTAATGCCTCTGGTTTCTTTACCACCTCCGTCAACGGCCTGACCAACCTCTCTGGCTATGAGCCTGACAGCAATGTGCAGCCGGTGCGGGCTATGGTGCTGGAGGAAGGCGACCTCAATGGCTTTGATGATGCTGGAACCTCTCGAGTCAGCAAGGGCGGCGCTGCTGTCGCCTGCTCCTGCCCGGAAATCGACTTGGCAGTTCAGATCATTGACTACTGCTACTCCGACGACGGCATCCTGCTCAGCAACTACGGTGTGGAGGGCGTTTCCTTCGAGTACGACGACAACGGCGAACCGGTGCTGACGGATCTGGTCACCAACAACCCGGACGGCTATGATTTTGCCCTGGCCCTCATCAAATACACTTCTTCTACCCCCTGCTCCATCTGCATCAACGAGCGGAACTTCCTGGGCTATACCGACGCCCAGGTGGCAGCCATCGACCTGTGGCTTCGCAATACGGACAGCACCATGGCTCCCGGTGCTGTGTGGACAGTGGATGCGCAGACAGAGTACTCGAGCATTGTTTCGGACCTTGGCAGTTTTGTGAGCACGATGTGCCTCCAGTTTATCACCGGTGAAAAATCCATGGACGAGTGGGACAGCTTCATCGAAGAGGTCACTTCCTCCTTCGATGTGGAACGTATGACCGAGCTCTATCAGGAGGCCGTCGATACTTACCTTTCCTTGGGGGCGTAATTTCAAACAGCGTTTCATTGATTCTCCTTTTCATACCAACGAGCCGGAAGCGCAGCGGAACTTGTCCGCTGCGCTTCTCGTTTCTTGACAAGTTTCTACTTTCTGCTAAAATGTAAAGTAGAGAGGGGGGACGGTATGGAACTGACAATGCTCTATTATTTTAAGACCGTGGCGGAAATCGAGAATATCACCAAAGCTGCCGAATTGCTGTATATCTCTCAGCCCGCCCTCAGCAAAGCCATTGCCAAACTGGAAAAAAGTCTGAATGTAACGCTGTTTGAGCGTCGGAAGGGTAGAATCAGTTTGTCCGCCATGGGGCGGGTGTACTATGACTATGTTTCCTCGGCCTTTCAGGTGCTGGAACAGGGGGAGAAAAAGCTCAGCGAGCTGATTCGGCAATCGGATGATACCGTGTCCATCGCATCTCCGGTGGCTGGGGTCCTCCACGAGTTGATTTACGATTTTCTGTCCGCGGGAGAACAGGTCCAAATCAACCAGTTTCTCTACGAAGAGAGCATTCTGGAAAGTGAGCTTCTCTCCGGCAAGCTGGATTTTGCCGTCACGCCCATCACCATCGAGAATAGCGAGATCGAACAGATCAAGCTGATGGAAGAGGAAGTGTTCATTGTGGTGAGCCAGACCCATCCCCTGGCTTCACAAAAATATGTCCGGCTGGCGGATTTCCGAAACGATCATTTCCTGGTGGACGAGGCCAGCTTTGATCAGAAAATCGTAGGCGTGCTCTGTGGCCTGGCAGGCTTTGAACCAAAGATTCTGCTTCACAGCAACGAGGGTGAACTGGTGGACGACGCCCTGAAAAACAACCTGGGGGTTTCTCTGGTTCCCGCCAACCTGATCTACCGAAAAAATATGCGGGGTCTGCAGATTCTGCGCTCCACAGATGTGGAACTGGTGCGGCTGCTGTCCGTGGCCAAGCGCCGGGATCGGATCCTCCGCACCAATGCGGCCAGACTTTACCACTATACCATCAATTATTTCCAAAACCTAGGGAAAGAAATGAACGCCTTTTTTGCGGAGAAATTTCCCGAAAATCAATTCGAAGGGCGGAAGCGCCTGGGCATCAACAATTTAAAAGACTGACTTTTGCCGCCGGTTTTCCGGCGGCTTTTCTTTCATAACTACAGGGAATGGCTCATAGCTTTTTCGCATTTTATTCCCTCCGGCGATTCTATTATAATTATTATGATATCAAAGGAAAGGAGTCCATCTATGTCAACTCTGAATTTCAATACAGAGGAGCTGGTGGGACGGTTTGAGGACCGGCGGGACGTCAAAAATCTGGCCGGCAAATACGTCATGAGCCTTCTGCTGAAAAAAGAACCAACCATCCTGGCGGATCTCTGGTCCAGCCGGGACGACATTTCCCTGGGCGTCAACGGCGGCTATTACGCCGGTCGGGAAGCCCTGGAGGCATATTATGCTTCCATTGATGCCGCCACCAAGAAAAAAGCGCAGGTACTCAAGGAAGTATTCCCGGAGGATCTGGGCGAATACTCCGACGAAAAGCTGTATGGCCGCGGTCCCATGGAAATCCGTTCCCTGGATAATGCCATCATCGAAATCGCCACGGACGGCAAGACGGCCAAGGGCTTTTTCTATGTATTTGGCCTGGTGACCGATATTTCCGAGCGGGGTCCCATCTCCAACTGGGTGCTGGGAAGCTGCTGCTTTGACTTTATCCGGGAGCAGGACACCTGGAAGATCTGGCACGTGCTGTATCTGGAGGACGTCAACACCCCTGCCGGCAAAAAATGGGGCGACCCCAAAGCAATGGAGCAGTTCCCGGAGATGCCTGGTTTTATGGCCCTCAAGGGCGTAGCCCCTGCCGGTCCCAACCAGCCCATGGAGCTGCGGCAGCTCTATACCGGCTCTCGGCCCTTTACCCGGCTGCCCAAAGTCCCGGAGCCCTATGATACCTTTGAAAATACCTTCAGCTATGGCGCTGAAAGTCAGGAGGCGCTGAGATGAGCAAAAAGCAATACTACTCCGATGACGAGCGTATAATCCGCGTCTGGGACGTGGAGGAGGTCAAGGATCTGATGTCCCGTCGCCAGGTTCTGAACATGAATAATCAGCGCCGTCAGGAACTGGATACCCTCTGGGTATCGGAACCAAAGTATAAAAAGACGGCGTCCATGGGCTCCAACTGGGGCTACTACATCGGCATGGACGAGATTTCCAACTACTATGTGGTCCAGCATACCCAGCGCCAGCAGGCAGAGCTGGATGCAAAATGCGCCGCAAATCCCGGTATCCGCAACATTCGGGACAATTTTGGTTACGGCGATCTCATTGCCCACCATGTCTCCACCCCCTGCGTGGTACTAGCCGGAGACGGTAAAACAGCCAAGGGCGTGTGGTATTCCCTGGGGGTTCAGTGCCAGGGCAACCCGGATGGGTCCTGCAAGGCGGTTTGGTATCCGGAGCGGATTTGCGCAGATTTTGTCAAGGAGGACAGCGGAGATTGGAAGATCTGGCATCTGCTGATCTCCAACGATGTGGAGTACGAAGCAGGCACCAATCTGGGAGATGTGGACAGCTTCCCCACAGAACCTGTGGAGCCCCAGAAAGAATTCGGTGAGCCCACCATGCCCTATGTGGTCCATAACCGGAGCTACGGCTGGTCCGACGGCTATCCCACTGTGCCGCCCACCGCATATTATTCCTATGATCCCGCAGAAGGCTACGGCCCCGAAGGCCGTCCTCGCTGGCACAAGGGGCATCCCAATTACAGAAAGGAGAATGGCTGATGAAAACCCATTTGACGCTGTCCCAGCGGATCCACAACGCCGAAGGTATGCAGGCGGCAGAATATCTCCATGCCCGGCATACCTATCTCCATGCCACCTCCTACTGCAAAGAGGAGTGGGGCGAATTTTGGGACACCAGCGAAGAGGCCTCCTGGGGCCACCTGTTCGGTGTTATGTGCGGCTTTGATGAGGTTTGGTATAACAGTGTTTCTAACTATGACCCGGATGGATTCAGGGGATATATCAATCTGGTCAAGCAGCATCCCGAAATCTCCTGGTTTGACGCACGCTCCATCCGAGAGATTTCCATGCATACCCTGGCCACAGACATTATTGAGGCTGCAGATGACGGCAAGACGGTACGGGCATCCTTCCTGACGCCTGGTATCTTGGTGTTTGCACTCAACGCCAATCATAAATTCAGAGGTCTGACCCTGTGGGAGCGCTATGGTTCGGACTTTGTTTTTGATGAGGATGCGGGCGAATGGCTGTATCTCCATGAACAGGTTTGCCCGGACATGGGCGGTCCCATGGATGTATGCAACCCCGGTATGGATGCCTACAACAAGCTGATGGGAATCGGCGGTGGCGGAAAAGGACCTGGACCCGGGCCTGGTGCCGGAGGCGGCGCACCCGGTGGCGCAGGAGCT
>CASEPH010000195.1 GCA_949289625.1 uncultured Clostridia bacterium | reverse complement strand
CAACGATGAGCAGGATGAGGCTCTGGGCACTGTGGGCCATCTCCGCCTGGACTTTGGACATGGCTTTTTAGAGTTAAGGTCTACAGGCTATCCCCACAATGACGAACAATTCGATACGCTGGAATTTAAGATGCTCCTGCGAGAATTTTTGGCGGCCATGCAGGAGAACGGCCCGCTGGAAAGCCTGTCCTCTATGGAAGACTACTGCCAGAAACACGGTGGGGCTATCACAGAGGATGGGCAGACCTACGGGTATATTTGGGAAACAGAGCAATATCGTTTCTGCCTTCGATGCATGCCCAGCCCTTTTGAATATCAGGGGTACCTGTACTGCTATGACCTGCGGCGACAACAAATGGCTCAAAAAAACTGTCCAGTGGGGCAGGTGACCTACGCCAGCGATGAGCAGCAGATATTTACGGACGCCCAGCAGTATCTCCAGACCATTCGAGAGGAACTTCCCTATCGGGATACAACGGGTTTCCGCTTTGAGACGCTGACAGATGATCCCAAGGTGAAAACGGCCGTGGATGACATCTTGTTGGATTTTGCTGGCGAGGAGAATCCCCGTCGGGCCTGCAACTATGGCCTGACCGAGGCCGGAAACCAAGCTCTGCGGGATGCGGCGGACCCCAACAGCCCCCACACTTATGCTTGGTTCGTCTTGACCGACTGCGGCACGCCGGCGGAACAGCTTCTCCAAGGCATGACGTTGGATGAGGCCATATGTGTTTATCAGGACTGCGATTGTCGGGAGAAACGGATCGGCGTCACAAAGGATTCGGTTGCCACAGTGGACATAGTCCGTTTTTGTGATGGAGAGCAGCAGTTCTTTGAGGATCACTGCAAATTGAGAAGTTTCCAAAACGATCCTTTCATCGCCAGTGCGGTGGAGAAACTCAAGCAAGAGCTGGAGCAAACCGTTGAAACACAAGGATTTGAACTGAGCAATCCTTGGACAGAGAGTGATTTACAGTATCAGGAATACTCTCAACGGATGTTGAGCGCCATATCCGGACTCACAAGCTATGCCGCATCTCTGTCGGCCAAGGGTCAGGATGACACAGTAGGTATCCTGCGGGAGCTGCTGATCGATATGGGGTGGATTTGGGAGGGCTACGACCCGATCACTAAGACAGAAATGCCGTGGGACGAATTTCTGACCCAGTACATGGGTCCTTTTGATGAAGCGGTCGAACAAGCAAAACGCACCGGAAATGCCCCCGGTATTGCCCCGGAAACCAAAGAGCAGATCTTTTATGGAATTGGAATCCACATGCGGGAACTGACCGAATCCTGCGGTAACAGGGAACAGGTGCGTCAGTGGATGAGCCTGGCAGAACAAATGAACGAGAAGTGGGCGGGGACAACCCAGTATCCCCTGTTTTATCAAATGATCAACGGCCCACTATGGGAGGGCGAGATGTTTAAAAAACCTATTATACATCTGCCTTATGATATGATTCCGACCAGTATTGTTCCAAAGGGATGGCACTATGATCCTGGGTGCGCTGGTCAAGAACCGTATGCCGGAGGAGCGAGAACGCGGCCTCATGTATTGGTATGAAGAACGGGACAGTGTAGAGGCCAAGGTCCGCTCCGCCGAGTTCACTGCGGAAGTTCGGGATGGACGTCT
>CASEPH010000194.1 GCA_949289625.1 uncultured Clostridia bacterium | reverse complement strand
AGCGGCTATACGCCTATGAACAGAGCACACAGATCGCCGGTCAATGTGGAAGTCCTGGCTATCTATACTGCTGCTTGAGCCAAAATGAGTTATTGGTAATTTCCAGTACGTGGAAACGGGATGTGCCATCGTTGAATACAGCGGAATTTAGACAAGCATTCAATCACATTGTTGACCTGCTGCGTTTTGATGAAGATTACGGTTTCGTTTTGAATACTCGCGACAGCATGGCCTCTTTTTGTCTTGACCATCCCGAAAGCCAGGCAGGAAGCAGTCAGGAATATGTGTTCCGGGCTGATATCCAAGACTACTCCTGCCTGCTGCGCTGTCTCCCCCAAACAGGAGAGTGCTATATCTATCCTTATCGCCGCGACTGGCTGGACCGGCACATGGAGCAGGCCGAAAAGGGCATTCGGTTCATCGACCCACACTACAAGGAACTGTTCCGTATCCCGGACGGCGGGCAGATCCGTATTCTCCGGGGTGGCTGCGCGCCCATTGACCGGACCTGCCGCTACATTGATGACTGCCATGTTGAGGTGGGCAACGGTTGGGACAGCCTGTTCCATATCTGCCAGTTTGCCGAGCAGATGGAACGCTGCCACAACAAGGTGATCCCCATGCGCTCCACTCTGCCGGACAGGTGCTTCGCCGTACTGCCCAGCAGTGATGAGATCGTTATTATAAAGAAAGGCGAGAGCGGCTATTGCCGCACAGATAAGTATGGCCATGGCCGGGCGGAGGCCCTGGATATTGTAGATGAGTACAATGAACGTGGCGGCGTGAGCAGAGCACAGGCAGCGGCGATGTTGGCCGGCTCCATGTTTGGCTGGGAGACACCAGCCGCTGACCCGAAAAACTATGACGCTCAGGGCCGAGCCATCAAACCTCGCCGCCACGAAAGGGACGATGCACGATGACAGAGCAAAGGCACTTGATTTGGGGCAACTAAGATCTGGAGAAACAGGCCCCGGAATCGTCTGTGGATGAGCGCATGGTCCTAATGTATGAGATCAACAACTCTCTAAAATCGCCGCGGCAGCAAAGGGCCTGCTGCAATCTTATGAAGAAACGGAGGGATAGAGTGTGGCGAAAAAACCGGACTCCATTGTGGAGCTTGTGGCGCAAAAGACCCGTGAAATTTCCGCCAACAGCGAGAATTACATGGCCTTTCTGACCACCGCCGCCCACAACTTCAAGTACGATTTCCGCGACCAGCTTTTGATCTACGCGCAGAAGCCGGACGCCACCGCCTGCGCCCAGATCGACTTCTGGAACAAGCATGGCCGCTATGTCAACCAGGGCACCAGGGGGATCGCCCTGCTGGTGGATACAGACCGGGGCTATAAGCTGCGGTATGTCTTTGATATGTCTGATACCAACAGCCGCCAGGGGCGCACCATCCCCATCTGGAAGATGGAGCCGCGGTATGAGGACGCGGTGATCGAGGCGCTGGAGAACAGCTATGGCGAGTTCTCGGACCGCTCCGGCCTTGCCGCCTGCCTGCTGGAAATGGCAAAGGTCATCGTGGAAGATAACCTTGGCGACTACTACACGGAACTGCGGGGTGTCAAGGCGGGCAGCCTGCTGGAAGAACTGGACGATCTCAGCACTGAAACATGGTTTAAGGGTCTGGTAGAGAACAGCGTGGCCTTTATCATGCTGACCCGGTGCGACATCGACCCCATGGACTATTTCAGCGGCGAGGATTTCGCCCATGTCTATGACTTTGACACCCCGGAAACCCTGTCCATTCTGGGCGGCACGGTAAGCGATATTGCGGAAATGCCCCTGCGGGAGATCGCCAGCACGGTTTTGAGTCTGTACCGGGCGGAGCAAAGGGAAAATCGCACATTTGCGCAAACTCCAAACAGGCAGTATCCTGATGGCAGGACAAAACAGGAAAGGAGCATTGAACATGGAACTGACATACCGGACGGAGGGCGACTACCGTCTGCCCAACCTGGAAGCGCCGGAGGCCCCGAAGGTAGGAAAATATGGGATGCTGCGGCGCAGCTACCTTCAGAGCCACAGGAACGCCTACTACACGGGGATGCTCCTCAGTGGCAGATTGAACGCCCATCTGGAGAAGATCGACCGGCAGGCCACGGAGATGGTGGAGCAGCTGACGGCGCGGATGGCACGGGAGCAGGGCGTGACGGAGGAACTGAAAGCCAGCGATCAGATGAAGTGGGTGGGCCTGATGAACAACATCCGGGCAGCGGCGGAGGAAGTGGCGCTGACGGAGCTG
>CASEPH010000193.1 GCA_949289625.1 uncultured Clostridia bacterium | reverse complement strand
CGGCAGTATCGCGCGAACATCCGGTCAAATCGCTCCCGGCGGGCTTGATTTGGGATCAGAATACAGGAAAACGAGAGCCCAGCCAAATTAAATGTTTTGGATGGAGCATGGCAAACAGCACAGTTTTCCGCATAGTCCCTGCCCAGCGAGGCAAACACGACATGCCGGTGGCCGGGGAAGATCAGATCGCTGTGGATCTCATCCGCAATCACAAACACATGGTGCTTCAGACAGATCTCACCCAGTCTGCGAAGCTCTTCTTCTGTGTAAACACGGCCCACCGGATTGTGGGGATTGCTTAAAATGAAAGCCTTGCACTGCGGCGAGGCCGCTTTCCGCTCAAAATCCTCAAAGTCGATCTCATAGCGCCCATTCTTGAGGTGCAGCGGGCTGTTGACGACAGTCCGCTTCTGCTGCTGAATCGAGTCTGCAAAGGGATAATATACCGGCCGCTGGATCAGGACCTCATCGCCTTCCTCCGTCTCTGACAGCAGCAGGAGATTGATGGCCGTTACGACACCGGGGGTAAAACGGAACCAATCTGCCGCCGCGCTCCAGCCATTTCTCCGCTGCTGCCAGCGCAGATAAGATTCGATGACATCTTCACTGACCCTGGTATATCCGTACATGCCGTTCTTGGCCGCCGCTATGATGGCCTCCTGAACCTCCGGAAGGGTCTTCAGATCCATATCCGCAATCCAGGCTGGCAGAACATCCCGGGTGCCAAAAGTTTTTTCCAGTTCCGCTGGATCCCACTTGATCTGCCCCCAGGGCAGGCGGCTCTCGAAGTGGTCAAAGTCAAACGTCTCTTCCATCCCTACCTCTTTCTAACCTCAAATATAATCATCACAGGCCATTGATCTCACGGACAAAATGGCACTTGACAAAATGATCTTTTTCGATTTCTTCCAACTGAGGCTCCTTCTCAAAGCACTCCGGCTTTGCGTACATGCATCTCGGCGCAAAGCGGCAGGACTTTGTCACATTGATGGGGGAAGTAATCTCTCCCTTCAAAATGATCTGGTTATCCGGAGCGTTATACTTGGGCAGCGGAATTGCGGAAATCAGTGCCTTGGTATATGGATGATACTGGTGGGCAAAGATTTCAGAAGATCCGGCCTTCTCCACCATTTGCCCCAGATACATCACCGTGATATCATCAGAGATGTGCTTGACCACGGACAGGTTATGCGTGATGAACAGATACGTGAGATGCCGCTCCTTCTGGAGTTCCATCATCAGGTTCAGGATCTGTGCCTGAATGGATACATCCAGGGCGGAGACCGGCTCGTCGCAGACCACTAGCTTGGGATCCAGGATCAGCGCCCGGGCGATCCCCACGCGCTGGCGGCGGCCGCCGTCCAGCTCATGGGGATACAGGCTGTAAGTCCGCTCCGCCAGGCCCACCACGTCCATGATCTCATGGACCTTTTTCTGCTGTTCCTGCTTGGATCCGCAAAGTTTATAGATCTTCAACGGCTCTGCAATGATATCTCCAATGGACATTCTGGGGTTTAGGGAAGCATAGGGATCCTGGAAAATGATCTGCATATCCTTGCGAAGCTCCTTCAGCTCCGTCTTGGTCACATCCGAGATATCCTTTCCCTGAAAGATGATCCGGCCGCCCGTCCTCTCATGCAGGTGCAGGATCACCCGTCCCAGGGTGGATTTACCGCATCCAGATTCTCCCACAATTCCAAGCGTCTGTCCTTCTTGAACGCTGAAGGTAACACCGTCCACTGCATGGAGCGTCCCCTTTTTGGTGGCAAAATACTTTGTCAGATCTTCTACTCTTAAAATTTCAGCCATACTCAAACCTCCGTGTCAGAAAAGCGGTTGCAGCGGACCATGTGGGTGTCCGAAATCTTCACTGGCTCGATCTTTCCGGTCTGGCAGGCCTCTGTCGCATAGGGACATCTGGGATGGAATTTGCATCCGTCCGGAAGATTTGCAGGGTCCGGCACCATGCCCTGGATCACTTTCAGCGCAGATGTGCCGTTTTCAATATCCGGCAGAGAGTCAAACAAGCCGATGGTGTAGGGATGCCTTTTGTCAGTATAGATATCTTTGAGGGTCCCGGATTCCACGATCTCCCCGGCATAGACCACCGCTACTTTGTCGCAGATCTTGGCCACGACACCCAGATCATGGGTGATAAGGATCAGAGAGGTCTGGTATTCCTGTTTCAGCTTTTTCATCAGCTCCAGCACCTGTGCCTGGATCGTCACGTCCAGAGCGGTGGTAGGCTCGTCAGCGATCAGCAGTTCCGGGCTGCAGGCCAGGGCAATGGCGATCATCACCCGCTGCTTCATGCCGCCGGAAAACTGGTGGGGATAGTCGTCACAGCGGGCGCCGGGGATGCCTACCTGCTCCAGCATCTCCATAGCACGCTTCCGGGCCTCGGCCTTTGAGATCTTGTTGTGCAGCAGGATCACTTCCGCGATCTGATCCCCCACCCGTGTCACCGGGTTCAAGGAGGTCATGGGGTCCTGGAAGATCATGGAGATCTTTCCGCCCCGGATTCGGCGCATCTGCTTTTCTGAGAGCTTCAGCAGATCCTCTCCCTCAAACAAAATCGATCCGTTCACGATCTCTCCCGGCGGATCCGGCACCAGGCCCATAATTCCAAGGGCCGTGGTGGTCTTTCCGGCGCCGGTCTCTCCCACCAGGCCGATGCTCTCGCCCCGCTCCAGGGAGAAGGTGATGTCATTCACCGCCCGCACAGTTTCCTCATCCGTCACATAGCGGATCTCAAGATCTTGCACTTCCAATATATTTTCAGCCATACTGTGCTCCTTTCCCCGCTTACTTCTTCAGTCTGGGATCCAGGCAGTCCCGCAGGCCGTCTCCCACCACGTTCAGCGCATAGACCACCACCATGATGGCAAGGCCCGGAATGACCGTGAGATATGGCTCTGTACGAATATACCGCCGTCCGGTGGACAGCATTGCGCCCCACTCCGGCAGCGGAGCCTGGATACCAAATCCCAGGAAGCTCAGGGCGGATGCAGAAATGATGGCGCCCGCCATAGCCAGGGTAGCCTGCACGATCAGAGAAGAAATGGAATTGGGCAGAATGTGGTGGACAATGATGCGCCAGTTGTTGGCTCCAATGGCTCGTGCCGCCTCGATAAACTCCTGCTCTCTGGTTGACAGCACGGCCGCCCGCACCACACGGGCAAATTTTGGCGTGGAGGAAAGGCCCACAGCCAGCATCAGGTTGAACAGGCTGGAACCCAGCGCTGTGACGATGCACATGGCCAGCAGCATCTGGGGAATGGCCATAAACAGATCCATGCAGCGCATGATGATATTATCCAGCTTGGGATAGTAGGCCGCCAGGACGCCCAAGATCCCGCCGGTAATGACGGAAATTCCGACCGCAAGGAAACCGATGGCCAGAGAATATCGGCTCCCGTAGATCAGGCGGCTCAGCTGATCCCGTCCCAGGTTGTCAGTGCCAAAAATGTACTCTGAGCAAGGGGCGATCATCGCACGGCTGGCGTCCTGGTCATCATATCCGTATGGCGCGATCTGATCGGCAAAAACAGCGATCAGAACAAAGAGGATCAAAACGATCAGACCCACCAGAGCCTGCTTGTTCTTTTTAAAACGTCTCCAGATTTCGGAGAGCATACTGTGTTTTTTCATGCTGCCTTCTTCTCTCCTCTCTTCTTGAAACGGAAGAACCCTCCCTTAGCGCTCTCATACATGGTCTTCATGCGGGGATCAATAAATGTGTAGATGATATCCACAATCAGATTCAAAATGGCCGAGACAAATGCGATCAGCAGCACACACCCCTGTACAGCAGCATAATCCCGGGCATTCATGGAATCCACCAGATACTTTCCAACGCCGTTGATGGAGAAGATCACCTCTGTAACGATGGATCCGGCCAGCAGAACACCCAGCTGCAAACCGATCACGGTGACGATGGGGATCATAGCGTTCTTCAGCGCATGCCGCAGGATCACCATCCAGTAAGTCTGTCCTTTGGCCTTGGCAGTGCGGATATAATCCTGCCGCATGACTTCCAGCATGGAACTGCGGGTAGTCCGCATGATCGTGGCGGAGGAATTCACGCCCAGTGCGACCACTGGCATGATCATCTGCGTCCAGCTATTCCCGTAGCCCGAAGCCGGAAGCCAGCCCAATCCGACGGAGAAAATCAGGATCAGCATCAGGCCCTGCCAGAACATCGGCATGGAAATCCCAAACAAAGCGCACCCTGTGCACAGAGAGTCCAGGATGGTGTTCTGCTTCAGCGCCGCCACGATCCCGAAGAATATTCCAAGTATGATGCCAAGGACGATGCTCCATGCGGAGATATTGAAGGTTACGGAGAAGCGGACCAACAGTTCATCCAGAACCGGAGTTCTGGAGCGATAGGAAATCCCGAGATCACCCTGAATCAGCCCCAGCAGCGTTCGTCCCAACCGCTCCCAGTAGGTCCCGTTGATTCCCATTTCAATACGATAGGCCTCTACAGCCTCCGGCGTAGCATTGTCGCCCAAGGCCAAATAGGCGGGGTCACCAGGGGAGAAGTAAAGGATTGTAAAGACAACGATGGTAACACCGATCAATATGGGAATGATCCATAAAATTCGCTTGATGATGTATTTCAGCATAGTTCGTTTTCCTCACTCAACCAGTGCGGCAGCCCTGAAGGACGCCGCTCTTTTTGCTGTCATGTGAAAAAAATAGGATGGGTGAATAATTGTGGTATTATCCACCCATCCCTTGGATCAAATCAAACCCTTGACCCGGAGAAGTCTTTTACGCAAAGTAGCAATACTTCAGCAGCGGGGCCTGATACGCGCCATTGCGGAAGCCCTGCAGATCACTGGTGTAGCAGTGAATGTCCTCCTGCTGGTAGATGGAAACGATGATGCACTCATCCAGAACCTTCTGCTGGATCTCAGCATTCAGCTCACTGCGCTTGTCAGAGTCGACCTCCATAGCAGCGGCATCAATCAGAGCGTCCATCTCAGGATCGCTGTAGCCGAAAATGTTGTTGGCATTGTCAGTATAGAAGAACCGGTTGGCATAATCGATATCTCCGTTGGTGGCGGAGATGCCCCAGGTATAGATATCAAAGTCGTGCTGAACCTTCAGAGCCTGAGAGTTGGTAGCGGCGTCCAAAGCAACGATCTCAACATCAATGCCGATCTGGCTCAGCGCGTTGGCGAAGAACTCGCCGTAAGCCTGCCGCACGGCCATGTGCCCCACATGGTATCTGCAGGAGAATCCATCGGGATAACCAGCCTCTGCCAGCAACTCTCTTGCCTTTTCGAGATTATACTCATAGACAGGATAATCCACGTGATAGGGAGAGTCCGTGGCAGCGATAGAGTCCGGGATATTGCTGGGCAGCAAACCCTCTGCAGGCTGACCGACGCCATCCATGCAGACTTCCCAAGCGCCGTCGATATCCAGTGCATAGGCGATGGCCTGGCGGACGCGGACATCATCGAAGGGGGAATTCCGCAGATTGAAGCTCAGATAACAGTTGTCCGTCGTATACTCACGGAAGACCACCACATCGGAGTTGGCCTCGGCGGCCTCGATATCTACGCCAGAGAGGTTATAGCACATGTCGGCGCCGCCGGTCTCCACCTCGATGTAGCGGTTGCCGTCCTCGGAGATCACCCGGAACTCCACGTTCTTGATAGCCGGCTGGCCTTCCACATAATAGTCGTCAAAGCCCACCAGGCTCACGCTGCTGCCAATGGACCAGTCGCCCCAGGTATAGGGACCCGTGCCGATGTCCATGTTGGCCCAGTCACCATTTCCTTCCTCATATCCCTTCTGGCTGAACATCACGCAGACCGGGAAGGAAAGATTGGCGATCACAGGCATATAGGGCTCATCCATCACGATGACAAAGGTCCGGTCGTCCACCACATAGCTGTTTTCCAGATCCATATGGTCTGTGACAGAGGTGTTGGCGCTCTCCCGGATGCACTGAAGGGAGAAGAGACAATCCGAGGAGGTCAGAGGCTCCCCGTTGTGGCACATGATACCCTCGCGAAGAGTGATCGTCAGTTCCGTGGCATCGTCGTTGAATTCCCAGGACTCGGCCAGCAGAGGCTGATACTCGCCGTCCGGCACGGTGCGCTCGATCAGGGTCTCATAGACCTGGGCCTTGATTTTGACTGTGTCGTTGGTTGTGCTGCCGTTGATCGGGTCTTTATCTGCCATATCCGCCTGGACGGCAATGGTCAGGGTATCTTTTGTCGCCCCCTCATCGCCGCCATTCCCGGAATCGTCCGTGCCGCCGCCGCATGCGGTCGTCAGCATGCAGAGACATAGTACGGAGGCAAAAATCCGCAGCAACTTCTTTTTCATAACATCTCTTCTCCTTTTTCATATTTTACAATCACCGGTTTTCACCGGAAACTGCCTTTTTGTTTTCCCTCAAAACCGCTCATAACTGACGATTTCTTCCAAAGGCTTTTTGACCTTCCGGGGGCTGTCGTCCGATCCATAGCCAAGTGCCACCATAGAAACCACACGAGCCTTCTCCGGAATATCCAACAGTTCCTTGACAGCCTCCTCCCGGAAAGCGCAGATGATGCAGGTGTCCAGCCCCTGCTCCGCCGCCTCCAGCAGAGCAAAGCCCGTTGCCAAGGACATATCCACCACATAGCCGTATTGCCCGCAGGGCATTACAAAGTCCGTGCGATCCGTTGCGCAAAACACCAGAAGCACGTCCGCCTCTTCCACCATGGGCTGCGTCTCCGCCTGCTGGCGGATCCGCTTTTTCAAATCGCTGTCCCGCACGACAATCACCCGGATG
>CASEPH010000192.1 GCA_949289625.1 uncultured Clostridia bacterium | reverse complement strand
GGGGTGACCCTACAGGTAATCCCCTTTGGGGAAACGGAGAAGTATCTGGAAAAGGTTCTCTCCAATCGGGAGATGTACCGCTCTCTGTATTCTGAGGAGCTGACGGTCACTTAATTGCTTTGTGATTTTCCCGGAAAACCGGGTTTAATCAACCATAGATTTTATTTTAACAGGAGGTAAAGGGAAATGGAACCCAAAACCATGGATGTGGAAGCTCTCTCCAAAGAGCTGACCCTGAACAAGAAAAACGGCTTCTTCCAGGTGGATGATGAAGAAATCGCCCGAGCTGACCAGTTCTGCGAGGACTATAAGGTCTTTATGGACGCCAGCAAAACCGAGCGGGAGGCCACTGAAGAGGCCATCCGCCGGGCAGAAGCCAAGGGCTTTGTGCCCTATGACCCCACCGCTTCTTACAAGCCCGGTGACAAGGTGTATGTAAACAATCGCGGCAAGTCCGTGATGCTGGCCGTTATCGGCGAAAAGGGAAGCCGGGAGGGCGTGCGCATTGCCGCCGCTCACATTGACTGCCCCCGCATCGATTTGAAGCCCATCCCGCTGTATGAGTCCAGCGACCTGGCCCTGCTGAAGACTCACTATTACGGCGGTATCAAGAAGTACCAGTGGACCGCCATCCCCCTGGCTATGCACGGCTGTGTGGTGCTCCGGGGCGGTAAAAAGGTGAAGGTCTGCATCGGTGAAGAGCCCGGCGATCCCCAGTTCTGCATCACCGACCTGCTGCCCCACCTGGCACAGGAGCAGTCCGTCAAGACCCTGGGCAAGGCCATCGAGGGCGAGGATCTGAACATCCTCTTCGGCAGCCGTCCCATCCGCTCTGAAAAGGGCGAGAACCTGTTCAAACTGAACATTCTCAAGCTCCTCAACGAAAAATACGGCATGGTGGAGCAGGACTTCATCACCGCTGAAATTGAGTTTGTGCCCGCCTTTAAGGCTGTGGACATCGGCCTGGACCGGAGCATGGTAGGCGCTTATGGCCACGACGACCGGGTCTGCGCATATCCCGCCCTGGAAGCTGTCCTCAACTGCTGCGAGGTTCCCCAGCAGACGGTCATCACCGTTCTCACCGACAAGGAAGAGACCGGCAGCGCCGGCAACACCGGCCTGGAGTCCTCCTATCTGCGGTACTTTGTCCACGCCCTGGCCAAGCAGGACGGAGTGGACGGCCACGATGTGCTGTCCCAGTCCACCTGCCTCTCCGCTGACGTGGCGGCCGCTTATGACCCCACCTATGCTTCCGCTTATGAGGCCAACAACTCCTGCTATCTGAACAAGGGCGTAGGCGTTATCAAGTATACCGGCTCCCGTGGCAAGGGCGGCACCTCTGATGCTTCCGCCGAGTTCATGGGCCAGGTCCGCGACCTGATGGACGACAACAACGTCCTGTGGCAGACCGGCGAGCTGGGCCGCGTGGATTTGGGCGGCGGCGGAACCGTTGCCCAGTATGTAGCCAACCTGAATGTGGACGTAGTGGACGTAGGCGTTCCGGTGCTGTCCATGCACGCTCCCTTTGAAGTAGTGGCCAAGCTGGACATCTACATGGCATACCGTGCCTTCAAGGCCTTCTTTGACCAGAAGAAGTAAGGAGTATCTCCGTATCATTCTGTGAAAGGGGGGTGGCGCTATGGATACCCATGCTCGTCTCCAGCAGTTATTGCGGGAGCGCGGCTGGACGGAATACAAGCTTTCAAAGGAATGCGGCTTAGCCCAGTCCACCATTGGGAACATTTTCAGAAGGAACACGGTTCCTTCCATTGCCACCCTGGAAACGATTTGTAAGGGATTCGGCATTACCCTCTCGCAATTTTTTGCGGAGGAGGAGATGGTGGAACTCACTCGCGATGTGAAAGAGCTGTTTGACTGCTGGGTTTGTTTGACGCCAAGCCAAAAATCCGCTGCCCTGCAAATGTTAAAGGCCATGAGCCAGAAGCCATAGGGGAAACCCGTCACAGCACAAACAAAAGAGCCAGCCTGTTTTGACCCAGGCTGGCTCTTATTATATGCCTTTTTGATTCACACAGCGCTTTGGCGGTTCGCTGTGTCTGGACATTTGGTGCTTTCTACCTCCGCGGGGAAACCGGTTGTTTTTCGCTGGGAGTTACACCGCAGATTGGGACCGCAACCTTTGCGGGGGAAGGTGTTACTCTGTGCGCAGAGCGATGACCGGGTCCTTTTTAGCGGCTTTGCGGGCCGGCATCAGGCCGCCCAGCATGGTGATGAGCACGCTGATGACTACCAGGATGGCGCCGTAGGGCAGGGGCAGGGAGGCGCTGACAGAGGTATCCCCAATGAGGGAG
>CASEPH010000191.1 GCA_949289625.1 uncultured Clostridia bacterium | reverse complement strand
GCGAACTTCCCTGCGCCAGCGGCCCAAATCCATTCTGCTAGAGACAAATGGGAAGGCTCTTTTGGTCATGCTCAGGAACAGGCATACCTCTGTCCGGGAGGGTGATGTAGTGACTTTGTATATCGCAGATACCGCTCCGCTCTATGAGTGGCAGGGTGTTCACCGCCTGCACGCCTACTTGGCGATGGTGCCGGGTGGTCAGGATATAGGCGGATAAAAGAAATAAACCGCCTATGGCAAGTATGTCATTCAAGGAATGCAGTCGGGACAACGGTAAATATTGACCTTTGCAATTCACCATGCTATAATCAAGTCAATAGTAACCGTGTTTTCAATTTGAAAACAAAGTTCCCGTGTACCACAGTGTCAAATGGCGCTATCGCGCCGTTTGGCACTTTTTTTGTTTTCTGCCCGCGAAATGCGGGTTGAAATAAAATCATTTGAATGCAGGGTGAGACCTGCGGAAAGGAGCAGTAATAGCCATGATGAAAATCATTATCACAGATGCCGTTGTATCCAGAGGGTACGACGGTGCGCCGGCGATCCGCTTTTTCAACAGCGAAAACGGCGGCGAATTCGCGGTTTTCCAGGTCGGCAAGCGCAAATATGACAGCCGGGCGGAAAACAACCACCGCTGGGTCAACCTGAAGGTCAAGGCCTTTGGCGACCTCTGCGAGCGCATCAAGAAGATGAAGCTCAAGGAGGGTTCGTTCGTCAACTTGTGCGGCGACTACGACGAGGAGCGCTGGACAGACAAGGAGACCGGAGAGGTTCGGACCTCGCCGGTTATCAGCCTCGACGACATCAAATTTTCCCACAACGGAGGGAATCAGAAGAAGGAGCAGAATGCCAAACCGCAGGAAGCGGGCGATGCAGGCCAGCGGAATTACTCGGCAGCGCCGGCGGCGCCTGCTGCGGCACCTACTGCTACACCGCAGTCCGACCAGGCCATGCAGATGCCCCAAAACTTTACAGGGTATGAGAGCTTCAGCGGGGGAGAAAACCCCTTTTTCCCGGGCTGAGAAACCGGCAGCAACAATGGAAACAGGCGTAAAAGAGCGCACATGATGTTGGATCCGTCCACTCCATGTGCGCTCTTATTTTGCGTTT
Source organism: uncultured Clostridia bacterium (assembly GCA_949289625.1). The sequence continues at coordinate 6,497 of CASEPH010000191.1, read as the reverse complement.
TAGGGAGGTGATGGATTTGAAAAATCAGACTTTTGCGAAAAAAGACATGGCAGATCGTGCAAAAAAGCTGGATGTCGTCCTTCGTCAGTTGACTGGTGACGCGATTACCAAAGAACAGCGCCAATGTCTGCAATATGCATTAGGACACCGAAGGCAGTTCCGGCTGCAGCTGTGTACGACTGGCTGTGACTTCAAGAACGCCGTATTCCCGGAATTGACAAAGGAAGGCGGAGAAAGGCGTGTCAGAATGCTTCTCGGTAAAGAAAGCGGTTTGATGGCGGCTCTTGTCAGCTGCCATCCGCCGGAAATGGGGGATAGTACCGTCTATCTTTACCTGCCAAAATCAAAGGAGGCAATGTGTGATGCAATGCAAGGAGAAGAGAAAAAAGAGGCGTGATGTCCTGACCATCATCGGCATGATGATCATGACGAACTTCATACTCAGAATGTGGCCGATCCTGTTGTTGATGATGATCGGTGTTTTCTTTTACGCGCTTTGGATGCTGTTCCATATGGAAAACCAGCCTGTGCAGGTGGAACCTCCTCCGCTTTTGGCTCTTCCGGAGCCTGCATCCGAGGAGTCAATGCTGAACATGGCATTTGCCGTACTCCAGCGCAAGATCACCGAACAGGTACTTGTCCAGTATCCTGATGCTAGATGGATCTGGGGCGTTCCAGATGCTCGTGAGCGGTTTGCCCATGGAGGAGCGCTGAATATCATGCTGAACCGGGCTGGAGGATATCGGAAAGCGGAGGTGCTGGTGAACAACCTTCAGTTCTGCGGCCTCCACTATCCATCGGCTGAGCAACGGCAGCAACCGGAACCAGCGCCGGACCAAGGGCCAGACCAGGCACCGGATGCTGAACCCAAGGAAGATCCTGAGCAGGAATCGGATGCAGTGGACTATGGCCTTCTGGCATTTGAGTGGGTGGAGGCAAACCTCCAGGCGCTAAATGCCCAGTGTAATGAGGTGATTGGCTGTGGGGATGATAGCTTCCGTATCCCTGCAAGCAAGCTCCCTCATGGGGATAGTTGGCCGCTTATCTGCCAGGAACTGCTGAGGAATGGCTTTACTGCGGCGGAGCCGCTGGCAGATGGCATTCAGGTGCAAATCAAAGTCAAATAGGGAGTGTGATCCAAATGAGTTCAAAATTGTTTGTATTTGGCCGGCCTTTACCCGCGCCATTTGATAAGGTCAAGAAAAAAGTGAAGGTCTCGTCCAAATATGGGGACGGAACGGAAGCAACGCTGTGCAGCACGGTGGTGAAGGCTGTCCAGGCATACTTCAAATGCAGGGATGGCTCCACACCGGGCGCAGTCGGCACTTGCGGCGCCAAGGGCGTAGCGGAGTATAAGTCCGCTTCCGGACCTGATGTATTTCACCTGGCAGTCTACGACCCTACGGGAGGCTCCATCCTTGCCAGTATCTACAACAAGGACACGGAGTTGGTTGAGGCCTATGCGGTTCGCAACAACGGGCAGGACGGCGCTGTGATTGTGATGTCGATGCTCCCGGCTCTGATGGCGGACGACGAATTCCGGGAGAACCTGGATGCCTTGGAGGTCCAGTATCAGGGGGGCTACCCGGACATGGGTGAGGCGACGGAACGCATGGCAATTCTCTGTGACAATGCATACCGGCGCGTACAGGACAGTTCCTGTCCCGCACATCTGCCGGTCAGTATTGATAGCGCCGGCAATGTGATGCGGGTATCCACCACACATATTGACTCCGGAAACTTCCAGCCGGACACCGTGGTCGCTGGCATGTTCACGATCCTGGCCAACAGCAGCGTGCCGGAAAAGCTGGAAATTAAGCCTGCAACGCCTCACAGCAATTTTGTCGGCAAGTATGTGCTGGATCCGGCGCGGGTGCTCACACCTTTTGAGCAGAGCCTTGTGCCTGTCCTGGCACCCTGGTATGTGCTGCCCGAAGAAGTGATCACTATTTGTAAGCACGCAAAGCAGTCCACCGGCAAAGCGCTGCCTATGCGAAATTTCCTGCTGCGGGGCCCGGCCGGAACCGGAAAAACTGAGGGTGCCCGTGCCATTGCGGCTGGCTTGAACCTGCCGTACATGAAGTACACATGCTCTGCCGGGACGGAGATCTACGACCTGATTGGCCAGGTGTTTCCTGACACAAACGGCCCATCTACCGGCGATGCCGAATTGGATCAGCAGCGTGAGCAGCTCAAGGAGATGGGTGGTATCACCTATGAGAATGTGAAAAAACTCATGGGCTTGCCCGACTTGGACGACATGGACTACGACCCTGTCGGCACCTATCAGAAGCTTTCTGGCGTTGAGAAAGCCAACGCCACATCCCAGGACTGCATGGGCCTGGTCATGGAGATGGTCACCGATAAACTTCAGCAGCTTTGTAAAGTAAAGCCTGAGACCGCAGACGGGCGGCAGACCTTCACCTACATCGAGACGGATTTTATCCGCGCACTCAAGCATGGGTACCTCGTTGAGATCCAGGAGCCTACGACCATTATCCAGCCCGGTGTGCTGGTGGGCCTGAACTCGCTTCTGGAGCAGGGAGGTTCTATCACTTTGCCTACCGGCGAGGTGATTCACCGCCACCCGGACGCCGTGGTCGTGGTGACCACAAATGTCAGTTATGAGGGATGCCGGGGCGTCAACCAGTCGGTATTGGATCGAATGAACCTTACCCAGGACATTGAACTGCCTGCACCGGAAATTATGGCGCAGCGCGCCATGAGCATTACTGGCTGTGAGGATGATGTCCTGGTGGGCCGCATGGTGCAGGTTGTGACGGATATGGCAGACTACTGCCGGAAAAACGGCATCTCGGACGGTAACTGCGGAATGCGCAGCCTCATCGACTGGATCATGAGCACAGAGATCACGGGGGATCCCTACAGCTCTGCGCTCTATACCATCGTGAGCAAAGCCACTTCCGATGAGGAGGACCGGGCCGCTTTGCTTACAACCGTACTGGAGCCCATCTTCGCACCCAAACGCAAGAAGGCGGTCTGAACAAATTCTATGTTTTAGAAAGGGGGACAGCTACTCTTGGCAAGAGTGAGTCACAAAAAGATTAAGCAGCTGATTGCGCAGAAACAGTCCAAAATCACAGACCGACAGTTTTTCACCTCTCGCATCCTGGCGACCCATTTTGCCGATATTGCTGCTGCACAGACGCGGCGGTACGGTTACCGGCGCCGGGTGAAGCTGGACATCAAGTGGGAGCCGAAGCAATCGAGATTGGCCTTTACGAACAACCTCCTGATTCACATCAACGCCGGCAACCCTCTTGTGACCAAGCAGAAAGGGCGGCAGGCGCGGTATGAGATGGTCAGCGGCATGTTTTCCCATGAGCTTGGGCATGTGCTCTACACAGACTTCCTGCTCTATCAGTCATACCATTCCTTTATGGATTCAGGAAAGTGGTTCCCGGAACCTCCGGTTCTACGGAATATTACAGAACGGGACGCGGAGGCGGATCTGTGGGACTACCAGGCAGCTGACCCGAAAAACAGGGAACTGCTTACTCGGGTAACCCACGACATTCTGAATGTCCTGGAAGATGGGTACATCGAAAACAGGATGCTGCTGGACTATCCCGGCATTCTGGGTAGCACCCTGGAAACACTGCGGCAGGTCCGCTTTGAGCAGTTCTCCACCATGGAGGACATGATCGACCAGGAAGAGGATGGTGGCCATATTTGGCTGAGTATTCGTAACGGAATTCTCTCTTACATGCTATGGGGAGAACTCAAGTATGGCGGAACACCTCTTTCTGATGAGCGAATTCAAATGGTCTTCTCGCTTCTGGGAGATCTGGATAAAGCCCTGGTCAGCAGGGATGCCCGGGAGCGGTGCCGTACAGCGAATCTAATCCTGATCCGCTGCTGGACTCACATTAAGAATCTGCTGGAGAAACTCAAGGAGAACGCAGAAAACACCACTGCAGAAGGAGGAGGCTCCGGATCCGGCGACCCGAACGATCTGCTGAACAGCATCCTGTCAGCCCTTTCCGGCGGCAGCGAGGAAGGTACCGGCGATACGACTCCCGTGGGGGCGGGTCCTGCCTCAACTGAGAGCAAATCGGCCACCAGTTCCCAGCGTGCAGCAACTGCAGCCTTAGCGGCGGACGACGAGAGTGAGGAACAGGAGCCGGAGGGCGACGAAACAATGAACGCGAGTGGGGAGGACGGGGAAGATCCCAGTGAAGACCCCGGCGAAGATCCCGAAGATCCCAGCAAAGAGCCAGGTGAAGCCCCTGGTGAAGAACCTGACGAATCCTCCAGTGAAGAGCCCGATGAAGATGGAACAGCAGCTCCTGCTGATGTTGAGTCTGAAGAAGGATCTGAGCAGGACGACAGCTTGGAAATGATGCCAAATGGCCCGGGCCTGCCCCAGTCACATCAGATGGTGTCGGACCAGGAGGGAGGCCGTATTCCGCTGCAGGAGACCAGTGAGGTATCTGCACCGGAGGGCGGCAGCACAGAACTGGATGACGGCTATGAGGGTGCAGGATATACTGGGGCCGCAGCCGATATTGAGCGGCTGCTGAACCGGATCGCCGAGGACAGTGTGACCACAGAACTGGAGCGCCAGCGAACCAAGGAACTGACAGAACTGGCACAGAGCATCTCCTATGGTGATATTCATGACGGCGTCAGTAAGACGGTTCACAGGATCGCCTCTGTCAATGAAGAAATGAAGGAAGAGTACCAGTCCATTGCCGGCGACCTCCTTCACATCTCTAAACAGCTGCAAAAGTCCGTCCTACAGCAAATGCAGGACAGTCGGCGCGGCGGCAAACAGACAAGCCTGCTGATGGGCAGGCGGCTGGATTCCCACGCGCTGTTTCGGACGGATTCCCGGGTATTCTACAAAAATGCACTGCCCAATGAGATGCCCGCGCTCTGTGTGGGGCTCTTGTTGGATGAGTCGGGCAGTATGTCCTGGAATGACCGAGCTACCTATGCCAGAGCGACCGCAATCATCCTCTATGATTTCTGCCAGGCACTTGGAATTCCCATTACCGTGTATGGTCACTCTACGTCCGGTGGCGTCGATCTCTATTCCTACGCTGAGTTTGACGCTATTGACCAGAACGACCGCTATCGGATGATGGATATTTCGGCGAGGGGTAGTAACCGGGATGGTGCCGCGCTACGTTTTGTGGCGGAACACCTGGTTCATCGGCCGGAGGATATCAAGCTGCTGATGCTGGTGTCCGACGGACAACCTGCGGATTCTGGCTATGGCGGCACTGCGGCCGAGGAGGATCTGCGTGGAATCAAGCATGAATATCAACGCAAGGGGATTCTGTTCGTTGCAGCTGCCATTGGAGCCGATAAGGAGAACATCGAGCGCATCTATGGTGACGCCTATCTGGACATCACTGATCTCACAAAACTGCCGGTCAAGCTGGCCGGTATCATCAAGCGGTATATCCGCTACTAATTGACAGCAGGGGAAGGCCATTGAGATGGCTTTCCCCTGCCCATTTACGGAAGGAGTTTCTGATCATGGTAAAAAACGCGATGGATAGTTCCCTGGGCTTTGCCCTGACCGTATCTGCTATTTGTTGCCCTATTGAGGCGGAGGAGAACCCCACTGGTATCGCCCGGTATGTTCAGGCAGTCCTGGAGCCGGTATTTCGTAAGGCCGGAATCGAGGTTGATGTGACGCCGCTGGCGTATCAGCCGTGCGGGAAAGTTCCTGTCATCATCACGCTGAATGGCGGAGACCCCCGACTTCTTTGGTACCACAAGGGGATGTCCGCTACGGCACTTTCGGAGGAACTGTTTTGGCTCCTGTTTGACCTTCCCCTGGTCACTGAGAGTGTGCCTGCCTGAGCCTATACAGGCGGCAGCCCCATCTTCCGCTGGACTGAATTTAGATAATACGGAGGAGCAAGCTGGCTTCATTATGCCCGCCTGCCCAGAAAAGGAGATCACAAATGGATAGCATTACAAGAAATCATATCTTTATGGAAAATATTGACCTGATCAACCGCACGCTGCGGTTGCACCGTTTTTTGCTGTATGCCTTGCATCTGGAACTGGAGGATGTGTATCAGGAGTTGGCCATTACTGCGCTCCAGGCAATTGACTCTTATGATGACCGGCGCTGCGACTCTGTCGCCGTCCACATCTGGGCGGAGCTTCAGTATGAAATTCTGAACCTCAAGCGACGCTGCAGTCCCCTTACCATGATGGACCATGAGAGACGTGTGGCTGCCGGCTTGTACCGGGTACGGGCGGAGGACTTTGGTTTTCTCCCTGTTACCGCTATAAATAGCGATGCTGACCTGATTCGTGAAAAGCGACTTCGGCAGGCATTGGCCCGACTGGAACCCCAGGAGCGCCGGGCAGTCCTCGATTATCTGGACGGTATGAAACCTACGCGGAAACCTGTAAAGGACAGTTTTGACGCTGCACTGGAAAAACTGCGTGACTACTATCTCAGCGCATATGCAGCAGCCCAGGTCCAGCTGTAAGACTGGGGGAGAGTA
>CASEPH010000190.1 GCA_949289625.1 uncultured Clostridia bacterium | reverse complement strand
TGTCCATGTCCTCTACTGTGAGGGACGCTGCCCGTTGGATGAGCGCTTCACCTGCAGGCAGTACGGCAGCTATGAAATCCAGAAGGAACTGGCCCGGGATGTACCGAAAATCCAGGCCAAGATCACCGCCTTTAACCGAATCCGGAAGGACTATCAGCGGGGAGCCATTACAGAGGAAGAGATGCGGCGTCTGAAGGACGCTGTGCGGGACGAGTTGTTTGACGCACTGAGCAGCCCCGATATCTCCAATGAGGACTTCAAGCAATCAATCTCCTCCGAGCGCCTTTACCCACTTTACGGCATAGCCCGCCAGGCCAAGCCTCGGGGACGTCCCCGCAAGGTGGAGGACGGTGACGACGCATGACCAACGAGAAATTGTTGGAGCAGATGGCCAACGGCGATGAGGCGGCTCTGACCACGCTGTGTCTGATGAATATAGGATTGGTTAAGGAGCGTGCCCGGTTGATTGCCCGCCAGTATCACTGCCTGCGTCAAACTCAATACGGTGGTTTGAGCGATTACGCAAAAGAAACGCTCTCGGAACTGGAGAGCGTGGGAAAGCTGGCATTGATAGAGTGTATACGCACCGGCAGTTATGACACGGAGAAGGGCCGGTTTACCACTTACATCACCCCGTTTCTGGACGGAGCCATGCGGCGGCATCTGGAGTGCAGTATGGGGACACTTGCCCTGGACCGGGACAGCATGGGATTGGTGAGAAAGGCCCAGCGTCTTTATCATCAGGAAGGGAAAGAACTTAGCGAGATCTGTATATTCCTTGGAATCTCTTTCCGTGCGGCTGCCAGGGCAGTTGCCTACCCCACACATTTCTTTTCTGTCTATGACCTGCAAGATTCAGATGATGACGGCGATATTTTTGAGCGGCTTACCACGAACCACCTCTCAGGCTCTGCGGAGGATGCTGTGATTCGGTTAGTGACCATGGGATGCCTGCTAGACGAGTTTATGCAGCTTTCCAAGAAGGAACAGGACATTCTTGGACGATGCTTCGGTGTGTACGGTTTCCCTAAGTCAGATTTGCGGGAAATTGCCATGCGAAACCGCATGAAGGAGTCCGGCGTGGAAAAAGCCAGGGATCAGGCACTGAAACACCTTCGGGATCGGTACCGGAATAGCTTTGCCTGGAAGCTCCGCCGGGCCAGACAGATTGTGCTGGAGGTCATATGTACAGAACATCTTTGTTAACAGCATGATAAAAAATTCAGCTATTCAATGTAAGGTAGCGGCGGACAGCGCAGCCCTAATGCGCCGAGAGTTTAAATCATCCATTTTCAATTGACTTACTGCAAATATTCTTTATAATGGTAACCAAACGAATATAGTGCTCCGACTTTTGTGGCACCGGCGCGTTCTTTTTTGGAAGACACGCCGGGATGTTCCGCTGAACAAGGGAATTGGGTGAAACTCCCAAACACGTTTCCGGGAACCGGATGTAGTCTCGGATTCTGTAGCTGTGAGCATAGAGTGTCTGTTTTTTCTGCGAAAGCAGGTCACTGGCAGGCTGTAATGGC
>CASEPH010000189.1 GCA_949289625.1 uncultured Clostridia bacterium | reverse complement strand
CAAAATTCTGGAAGTGGTGGAGATCGGCAAGCAGCTGCTCATCACCCGCGGCTCCCTCACCACCTTCTCCATTGCGAACGATATTGCAAAGTATTTTGCAATCATTCCGGCCATGTTTATGGCGGCGATTCCCCAGCTGGGGGTTTTGAACATCATGCATCTGAGCACCCAGAACAGTGCCATTTTGTCGGCATTGATCTTCAATGCGATCATCATTCCCTGCCTGATTCCTCTGGCCATGAAGGGCGTCAAGTACCGCCCCATGTCGTCCGGCAAACTGCTGGCCCGGAATATGCTGGTCTATGGTCTGGGCGGTGTGGTCACCCCCTTTGTCGGCATCAAAATCATCGACACTCTGATTGCCCCGATTCTGGCTGCACTGCATATCTGAGGAGGCTCCTTACGATGAACGAAGTAACTTATAAGAATACCTTTTTTCACAGCCTGCGTCAGTCTTTGGTGATGGCACTGATCCTGCTGCTGCTCTGCGGATTTGTGTTTCCTGTCCTGCTCACCGGACTCTCGTCGATCCTCTTTCCCATCCAGGCCAGCGGCAGTCTGGTCTATGTTGACGGCCAGGCAGTGGGATCCACCCATGTGGGCCAGGAGTTTACCGAGCCCTATTTTATGAAAGGCCGTCCTTCTGCCTGCCACTATAACACCTACTACCAAGATCAGCAGAGTAACCGGCACTACAGCGATGGCACCCCCTTTGACGGGCTCCGTTCCGGCTCCGACAACTACGCGCCCTCCAATCCTGCTCTGACCCAGCGGGTCGAAGCAGACATCGAGGCTTTTCTGGAGGCAAACCCAGAGGTTAAACGGGAGGATATCCCCGCCGATCTGGTAACCGCTTCTGGCTCCGGGCTGGACCCGCATATCACCCCTGCATCGGCCCGGATTCAAATTCCTGCCCTGGCAGCCGCTTCCGGCCTCAGCCAGGAGGAGCTTGAGCAGATTGTGGAGAACAACACAGAGGGAAAACTGCTTGGTATTTTTGGCGAAGAGACCGTCAACGTTCTGGGTGTCAACCTGGACATTGCCAAAGCAATGGGCCTTGCGTAATTCCCCTCCCCTGCGGATTTTCCGGCATAGCGCACATACCATTTTCTTTGATGCAAAAAGGTCACCGGCTCTCCTGTACATCAGGCGGGCCGGCGGCCTTTTATTTGGTTTTAATCCCATGCCGACAATCTTTTCTCCAGTTTTAGTCCCTGTGCGCTATGATAGAGCCGTAAGGAGGAGATCGATATGTTCACACGTATAAAATGCATCTCTTGTTGTGAAAGCCGGATAGACGCCCGGATTGAAAATTTCCTGCTCTGTCACCAGGGGTTTAAGCTGTTCCTGATTTATATTGGACTGCCCCTTTTCACGATGGCCGCGGTTTGTGTATGCACCACCGCTGTTGCCCTGTCCCTGGCGTTCCTGTTCGGCTGGATGTGAATGGTTTCATAAAGTGTTTGACCAAAAAATGGATTTTGTGAGCTCTTACCTACAGTTGTTGTACAGAAAAAGCCACCAATACTCAAAGCGACTTCAAACAAGCAGGAGTTCTCTGTCTTAATGTCATCT
>CASEPH010000188.1 GCA_949289625.1 uncultured Clostridia bacterium | reverse complement strand
AATCAGCGGGACAACTGGACCTGCCCGCAGTGCGGCGGCCCTCCGGTCAAAAAAACAGGGACGGAGCTGCTGGCGGATCTCCAGCGCCTGCTGACGCCCTATACCCGGCACCCGGAGAAGATCCAAGCGCCTCCATACCGGACCCGGGAGCATCGTGATCTGGAACTCCGCCTGGAGCAAGCCATGACCTCGGTCAACGAGGCCGAGCAGCCGGCCTACCAAGCCGCCCTTGCCCTGGCTGCTGCACAGTTAACAGATATCGGGCCGGAGCGGTATGAGAGCGCCCGCATCCGCCGCCTGCTGGAGGGGAAACGCCAAACGGATCTCACTCCCACCCTGATCCGGCAAATCACAGCGAAAATCCTGCTTGGCCCGACCGGAGCCATAGCAGTGAAGTTAAAAAACGGACAGATCCTTGGAAAGGAGATACAATCATGACCGAAACCGTTCCGAAAATCACCATAATCCCGGCAAACCCGGAGGTAAAAGGAAGGGCAGTAAAACGGCAGCTCCGCGTCGCCACCTACTGCCGGGTATCCACCGATGACGAGGAACAGCTCACCAGCTACGAGGCCCAAAAGACCTTCTACACCGACAAAATCATGCAGAATCCCGATTGGACAATGGCCGGTATTTTTGCGGATGAGGGGATCACCGGTACCTCCGCCGCCAAGCGCCCGGAGTTCCTGCGGATGATCCGTCTGTGCCGGCAGAGGAAAATAGACCTTGTCCTGGTAAAATCCATCTCCCGCTTCGCCCGCAACACGGTGGACTGCCTCAACTACATCCGCGCCTTAAAGGAACTGGGCGTCGCGGTGATCTTTGAAAAGGAGAACATCAATACCATGGACTCGGAGAGCGAAATGCTCATCACCATGATGGGAGCCTTTGCCCAGGCGGAGAGCGAATCCATCAGCCAAAATGTGCGATGGGGTGTCCGCCAGGCCATGCGGGAAGGCCGGGCCGCAGTCCAGTACAAAAACCTCTACGGCTATGGGAAGGATAAAGGCGGGTCCCCATATGTCATCCCAGAAGAAGCGGAGGTGGTCCGGCGGATCTACAAGGGATTCCTGCGGGGGCAGAGCATCCGTCAGATCAAGGAGTGGCTGGATGCGGAGGGGATCGCCCCAAGAAAGGGCAAGGAGTGGTCCCTCTCCACCATTACAAATATTCTGAAAAACGAGAAGTACTGCGGGGATGTGCTGCTGCAAAAGACCTTCATCAGCGACTGCATCAGCCGGAAGGTCATCAAAAATGTGGGGCAGCTTCCCATGTACCTTATCCAGGACCACCACGAGGGGATCGTCAGACGGGAAACCTACCAGGCGGCCCAGGCGGAATTTGCCCGGCGCAGTTCCCGCCGGTCCCCTAACAAGCGGGCGGCGGCCACCGGGCTCTCCAGCTACACCTCCCGGTATGCCCTCAGCGACCGGCTGGTCTGCGGGGAATGCGGCACCCTCTACCGCCGCTGCACCTGGGTGCGCAAGGGCGGGAAAAAGATCGTCTGGCGGTGCAGCAGCCGGCTGGACTATGGCAGCAAATACTGCAAGGACTCCCCGACGATGGAGGAAGGGCCGCTCCAGCAGGCGATCCTAAGGGCCCTCAATTCGGTGATGGGGCCAAAAGAGGTGCTCATAGAGCGCATTTGGAATGCCATCCGCCAGGAGATGGCTCCCAAAACGGACGACTTCCAGACCCTGACCGAGATCGACCGATCCCTGGAGGAACTGCAGAGCCGGTTCCAGGCCCTCCTCGAGGAGGTGCAGGAATGCGGCGGGGACTTTCTGTCCTATCAGGAGGAGTTCATGGCCATCAACGAACAGATGACTACCCTCCAGACAAGGCGTGCCCAGCTGCTGGAGGCCCAGCAAGCGGACTTGGCGATCACCGGAAGGCTCCAGGAAGCGGAATCGCTGCTTGCCGGCACTCCTGCGGAGATCACCGAGTGGGATGAATCCCTGGTCCGGCAGACGGTGGAAACGGTGAAGGTCCTCTCGGCCCACGAGATCTTAGTCTGCTTAAAGGGTGGGATGGAGATCCGGGAAAAAGTGGGAGGATAACGGGAAATCCAACAAGTCGAAGGGCGGTTTGCCGCCCTTTTTGCGTCTTACATAGCATTCAGAAAGGAGGAAAGCCATGAATATCCGTAAACCGGTGGACTACACCGATTTGTATGCACAGTTGGAAACAGCCTTGTGCCGGAATAAAAACCAGATGGATCAGTATACCGCCATCGGGAAGGCTGTTGCCCTGCGGCCCGAAAAGGGCGCGGCGGTGGCTGCCGCCGGTTACATTCGGGAAGCCCACCCGGAGCTTTCCGGCTTTTCTCCCAGGAACCTTCGCCGGATGCGGGCCTTTTATCAGGCCTATGGGGACCAGCCCGACCTGCTGAAACTGGCGATGCAGACCGGATGGACCCTCAATGTGCTGATCCTGGAAGCGGACCTGACCTTAGCGGAACGGGCTTGGTATCTGAACGCTTCCCTGCGGTTTGGCTGGACGAAGACCACTCTAAAAGAAAAACTGGAAGAATCCGCCCATTTGAATGAGAAAGAAAAAGTGGAGGGCATGGGAAATGAAGATCTCTCCACCTCTCAACCAGAGGATTCTGATCCGCACAAAGATAGGCCTGGCGCCCCTGCTTACAGAGTGGCACCAAGGCATACCAAATTATCACAGCTGGCCATGTCCTGCGGTTTTATGGAAAAACGGATCTTTTCCTCGCATGGGCCGGTCGATCCGTTCCCCTGAAGCTGGTTTTCCTGCTGTAACCCATTATAACCTATTGATTATTGGGTTACAATGAGGTATACTAAAATCAGAGGAATGGAGGTGTACTATGGACGAAAGAACGGTACAGGAAAAAATCCGGGAGCTGGAGCGTCAGATTTCTGCGCTGCCCATTGGGTATATTTCAAAAAAGACCATCCATGGGAAGACGCGCTATTACCATCAGTGGATGGAAAACGGGAAACAGCACGGCAAGTATCTGCGGGAGGGAGAAATGGAGCCCCTAAAGGAACAAATCGAACGCCGCAAAGCCCTACAAGCGGAGTTAAAGAGCTTGCAGGCCGCCATGCCGAAGCAGCCGCCGATGAAGCTGGATTTTGAAACCAGTGTGATCACGGGCAAAGGGTTGTCCGCTTTGGCGCAAGGGGTTGAGGGCTGGGAGCGTCGTGACTGCTTCGGCCAGTTGGAGGATTACCTATATAGCGCCGAGCGGGATCGGGTCTGCCTGGTTTACGGCCTTCGCCGGACGGGGAAAACTACCATGCTGCGGCAGGCTATTGGCCGGATGGCGCCGGAGGATTTCCGCCGCGCCGCTTATATCAAGGCCCGCCGGTCCGATACCATGGCGATGGTGAACCGGGATTTGAAAAAACTGTTTGAAGCCGGATTTCAGTATGCGTTTCTTGATGAAGCCACACTGATGAAAGACTTCATCGACTCAGCCGCCTTGTTTTCCGATGTGTATGCGGCCATGGGGATGAAGATCGTTTTGTCGGGAACGGATTCCCTGGGGTTCTGGCTGGCCATGGATCAGGAACTGTATGACCGGGCCAAACCCATCCACACGACTTTCATCCCCTACCGGGAATACAGCCGGCTGCTGGGGATCGACAGCATCGACGAGTATATCCGCTATGGAGGAACCCTGCGGGCGGGGGAAACAGCCTTTGATGATGCGGACGCCAACGCTCAGGATGCATCCTTCCGGGATAATGAATCCACACGGCGGTACATTGACACGGCGATCTGCAAAAACATCCAGCATTCTCTGGCCTGTTATGAAGCAGGAGGGCATTTTCGTCACCTGTATTCTCTGTACGAAGCTGGGGAGTTGACCAGTGCCATCAACCGGATCATTGAGGACATGAACCACCGCTTCCTGATTTCGGTGCTGACGGAGGATTTCACCTCTCATGATCTGCGGCTCACCGCCGCAAACCTGCGGAAGGAGCGTGATCCCCAAAAACGCACAGCGATATTGGATACCATCGATACCGAGGCGGTCACCCGGCGGCTGATGGAGCTGCTGGACATTCGCAATCGAGAGGAACAATCTATCGGTATCACACAGGCCCATATCAATGAGATCAAAGAGTATTTGACCGCGCTGGAGCTGATCGTGGATTGTCCCATTGAAACGACCGATCCGGACGCGGAGCCTGTGGAACACATCTTGTTCACCCAGCCGGGTATGCGGTATTGTCAGGCGCAGGCCCTTGTCCACTCGCTGATGAAGGATAGGACCTTTTCCAGCCTGAGCGAACAGGAGAAAAGCCGGGTATCCGAACGGATTTTGGAGGAAGTCCGGGGACGGATGTTGGAAGACATCGTTCTGCTGGAGACTATGAAGGCAGCGGATCAAAACCATTACATCTTCAAGCTGCAATTCTCCGCCGGGGAATTTGATATGGTGGTCTACGACAAAAAAGAAAACCGTTGTGAGATATTCGAGATTAAGCACAGCAAGGAGCAAGTTGCAGGGCAGTATCGACATTTGATTGACAAGGATAAATGCCGGCAGGCAGAGGCGAGGTTCGGCCCGATCCGGGGACGGTATGTCCTCTATCGCGGGGAGGATTTTCAAGCAAAGCAAGGTGTACAGTACAGGAATGTAGAAAGTTTCCTGAAAAAATTGCCGGAGTTGGAAATCCTTCATTCACCAGAAAACGAAGGCACGGAATTGGGACCGGTTTTGGGCGGTTAACTTCTCAAAGACAACAGCACGGCAGCGGAAGGGATGCTGACTTTATAGTGGACAGGAGATCTAAACTGACCGCGCCTGCCAAAGTAGACAAAAGTCACGTATAACGCTAGTTATACGTGACTTTTGCTTTTGATTGACATTATATCCAATGTGAGGCGCTGGAAATTAGGTGTTATCACAATAAAACTCATGAAGACG
>CASEPH010000187.1 GCA_949289625.1 uncultured Clostridia bacterium | reverse complement strand
TAGACACCATTAACCTAAACTTCTAAATAAAAAAGGTTTTCAGGCCAAAAGGAACTGGTGAATTTACAAAATACAAGAGAATATGTAATTTCTTAGCTTTGTTTTTCTTGTGGCAATCAGCCGCAAAGGAGTACTTAATTTTTAGGCGCAATGACTCTTTAATGGCGCAACGCCACTATGCTCTTATGAGAAAGGAGTAAAAAATGTAACGAACCATTTCATTTGTAATATCTCAAATACTGATTGGAGCACTCCTCATAGTTACACTGACCGCCTGCGGCGGAACTTCAGGCACAACCTCCGGGAACGTCTCGGAAGAAACCGTGCAAACCAGCACTACCCCTGCAGGATCGGAGAATACCACTCCTGAACCCGATCCGTCGCCGGAAAGCAGTAAGCAGCCGGTCGCGGATGATCCCGCTCCTACTTCCGACGAATTGCCTAACGGATATCTCGATCTCAAAGAGGATACCACTTACTGTATTTACGGCCAGCTCGACGAACCCGGCAATGTCATCGCCGAAATAGAAACTCCCTACGCGTATCACACCTTCTTTGTACCCACTTTGCCAGAAGAAGTAACCACACTGTTCAGCGAGCACGACCTCAACTACTTTTGTCGCTATACCGCTCAAAAAAACTCCATAGGGCGTGAATGCTATCTTTATGCCTATGATAACTACGCAGAGATCACCTACACGCCGAGTTCTGGCTTATTCAGCGAAAGAGTCTACGATTTTAACGCTGGCATTGCCATCACGCAGAGCAATGAAACTCCACCTATCTACATCACCATAGTGATGTCTGCTGCCCCAGGAAAAGACAATTTCATTACCATGCAAGACTACAGCAGTTCAACAACCATCGAATTCTCTGAAGCTACATTCTCTCCGGGGGAAGAGCATATTGCCGCCCTCAAAGAAGCGATTAATTCTGGCGCACAATGACACTTCGAGTTCTCTGACTCAAAAGGGATCCTATAAAGATATTGACGCAATCCTGTCGGAAAAAGGTGTGCAGATCAATTCCACAGCCTTTACGGATACCATAGATAAAAACGTGCTAGCGGCGAATGCCCCGGGGATTATCAACGGCGTAGGCAACAATTGCTTCGACCCGGATGGTACTCTTACCACGGAACAGGCCATTGTAATGGTCTACTGGTCCTATGAGGCATTGAAGGGGTAACTGGGAAAAGGAAAAAGGAGGGGAATCGTTATGAGGAAAAACATATGTTCTGTTTTCTTGGTCCTGTCGTTCCTGGCGGGGCTGCTGACCATGCCGGTAAGGGCCTTCACGATACCACAGAAGCCCGGAGACTATCTGCGGCAATACACAGAAGGGCTCGAAGCGGGCAATGGCGGCAGTTTTGGCGGCGGTGACAGCGACATACATGTCTGGGTCAATAACCAGTCCGGGGATCAGCCTGTTCGCCAACTGGATGTCATCGTGTACAGCGACGGGATGCGGCTGGGAACGCAGGGGGCGGTGGTCACCCTAGCGGACGGGACCGTTTATCAGGGCCGGGTCACTACCTATACCGACGGATTCCACATCTCCTTTCCGCTGGACGCGCCCATCACCGGGTGGTATGAGTGCTTCGTCTCCCTGGAGCGGGAGAACGGCAGCTTGCCCCTGGCCGTCGTCAGGCTGATCAACGGCAGCGGGAGCGTGTCGTCAGGGAATATCCCCTATTGGAATACCGCTGAGATCAGCCAGGCGAAGGAGGACAGCGTGCTCAGCCTGGTCACCGTGAGCAAGGGCATGTGGACCATGAAAACGGAACCGCCCCAGGACATCGCCCCGTCGGAGCAGAAGCTCTCCCTGGCGGACTACTGCAAGCCGAAGGTGATCGTCCAGGCGGGGGTGAGTCTGGCTGTCAAGGCGGACGGCAGCCTGTGGGCCTGGGGGCATTACACCGACGGAGAGGTTGGAAACGGCGCTTGGAGGGGCAGTGTCTATACCCCGGTCCAGGTCATGGAGGGTGTAAAGAGCGTCTATGCCGACGGCAGCGACCACTCCTATGCCATTAAGACCGACGGCTCCCTGTGGGGCTGGGGCAGAAACAGCTTCGGCGATCTGGGGGACGGTACCCGGGAGGACCGTCTCACACCGGTGAAGATCATGGACGGCGTGGCCTTTGTCACTCACGGAGCCTTGATCAAGGAGGACGGGGGCCTCTGGATGTGGGGCTTGAATACCCATGGCCAGCTGCTGGGGACGGGCGTCCCCCAAAATCAGCCTGCCCCGGTGAAGGTGATGGATGACGTGGTATCTGTGGTACACCTCTCCACAAGCTATGGCACCGCAGGTTCCGGGCAGAACACCTACGCCCTGCGCTCTGACGGTTCCCTTTGGGCTTGGGGCAGCAATTACTACGGCCAGGTGGGGAATGGATCGCGGACTTGGACCTACGGCAGCTCCGACGATAATGTGGCGCCGGTGCAGGTACTGGACGATGTGGTCTCCATCGGAGCCGAAAATGGCGTGGCCGCTGCGGTGACAGCAGATGGCGGACTTTGGGTGTGGGGCAGAAGCTGGCAGGACGGGCCAGGCCGGGAGTACGGCGGCAGCTTCTACTCTTCCGCTGCGGGTGGCAGCATCCCGTACTACATCGCATCTACGCCGGTTCGGGTAGCGGAGTCCGCAGTTAAGGTCTGGTGTACCATTGACGGCACCTGGTATCTGAAGGAGGACGGGACGCTGTGGAGCTATGAGGTCCAGGGGCGGCAGGAGCAGGTGCTCAGTCAGGTGGCTGATTTTCAGTCGTACTCGGGCTCCCATTTTGCCCTCCAGACCGACGGCAGCCTGTGGGCCTGGGGGGACAACCCCTATGGCAACCTGGGCAATGGAACGATGGACTATGTGGAACACCCTGTCAAAATTACAGACCATGTGGTGGCAGTGAGCCCACATTCAGCGACTCTGGCTGTGAAGCAGGACGGCAGTCTGTGGGGTTGGGGTTCAGACTCCAATGGACAGCTGGGACAGGGCAGCACCACTTGGTCTGCAACCCCTATCTACATCATGGGCGGCGTAAAACTGCCAGAGGAAACGGAAGATGTTCCCAGGTCCGACACCCCCTCCTCCTGGGCTCAGGATGTGGTAAGTGCTGCCATCGCCGCAGGGATTGTGCCGGAAAACCTGCAGCAGAACTACACCCAGGCGGTTTCCCGCGGCGAAGTCGCCGAGATGTTCATTCGACTGCTGGAAAAGAGTTCTGGGAAAGATATCGATGCGCTCTTAGCCGAAAAAGGTGTGCAGATCAACTCCACAGCCTTCACGGATACCACAGATAAAAATGTACTGGTAGCGAATGCCCTGGGAATCATCAACGGCGTAGGCAACAACCGCTTTGATCCGAACGGCACCTTCACCCGGGCTCAGATTGCGGTCATCCTCAACCGCACCGCAGAGGTGCTGGGTG
>CASEPH010000186.1 GCA_949289625.1 uncultured Clostridia bacterium | reverse complement strand
TGCGGGCTATTACTATGGCGCGTATTGCAACGGTCATGAAAGCCCCTTCTTCCCCAGCGACATCGACAACTACGCCATCGGCGTCATCGGCCAGGAGCGCAACTACTCCGACGAGATCCAGGATGAGGCATATCTGTTTATATCCGATAGTGCTGAAATTGATAAAAAATTCTAGAGAGCAGAGATGCCTGCGTCGGGTGTATTGAATTCAGATAGAGAACTCCATGATATCGTACCGCTCCATCAGTTGCTGCAGTTCCTGGACCTGGACTGGCTTTTTGACCCGGATAATCAAACGGAAAAATTGACCTCCGTCCTCCAGCTGTTTCCCGGAGCAGGAGGAGATCGTCGCCCCCCGCAGTTCCAGCAGGGAAAAGATTTCCTCCTTGGCCTCTTCCGTGCCGCGAAGCCGCAGGCAGATCTCCTGGGTCACGTAGGCGTCCTGCCCAAAGGGCAGCCAGTGCATTAAATATTGCACGATGACAATCAGCGCAGTGGTCAGCCCGCCCACCAGATACATCCCAGCTCCGAGAGACAGACCCACAGCGGAGGTGGCCCAGATTCCCGCCGCTGTTGTCAGGCCCTTGACGGAGGTCCCGGTTCGGAAAATTACCCCGGCACCTAAAAAGCCGATCCCGCTGACAACCTGTGCGGCGATGCGCGAGGGATCTGCTCCCTTAAGCGCGAACAAATACTCTCCAGATGAAGTCATTGTGTCAAAAAAGCCATATTTGGAAACCACCATAACCAGGGCGGCACCACAGGCCACCACACAGTGGGTGCGAACGCCCGCTTCCTTAAACCGCTTGGTCCGTTCAAAGCCGATCAGTGCACCGCAGAGGCTGGAGAGAACAATGCGGAAAAAGAATTCCAGCTCCAGTTGATGGGCTGTAAAGAAAGAGGACATGGCAGACTCCTTTCATGAATAGGACTCCGGGATTTTCCTTTAGTAGCGGTAGATCTTCTGATTTCGCTTCAGGAGGTATATGGAGAGAAACAGGCTGCAAAGCTCTGCTGCCGGAACGGCAAGCCAAACACCGTCTGCTCCCAGCCCAAGGCGGGGCAGAAGAAGCATGGCTCCAGTTAAAAAGACAAAGGTGTGGAGAAAGGACATGACAGCGGAAAGGCTGCCTTTGTTCAGGGCGGAGAACAATGCGGCAGCAAATGTGTTGATCCCGTTGAAAAGATAACCCAGGGAAAAGAGAAGGATACCGCGCCTGGCTAATTGAGCCAGGTATGGATCATCAGAGGCAAACAGAACTGAAACAGGTTCGGAAAGCAGAGCGCAGGCTGCTAGGGAAAGAAGTGAGCCTGCCATCACAACCTTGACGGAGACGCGGAACAGCAGCTTGACCTGGTCAAAGTCCTGCCTGCCGAAATTGTAGCTGATAACAGGGGAAACTCCGCTGGCATAACCGGATAAAATGGAGTTAAATACAAACCTGGCATACAGGACAATAGTAGCGGCCGAAATTCCGGCCTCGCCCAGATAGAGAACAATGATCCGATTGAATAGCCAGGTGACGAGCGCTCCTGCCAGATTGATAATCATGCTGGAGGCACCATTGACGCAGCTTTCCAGCCAAGTGGAGGCACGAGCGGCCGGGCGGCTGAAAAATAACACGCCATCCCTGCGAACAGAAAACCAAATCAATCCCACAGCAGCCGGAATGGAATAGCCAATCCCGGTTGCAAGGGCTGCGCCGCGGATCCCCAGATCCAGCAAAACGATAAATCCATAGTCCAACACGATATTCGTTATGCCGCCGGCTGTTACGCAGAAAAGGCCCAGTCGCGGCAGGCCGGCCGCAATGAAAAAATACTGAAACTGAACCTGAAGCACACAGCTTGTAGAAAACAGTACTAAAGTCTGGTAGTAGTCATAGGCAACAGGGAAAAGCGCTGGTGTGGTTCCCAGCAGACCGAGGATGGGGGAGGCAAAGACTGTCCCCAAAACGGTAACGACCAGTCCAAACAAGACTGTACCGAAAACCAGGGAAGAGAAATCTGCCCTCGCCTCCTGGTTCTGTCCCTGGCCGAGCTTACGTGCAATCACGACGCTTCCTCCTGCGCTGATCAGAACTGCACAGGCAACCAGGACACTCAGCCCCGGAATGACCAGATTCAACCCGGCAAGAGCCTGTGACGAGACCCAATTGGCCACAAAAATTCCGTCTACCGTGGTATAAAGGGACATAAAAACTGTCATGACAATGGTCGGGGCCGCAAATTGAAGCAGGCTTCTGCCGTTATGTTTCATAGAGAGTGATGTACCGCGCATAAAAAACTCCAAAGTCAATAATTTTCTGTCAACAGACCTGTTTTACAAAGATTTAAATTAGATTTAAATTTCTGACAGTAGCGATATGCAGGTTACAGAATTATACTGTATCATAGTTGGTCCGTCGGCAGGCTGTCAAACGATTTTCAAAAACTGCACATAATTTCAAATATCAAGTGGATGGGTAAAATACGCTCATTTTTAGCTAATATTGCTAAATATGGGCGTATTTTATTGTATATTATTGTTAAAAATATAACGACCGGAACATTTGTGCAGCTTTCCGAAATCTGTTGAATTCAAACTTTGTTTTTGCTATGGTAACTATAGGGAGAACACTTGACCGGCACATTTGTGCCAGGCTGACGGCTGTTTCTTCGGTTAGAACTGCCGTAGCAGGAGAGGTCAGAATAAGCGGAGGTGATTCAGGCGTGCGTACAGGGGTTTTGTATAATCCAAAGGCCGGGGGCGGGATATCCGCATCCACGGTATTCAGACAGCTGCGTACATTCTGCATGGGAGAAGAACTTCTGGTCACAGAGCCGGAGACTTGTGATCTTGGTGAGCCTGTTCGCTTCATAGCTCCGCCGACGGGGGATGGCAGCTATTTTGGACAAATTGCCGCCAGGGTAAAGGCGTTGGTGGGCGCTGGTGCAGAGCAGCTCATCTGTATCGGCGGAGACGGAACCGCGACTTATATTCTGACCGCACTTTATCAGATAGGGGTGACGCTTCCTGTCCTGGGAATAGCGTCCGGAACCGCAAATGTAGGCCCTGTTGTTTCCGCTGCGCTGGATCAGCTGACAGGGCACAGATTGAGTGACTGTAAGGAAATATCCTGTGACGGCCTGGCGGCCTATATGGATGGGCGTTTTGTTTCCCTGGCTTTTAACGACCTGGTCATTGGAGACACTTTTCTGGCCACGGTAGGGGGGAAGACCTGCAACGTCTCTGTACACGAATTATTGCAAAATGGAAAATTGGTCCCAAAATCGCCGGAAAAAGATTTGATCTCCGCTGATTTTCTTGTCGAACTGAATGGAACACCTGTCATCCCCGCTGTGGGATCGATTCAGCAGATTGTGCTGTCCAGTGCTGCGATGGAAAGCCACTATGGACGTGCAATCTATGGCCCCCTTGGAAAATGCGATTGGGGAGACAAAAAGGGGGTGATTGCACTATGTGATCACATTGCAGTCAGCTATGAAGAAAACGACGCGGGAACCGGGCGATTTTCCACGATGCAATATCTGCTGTTTGGCCCGGATGACCATGTGGTTTTGAGGGGCTTTTCGCCGAAGGCCTGTATGATCTGCGATGGGAATCCCTATTTGCTGGATTCAGAGGACATCGAGGTCCGCTATCTGAAAAATTTGGTGCGGGTACTCAAAATTTAGAAAAAAGGGGAGTGGAAGCACATGGGGAAAAAGCAGGGCAGAGGACAAAAGCCGGACGGACTTCGAGCTGCTTGGGACCGGCTGCGGGAACGGCTTTCCTCTGTCTATAATCGGAGAATCACAGTTCGGGGCAACCGCTATCACCTGGGTGAGACAGCTGCGGCCTACACGCTGCTGCTGCCGACATTGATTGTCCTGATAATTCTGTTTGTGATTCCGCTGGGAATGCTGATTGTTCTGAGCTTTACGGATTTTCGCCTGACCACGGGGGTCATGGAATTCAACGGGCTGGACAACTTTATTTACCTGTTTACCAGCGAGAGATTTGCAAAGGCCATGCTCAATACAGTGGTGTTCGCTGTGGTTAAGCTGAGCTTGGACGTCATTTTGGCATTGGCCGTGGCACTGATGCTGGACTCCAATGTCATATTTCGCAGATGGCTACGCATGATCTATTTCTCACCGGTGGTGGTGCCTGTCGTGGCCTGCAGCCTGATCTGGCTGTGGTTCTACGATCCGGGGATTGGACCGCTGAACCAGATCCTTGGCTGGTTCGGAATTGAGCCGCTCAAGTGGCTGTACAGTGAAAATACCGCCATGCTCTCCATCATTCTGTTCTCAGTCTGGCATGGGTTGGGATATAACGTGGTACTGCTTTTGTCTGGCCTTCAGGGAATTTCAGGAGAGTATCTGGAGGCAGCCAGGCTGGATGGAGCCAATGAGTGGGACATTATCCGCAGAATTAAACTTCCGCTGATGAAGCCTATTCTCAATTTCGTCATCATGATGGGGATCATCAATGCGTTCAAAGCTTTTTCGGAGGTCAATGTGATGACGCCGGACGGAGGACCAAATTACTCCACGGCCATGGCAGTAAACTACATCTATGAGCTGGCCTTTACCAACGGGCGCATGGGGCGCGGCGCGGCTGCCTCTATCATTCTGTTTGCGGTCATCTTTTTCCTGACGGTGCTGAAAAACCGTATCGGCGGCAGCAAAGAAGTCGACGTTTAGAGAGAGGAGGAGAATCAGCCATATGAGACAGCACACCCTGCTTCACAGGAAGCATCACTACAATGTAGGTCTCTCCATCATCTTGATTTTTGGCGCATTCATTATGATTTTCCCCTTTGTATGGATGATTTTGTCGGCGTTCAAAACCAGTGCAGATGTTTACGCATATCCGCCCAAGTGGCTGCCCAGTGAATGGAGCCTGGATAATTTCAAACGAGTTTTTGAGATGATCCCCTTTTGGCGGTACTATTTCAACAGCATCTTTACATCCGTGATGCAGACTGCAATCCAGATCGCTCTGTCCATCCTTGCCGCGTATGCTTTGACGAAGCTTCGGTTTCCAGGCAAAAATGCTATCAACAAGTTTATTCAATCCAGCATGTTTGTGCCTACGGTGGTTACCATTATCCCGACCTTTTTTATTGTCAGTAAAATGGGGCTGGTCAACACATATGCCGGCATCATCTTTCCGCAGATTATGAGTGCCTTTACCACCATGCTGATTATGTCCTTTTTCGCGTCTATCCCCAATGAACTGCTGGAGGCTGCACGTATTGACGGCTGCGGCTTCTTCCGGTGCCTGTTCAAGGTGATGATCCCCAATGCCACCTCAGGCATCACAACCGCAACGCTGTTTTCCTTCCTGGGGCACTGGAAAAGCTATCAGTGGCCTCTCATCGTTACAAACTCCACCAGCCTGCGCACACTGCCCATTGGCTTGAAATATCTGGTTCAGGAGAGCTCCAGTGAATATCAGGTCATGATGGCGGCTGCTATGATGACAGTGGTGCCGGTATTGATCGTGTATTCTGTCTATGAAAAGCAGCTTATCAAATCGATTACCTTAACAGGGATCAAATAAAGAAAAAAGGAGTTCAGATTATGAAAAGGAAGCTATTTGCCGCTCTGCTGGCCGCCGCGATGCTGATGTCTGTAATGACAGGCTGCGGCAACACAGGTGAAGGGTCTGGAAGCTCAGGAGGTTCCGGAACGGGTGGGTCCTCCTCTGACAACTCTTCCGCAGAATCCGCTTACACCAAGCCCACCGGAGATGTGGACCTCCAGGTCTGGTATGCCGTCTCCGGAGTTACCGGCGAAACCTTTGAGGCCCAGGTAAAGGCATATCAGGAGGCTAACCCCAACATCCACATCGAATTGTCCTATGCGGGAAGCTATGCCGACGCTGCGGAGAAAATCAGCGCTAACCTGATGACCGGAACTGCTCCCGACGTGGCCCTGATTGCGGCCGGCCCGCTCTATACCGGCGGCCGCGGGGACTTCACCGTGGAGAGCCTGATTGAGGATCCCTCCTTTGACAAAGATGACATCTATGACGGTGTTTGGGATTACGCCATGTTTGACGGCCGGATCTGCGCTATTCCTTATGGCATTTCTGTGCCCGTGCTGTACTACAACAAGGCTATCACTGACGCTGCCGGCATTGACATGGAGACTGAGGCGCCTGAGACCTGGGACGAGTTGTATGCCCTGGCCGAGCGGGCCCAGAGGGATGGAAACATCAACAATTCCAGCACCTTCTACGGCTTTGAGACCTCTGATGCCCCCTGGCTGTTCAAGAGTATGCTGAACCAGAACGGCAACACCATCATCAACACCGACGACGGAGAGATCACCCCCGTCTATAATGACGAAAGCGCTGTGGAAGTGGCGGAGTTCTGGCAGAAACTGGCGGCCAATGGCGTTATGCCTGTCGGTGAACACTCCAATGCGGAAAACACCTTCCTGGCCGGCAACTGCGCGTTTATTGTAGCCAGCTCCGTCCGTCTGGCCCGCTGGTCAGCTGACCCTGTGGTGGACTTCGGTGTCCTGCCCATGCCCAGCTTTACACAGGATTCCGTCGCGCTGGGCGGAAACGTGCTGGTTACCTTCTCTGAGGACGCGGATAAGCTGGCTGCCAGCTGGGATCTGATCAAGTATCTGACCAACGCTGAAAACCATACCGAGTTCTCTCTGGCCACCGGCTATCTTCCCATCCACGAGTCCGCAATGGATATGGACATTACCAAGGCAGCCTTTGAAGAGGATCCGCGCCGAGAGATCGTCTTCTCTCAGCTGGAGAATGCCTGGTCCTACTGGCACTTTGACGCCATGGGCACGATGGATGTCATTTTAGGTGATATGCTCAGCGATCTGGAGGGCGGTTCGGACGTACAGACCACCCTGGATGATGGAGTGGACGAGCTGCTTCGGGAGATGTAAGCTCTGCATTTCTGCACAGCCGCGAAGAGCGGCGGCAGAATGAAAGGAAAGACTGGCGCCGGGCATTCTCCGGCGCCAGTCTCCCCCATCATAAAGGGGCGGAAAACCCGCGTTAAACTGGAAAAGAGGGAAATCCATTGGACATTTTAAAGGACGTGCTGGAGTCGTTAGCCGTAGGGGACGCCATGGGAATGCCCACTGAGTTTATGACACAGAGGGATATTGACAGAATCTACCCGGATATTCACACTCTGCTGGATCCCCAATTATCCTATACGCACCATGAACTGCCCTTTGCCAGCGTGACGGATGATACGGAACAGAATCTATATCTGATTCAGGCCTATCTGAATGCCGGCGAAATCACTGTGGAAAATTCTGCGCAGGCGCTCTCCCGATGGGTCGTGGAGTGTGACGCTGTCGCTAAACGATATATTGGCCCCAGCTCTCTGCGTGCGCTGAACGCGATCCGGGATGGAGTGTCACCCCTGGAGGCCGGACGCGGCGGGACCACCTGCGGGGGCCTGATGCGTACACCGGCACTGGTACTGTGTTCCGGGAGAAGAGACGCAGATTCCCTGCTGAAGAATATCAGAATGGGATGTATCCCAACGCATCATACCTCTCAGGCCATCGAGGCGGCCGCTTACTATGGCTTTGCCCTTCAGGCCGCCCTGGAGGGCAAGACACAAAAGGAGATCCTGTCCGCTGCTGCCCAGGGGGCACAGATGGCACTGCAAAGCATGGACTATATAGCCGCGGCCCCAAGCTGTATCCGGCGGCTGAAGCAGCTGGAACAGGATGTATCAGGTACGACCAGTGATGACGCACTGCGGAGTGATCTGTACAGCTTATATGGTACTGGGCTGGAGTCTATCGATGTTTTTACTGCAGTTTTTGGCATTTTTCTGCACAAAAAGAAAGATGTGTTCGGAGCCATTTGCCTGGCCGCCTCTCTGGGCGGAGACACAGATACGATCGCTGCGTTAGTTGGGACTCTGTGTACGGCTTATGCCGGCAGACACAATATTCCCGGTGAAATTGTTGATCGGGTTGTGCGGCAGAATGGTCTGTGCCTGGAGGAGCTCAGCGGAAAAATCCGGCAAGCTTTTTGGAATTGAGGGAGTCGTTGTGCCATACCGGGGATTTGAATTTTCTTGTAAAACACAATTTATCTTTACAGAGGATGCTGAGCAGGCGCTGAAGAAACAGCTTTTGTGCCTGAAGCCCCATAAGCTGTTTGTGGTGGCCAGCCAGTCCCGTTTCCGGTTGATTTCCGGTGTCCTGAAAGAATTGGGATGTCCCTATGTCCTCCAAACGGGCTGCATGCCCAACCCGACCTCGGAGTTTGTGGATGCCTGTGCCGGGCGGATTGCCGCGGAGTGCTGCGACTTTATATTGGGCGTTGGGGGAGGCAGCGTGATTGATGCGGTAAAGGCCGCTGCGCTGCTGGCAGCCAATCCGTCTTCAGGCGGCATCTGGGATTATGTCAGTCTCCAGCGCACCCCGTCTGAACCGGCGCTGCCCATCGGCCTGGTAGTCACCGTTCCGTCTACCGGAAGCGAGTCCAATCCCAGTGCTGTGATCACCAGTTTGCAGACAAAAGAGAAGCTGATCTATACCCATGACAGCCTGTATCCGCTCTTTTCCATCTCCAGCCCGCAGCTGACCTATACGCTCCCCAAAGAGACGGCGGCTTCCGGGGTTGCGGATATTCTCTCTCATCTTCTGGAACAGTATCTCCACGGAGATACGGGGGTAGAAGTGAGCGACAACATGCTTCTGGGTGTTATGAAAGCAGTTGTTCAATGGGGCCCGGTCTCTTTGGCACATCCAGACTGCTACGATGCCAAGGCAAACCTGCTGTGGGCCAGCTATTTGGCTATGAGCCGGGTGCTGGCGGTTGGGCACAGTGAAAACTGGATTTCCCACATGGTGGAGCATGCTCTGTCTGCACGCTTTGCGCTGGCCCACGGAACTGGAATGGCCCTCTTAATGCCCGCTTATATGGACATGATTGCCGGGACAGACAACTGTGAGCGGCTGACACGTCTTTCCAGCCAGGTGTTTGGGCAGGAGAATGTGCCCGCTGCCCAGCTGCTCAGAACGTTTTTTTCCGCGTTAGACCTCCCATCCTCTCTGTCAGGGGCAGGGATTTTTCTCAGCGACGAGGAACTGGATGCGTGCGCAAGGAGCGCGCTGCCCTTTGGCCCGATAGAGGTGGAGGGCCTTCCGGAATTTTCGGTGGAGCAGGCCAGGGAGCTGCTGCACCGGGTAAGGTAAGAAACCATCGGACAGGAGGGCAGGACTTTGGAACGGAATATAGACTATACACTGCTGTATCGGGTCGCAAAGGCCTATTATGTAGATAAAAAAACCCAGCAGGAGATTGCTGATGTGGAAAACTTCTCCCGTTCTCAGATCTCCCGTCTTCTAAAACGTGCGATAGAGGAGGAGCTGGTAACCTATACGCTGAATTTTCCCAACACGGTGGACGAATCTGTGCTGGCCGAGCAGGTGCGAATGCGCCTGGGTCTGGAGCAGGTAGTTTTGATTCCTTCCTTTTACCACGGGGCAAGGCGGACCAACAGCGGGGAGGTCTATAAGAATCTGAGTTTGGGGGCGGCAGAGCGCCTGGGCGGCCTTCTGGGTGATGCAAAGGTGATTGGCGTAGGCTGGGGCCGGACGTTATATAACACTTCTCTGTATATCCGGCCCCAAAAGCCGGTCAAAGGCCGCATACTGATTCCTTTAATCGGGTCTCTCGGAGATAACAGTCCGATGCTGCAGGTCAACACCATTGTGGACCGGTTTGGAGAGAGTTTCCACGCGGGCAGGAAGTATATTAATCTGCAGTCTCTTCAGGATCGGGACAACTTTAACGAGGATGAACGCAGTTCCCTGCAATCGCTGGCTGAAAAGTGGGACGAATTGGATGCGGCAATTGTGGGGGTGGGCAGTGCCCCGTCAAGCGGTAAGAATCTGATTTCGGAGTTTCCTCAGTATTATAAAAAACAGGTACGGGCATCCGGTACAGTAGGGGATATTTTGTCACAGTTTTTTTATGAGGATGGACGCATTTTTGACATTGATACAAAATTTCGTCTGTTGGCACTGAGCCTGGAAAAGCTGAGTAAGGTGAAGCAGGTAATTGCTTTGGCCGCAGGGGCGGACAAATGCAGGCCGATCCGTGTGGCAGCCAGACTGGGCTATATCAAAACCTTAGTAACAGATTATGACACAGCCAACAGGATATTAAGAGGAGAAGGAGAAACTGAGCTATGAGCGGAAAAGAAATCCGCATGAGGCGAATTTTTCGGGATGATGGACGGACGGTCATTTCAGCCCTGGATATGGGTATGTTCAACGGAACCGTTCCCGGTTTGGAAGATATCCGAAGCATTACCAGAGCAGTGGTGGACGCCGGTGTGGATGCCATTATTGTAGGGCCCGGGTGGGCCAAGGCGTGCGCGGATATTTATGGCGGAAAGTGCGGCTTAATTCTGCGGGTGACCGGGGGTGTGAGCCGTTACTCCAAAGATGCGTTGGGGCACACACTGATCACCTCGGTGGAAGAGGCAGTTGCACTCGGGGCCGACGCGGTTATGAATATGGTCTTCATCGGCGATCCCAATTATGAACACATCCAGCTGGAGCAGATGGGGGAGCTGAGCTGGCAGTGCCATAAGTATGGCATGGTATTATTTCCGGAATTGCTCCATGTCAATTTTGAGGACCAAAGCGATCCAGATTGGATTGATGCCTGTATGCGGGCTGGCTTTGAATATGGTGCGGATGCAGTCAAGGTGCTGTATGCCCGGGACCGCTTCCCTCAGATCATTCAAACGTGTCCGGTGCCTGTCGTGATGGCAGGAGGCCCTAAAAACGGGGCACTGCAGCAGATGGTAGAGGAGACAATTCGGGCCGGGGGGAGAGGCTGCGCCATTGGCCGGAACGTCTATGGCGCCGAGAACCCGGCAGAAGTGATCCGAATGCTGCGGAAGACGGTTCACGGAGCATGATATTTATGTTGTCAGGAGGAACTATATGAAGGCAGCAGTATACCGGGGGATCGGTCAGATCTCAGTGGAAGAAGTGGAAAAGCCGACTGTTAAACCAGACGAGTACTTAGTTGAGGTGTTGTGCAGCGGTCTGTGCGGAACTGATATCAAGACCTATAAGCAGGGACACAGAATGTTTCAGCCGCCCTGCGTGCTGGGGCATGAGTTCTGCGGACAGATTGTGGAAGCTGGCGCCCGGATGAACCAGGCTCTGGTGGGAAGAAAAGTTGTCTGCGCCCCCTACATCGGCTGTGGTCGCTGCAAATTATGCCGCAGCGGGTTTGAGGAGCTGTGCCACCGCAAAGTGGGAACAGACGGAGCCTTTACCGAATATCTGACGGTGTGTTCCGATTTGGCCCAGGGAGGAATGGTGCTGCTGGAGGATGATGCAGATATCCGGCAGATGACGCTGACAGAGCCGTTTGCCTGTATTTTGAACTCCATGGAAAAGTCACAGGTAAAGATGGGACAAAACGCACTGGTGATTGGCGCGGGCCCTATGGGTTTACTCCACATAGCGGGGCTGAAACTGTTCGGAGCAGACCATATTCTGGTAACAGAATATAATGAAAGCCGCGGTTCAATTGCCGCCCAGATGGGGGCTCACGTCATCAATCCCAGTGGGTGTCAAAAGCTGCGTGAGGAAATTTATGACGCATTGGATGGCGGTTCCCTGGATCAGATTTTTGTCTGTGTGGGAATGGAACAGGCGGTTGAAGAGGCCATGACCCTGTGCAGTGAAGGAACCACCGTAAATATATTCGGCGGTCTGAAAAATGGAAGTTCGATTACCATTGATCCCAATATTATCCACTACAGTGAAGTGAAGCTGGTTGGAACATTTGGCTTTGCTTCCCACCATTTTCTGGAGTCAGCCCGGCTTTTATCCAAAGGAAAGGTGAATCTAAGCGGACTGATTACAAACGTATATAGCCTTGAAGATGCCGCCCAGGCGTTTGAAATGGCCGCGCACCCGACTCCTGATGTAGTGAAGGTGCTGATTCAAATGAAATAAGGCAGAATTGTTCAAAAAGACTTTTTTCGAAACGGAAAGAAAGGGGGGAGCAGATGAAATTATTGGTTGTCAGTATTGACGCGATGTTTACTTCTGATCTGAGCCGGCTGCAGAGCCGGCCTGGCCTTGCATCACTTTGGAAACATTGCCTGACAGTTCGTGACCTCCGTACTGTTTATCCGGCCCTCACGTATCCCTGCCATGTATCAATTTTGTCGGGCAATCCGCCGGCGGTTCATGGAATCTATCAAAACCTGGAATCTGTTCCAAACGCGGTATATAAAAATTGGAAATGGTATTACCAGGATGTGAAATGTGAGACGCTGTTCGACTATATCCATCAGGCGGGAATGAGGAGTGCCTCCGTATTCTGGCCAGTGAGTGCCAACGCTCCAGTGGATTACCTGGTGCCAGAGATCTGGTCCTATACGGGAGATCCGGTGGATATTATCCTGAATACTTCAGGTGGAGCAGTGGATCATATTATTCAACGGCACCGGGAAGATGTAGACTTCACATCGAAATTTAAGCTGGACCGCTTTGCGAAGAACTGTGCCGTCGATATTGTGGATGAATTTGACCCGGATGTCCTGTTTTTGCATTTCTCTTTGGTGGACAATACCAGGCATAGGTATGGGATTCACCATCCCAGAGTAGAGGATGCCCTGGACCAGTGCGCTGTGTGGCTGGAAGAGGTCCTGTCCCATATTAACCGGAAGACTCCTACAGACCAGCTGGCGGTGGCAGTTCTGGGAGATCATGGGCACCTGAACTGCCGCGGATGCCTATCAATGAATCGGCTATTCGCCCAAAGAGGGTGGATATCTGACCCTCTGCCAGATAAACTGGAGACGTGCCGTGTGTTCTGTCATGCCGCTGGAATTTCCGCGCAAGTGTACGTCAATGATCAAACGCTGCGGAATGAAGTAGAGGATTTGTTCGCCAAACTCAAAACTGAGGGATGGCTTCTGGACTGGTACCCCAAAACAACGGTGGAACAGTGGGGATTGAGTGGACCTTTTGATTATGTACTGGAAGGCGGCGATGGGTATTATTTTGTGGACACTATAAAAGAAAGGTTCTTTACAGAAACGAAAGCCGTTGATGGAGGCCCCTTTATTGGAAAACATGGACATTGTCCGCTGAGAGGGGAGAAGCCGCCATTCGTTCTTTCCTGGAGTCAATTAGAAAATCAAGAACTGCAGGATAAAAGTGTGCTGGACATCGCCCCCACGCTCTGTGAACTGTTCCATCTGCCTCATGAAACAATGCAGGGAGAGAGCTTACTCCATTTGAACAAATAATATTATGATAGATAAGGTACAATAAGTTTCGCAAATTGAAAAGCAGATAAAAAGAGACATGGTTTGCAGTCTTCTGGTAGAATGAAGTCGCGACACTAATCATTCTAAAGGAGACAGCAAACCATGTTTGAGAAGATTGTACAGCTAAATGAGGAAGTTATCAAGGGGCAGCTCAAAGAGCTGGTATGAAGCAGCGTAGAGGAAAACCTCAACGAGTTGCTGGAGGCCGAGGCAGAGAAACTGTGACCCAGGCTAGTCGGTACGAGCGTAATGAGCGGCGCCAGGGATACCGGAGCGGGCACTACAACCGGAATCTCACCACTACATCCGGGGACGTTACCCTGAAGGTACCCAAGCTCAAGGGGATTTCCTTTGAGACCGCTATCATTGAGCGGTATCGCCGCCGGGAGAGCAGCGTGGAGGAAGCCCTCATCGAGATGTACCTGGCAGGGGTATCCGTCCGGCGCGTAGAGGATATTACCGAGGCTCTGTGGGGGAGCAAGGTGTCT
>CASEPH010000185.1 GCA_949289625.1 uncultured Clostridia bacterium | reverse complement strand
AAGTTCAGCATTTATGGCGCTGACGGCAATGTGTGCTATCAGGTAGAAGGTGAAATATTTACTTGGGGCAAAAAGCTGCATCTTCTGGATCAAGCCGGAAATGAACTGGCTTTTATTCGCCAGAAGGTTATGAGCTTTCTTCCCAAGTACTACATTAGCCGAAATGGGGTAGACATTGCCGAAGTCGTGAAGGAGTTTACCTTTTTTCACCCGGAATATACCGTCAACGGATTGGATTGGACGGTAAAAGGAGATATCTTCGATCACGAGTATGGGATTTATGCTGGGAATCAGCAATTGGCATCCGTGTCCAAGGTGTGGTTGTCCTGGGGCGATACCTATGAACTTCGCACTGCTCCCGGCGTGGATGTCGTCAACGCACTAGCTGTTGTGTTGGTGATCGACGCCTGTATTTCTACGGACAATTAATCAAACGAAGCCAGCCCTTCAGGGCTGGCTTAATGGGCTTTCCGATCTCCATCCATGCTCAGCAGAATGAGATCCGCTTCCGGCAGGTCGATGGAATAGGTACTGTTTGTTACCACGTTGACCAGATAGGATCCCATGGTTTTGGCCTCTCGGACCAAATCCCGGAGATTTTTCCCCTGATCGTGCCAGAGAAAGGTTTCGCCGCCGCAGAAAAACAAAATGCGGATTCCCATTTGGTACAGCGTTTCCGTACATTTACGTCAGAATACTGAGGCGTGATTACAGTGTATTTTACATGAACAATTTTTACTTAACATCTACAAGGTCAGGCCGCCGGCAGCGGGAATATTCCCAAACTGCCGGCGGCCTATACTGTTTTCAAAGCTTGGGGGTGTTTGCCTTGAAAAGTGTTATTCAGGAAGAGGATACAGGCGCCTACGACGTGTTACAGCTTTTGAGGACCGCCAGGTCCCCATTTGTCATGGGGAGAGCCGTGATCTACAATCAGAATCAGGGCTTCTTCTGTACCAATGTTCTCCATCTTGCGATAGTCCCCGGCAGCATAACCGATTGCATCCAGGGGGTGCAATTCATGGGAATTCCCGGCATTGTCTGTTAAACATAATGTTCCCTTTAAAATCAATTGGACATGCTCGGCAGGTATTTTTTCCTCTTCACGAACCGCCCCTGGCGCCATTGTTGTAGTGCGCATGACAATCCCATCTGCAAGATCCAAATAGGCATATACATTGCTGCCGTGAAGGTTTTTGGGTGATATGTCGCTATATTTCAGGATTTTCATCTTGTTTGCCTCCGTAGTTATGGATTACATATGTGCGCCAACAAAGATATTATAATGGGGCTTTTCCGGAGATGCATTGTTGAATCGGATAAATTTTCATAAACAGAATTCGTTTGTATCGCCAATGCTTGATACACATGCTGCTTGCTATAATGATACTGCAATCAACGGCATCATCTCTGCGCCAACAGCCGTATTGCAGTTTATAGGAAAGGGATGTAAATTTTGAAGAAAAAACTGTTATCCATAGTAGTTATGCTTACTATGATGATCGGCATCTTTTCTGCCTGTGGCAATCCCACTGGTTCCACGGCGTCTGCCAAAAGTGCAGTGGAAGTTTCAGATACGCAAGATGCCATCTCCGACACAATGGACCAAGAAAACGGAACACATACCGATTTAGACGCGAACGATTCTTCCGTAATGGAATCCAATGAGGAGGACGCGACAGCTAAGACCTCCATTTCCTATCCGCTGGTAGATACGCCTGTTACGCTGACGGCGTTTGGGGCACTCCCGAATCTGTATACTGGTCTGGATATCAACGATTTTGCAATCTATCAAAATGCCTCCGAAGCAACAGGCATTGAAATTGAGTGGCGTACCGTGGATCAGGACGCCTCCTCAGATCAGTTCGCCTTGCTGATTGCCGGTGGGGATTGGCCAGATATTGCAGTAGGCGGTATCCGCTACTATACTTCCGGCGGAGAAGCTGCGGTGGAGGATGAGGTCTTTGTGGATCTAAAACCCTATTTGGCAGAATACGCCCCGGATTACCTGATGCTGCTGGAGAGCGACGAATACTATATGAAACTTGCGGAAACGGCCAGTGGATATATTCCTGCAGTATGTCGGATCGGCTATATCAATTCCTCTGCCAGTGGCTGCATTGTGCGTCAGGACTGGCTGGACGAGCTGGGGCTGGAAACACCTTCCACCTATGATGAATTGACTGCGGTTTTGGAGGCCTTCCGGTCAAACTACGACTGCGACTGGTCCATCATGAAAGGATCCGCCACATTTTTTGACATCTCAGGCACACTGATGGGCGGCTATGGTTTGACCATGGATTTTACGGTGCGGGACGGAGAGGTCAACTATAGCCCTGCGCTGGAAGAGTATCAAGATTATTTGAGCATGCTGGCAGATTGGTATGAAAAGGGCCTCTTTTCTTCCGATTATACCACCATTGTGGGAACCTCCTTCACACAACAGCTCTACAGCGGAGAAGTTGGCTTCTGGGTAGGGGGCTATGACTTTTTGTCGGATTCGACGGCCAGTATGGTAGATGATCCGGATTTCCATGCTGTTGCTGTGGCGGATATGACTGTAACCAAAGGAGACACCATTCATACCGGTTCCTTTAAGGAGAACATGACACCTACCTCCAGCTGGTCTATTTTTACCACCTCAGAGAATCTGGAATTGGCATTGCAATACTGCAACTGGTTCTTTGCGGATGGAAAAACCCTGACGGATATCGGAGAGGAAAACGTGGCTTGGGAATACACCGACAATGGAGAGATTGTCTATACTGATCTGATTATGAATAATCCTGACGGCTACACCGTTGAGGTGTCCAAGGCGCTCTATGGTGGTGGGTTCCTAAATCCAGGATATGGTTCATGGAACAGCAATGCCGCAGGTTTCAGCAACGAAGAGGAAAAAACGTGTTTTGATATCTGGAACAGCAACCGCGACGACAAGAATATATACAAAACAATGATGACCGCAGACGAAAACGCTGCATACTCTGCCGCATACAATGATCTTAAAACTTATGTGGATCAGACCTCGAATCAGGTCATTGTGGGCGATATGTCCATCGATGAATGGGACAGCGTAGTGCAAGCAATGTACGACGATTTTGGTCTGCAGGAACTACTTGACATATGCCAGAGCGCATATGACCGCTATATGGAATCCTGAAAAGGATCGCACAAGGAAACAGAGCCCTATATGGGCTCTGCTTCCAACGGTCAGGCTCAATTGACGGGAGGTTGACTAGGTTCATTTTGTTGCAGATAACGAAAGATTTTCATGGACAATGCCAGCTTAAAGTAGCTCTCTCCGTCTGAAAGGCTGCATCCGGTTATCTCCTCGATTTTTCCGAGCCGATATTTGATTGTGTTTACATGAAAACGAAGGGTACGGGCACAATTTGCCACATTGCCTCTGTGCAGCAAATAGGCTTCCAGAGTTTTTACAAGTTCAGTTTTGTAGGCTTTGTCCCAAAGCACCAGGCGGCGAAAGCCGTCTGAGATCAGATCCCGGAGATTTTCATGGATGGAGGCGAGTTCGGCCAAACGATAGACCGCGCAATCCTCATAAAAATGAATGATTGCGGTTGACTGCATCAAGGAACCGAAATGAAGTGCTTGCAACGCCTGCAGATATCGATGCTTCAGCTCTGTCAAACTGTGAAACACACCGCTGATACCGCATTGTTGCCCATGGGATCGAAGGGCGGAAAGTAGCTCGGATAGGACAGGGGTCTCTGCGGAGGCCAGCACCGACACAGCGTCATAGATCAGAATTACCTGCCCATGATATAAAAAGCCGTGGCTTCCTGGCAATAGAGACAGATAATACTGTAAACTGTCTCGAAATGCAACGCCAGACAATTGTCCACCATTACTGAAAATCAAAACATATAGGTTGGGCTTAAGCTTCCAGCCAAACCGGGCCGTAATTTGCGCGAATGTGCTTGCATCTGGCAGCTCCGCGTGGAAGACTGCCAGTAAAAAGTCTTCCACTGTCTCGCTTTCTGCCTGGGTGTGTTCCCCATGAACCGACATTGCAATAAACCGAAGCAGCAGCAGACAGTCGTCCATGGTCTGCTGGGGAAGCTGCCGTGTGTGGTTGAAGACCAGAAGTTTTCCCTGCATATGACCTTGGATATCCAAAACATCAAAGAAAAACAAATAGGTATTGTCAAAGCACAGAACAGAGATATGAAAACGCTCTCGCTCTGGCTTGAAATCATATTCAAATAATTCGGAATCATAGCCTGGCAGGGTGGCGATATTGGGATAAAATGCACAGGCATTTTGCAGCCGAGTGATGGCCATGGATGTTTTCTGGGTGGCGGCTGAATGGGTAACACGATGCTGGTTGTCTACCAGCATGACAGGAACATGAATTTCCTCAGCCGCACAGGACAGCATGGCGTCGATGGTTCGACACTGCAGCAGCCGCTGATATAGCACAGACATGGGACTTAAGCGCTGCCCCAGGTCGAAGAATATTTCCAAAAGCCGCATCAGGACCTCGTCGAGCTTCTGCTGATAGATGTACACCAGCGTTCGCATGGATGTGGGCTGCATCCGGCAGCTGTTTGTTTGCATTTCCTGCACGCACAAGACGGGAAAGCTGGTCAAATCCTGATCCACTGGAAGGTTGGATAGGTCTGCTGGTGTTCCCACATATAAGGTTTCCGGTTTCAAATCAATCGGCTCATCGGCCTTCAATCTCTTTATAAATCGGATGGGGACCTCCACAGAGCCCACAACCTCAATCGGGTATAATTGCGCCAAGGCTGCCACAATTTCATTCAAATCGCAAAGCAAAGATTATCCCCCCTAACCATATTATTCATTATAACGCGTCGGCTTTTCGTTGACAAGAGCGCCCCGTTGGACAAATTCGCCCCAATTGCGCGGCGTATCAGCGATTGATCCAAAGTAAAAAAGGAGTGTGTATTCTATGCGTTATCATATTGGGCCGCGCTGTTCCTGCTGTCATTACTGCTTCAACGAATGCCCGGTCAAGGCAATCAAATTTGTAGGAACAAGCTATGAAATAGACGAATCAAAGTGTATTCAATGCGGAAGGTGTGCGCAGGTGTGTCCCACAGGCGTATGCTATGATCTGGACCAGAAGGACACCGTAATTCCCCATGATCCGATTGTCGTGGATGCGGAAATTGTGGTCCTTGGTGCTGGCGGAAGCGGTCTTGTCGCAGCGGTTCGCGCTGCCCAGCTTACCGGAAAAAAGGTCGTAATACTGGAAAAGAGTAAAAAACACGGTGGGTGCACCAATCTGGGACATGGCTTCTTCCCGTATTGGAGCAAGTGGCACGAGGAAGCTGGATGTGAGGATACGCGAGATCAGATTGTAGAGATGAGCTATGAGCGCAGCCAAGGACACTTTGACAGAGACCTTCTGAAAAAGACGGTATACGGTGTTGGCGAAATGTTTGACTGGATGCTGGACTTTGGTGGCTGGGAAAAATGGATCACGAAAACTGTGGTCAAGCCGGATGCAAATGTCTCTGCACCTCAGGGACCGATTCCCCAGGGGGGAGGAAAGGGCCCCCGCTTGGAGATTGATTTTCCGGAACGTACTAAAAATGAAAAAAGCTCTGATCACGCCATGGGCCCTGGCTTTATGGGTACCTATGTGGTGGATCTAATGCTGGAACAGTGTAAAAAGCTCGGAATCGAATTGTTCTTCGAGTGTCCGGCCACAGAACTGAAACTGGATGAGGCCGGCCGATTTACTCAGGTCATCGGGACAGATCCGGGTGGACAGGTGATCGTCAACGCCAAAGCCTGTATCATTGCTACCGGTGGTTTTGCCCATAACGATGAACTATTTCGCCAGGTAAATCCCAAGGCCTTTGAGGGAGTACCGGTCAAGCGACTTTCCGTCTGGTCCGACACAGGGGATGGCATGGCCCTGGTCAAACCCTTGGGCGGCTATGTCTGCTTGGATGATGACCATGTACGAGCCCCTGCCGGTGGACCACTACATCATCCTTACGACTATACGTTGGTGGGGATGTCCTTGTCGGCAGAGCCTATTGTGGATAACAACGGAAAACGGATTCGTATTGAATTGGGAAAACGAGCCAATCTGGATGAGGTCCCCAATTGTGTCGTCTATTCGATCCTGGATCAGGATGGTGCCGACGCCAACGGGAAAGCCAGATATGACGATGACCGTGATCACACCAAACATGGTCATGCAGCCCATGGTCGCTGGCAGGAGGCACTGGACTATGAATCGTCCCTCGGTTTTCCCTGCCGAAAAGCATGGTCGCTGGAGGAACTGGCGGAAAAGCTGGGGTGTGTACCTGCGGATTTCATCCAAACCATCGAAGCATATAACGAGGAATTGAAACACGATAACGGGCCGAAGGTCTCACCGATGGGAAGTATTGGAAAGTTCTCCAAACATCCGGTACTGAAGCCTCCGTTTTACGCAATTACGCTCCTGCGCTTTAACGAATCTGCCAGTGGCGGAATCATGATCGACAAGGATTTTCGTGTCCGAAAGGATCAGAGCGACGACGTAATTCCCGGGATCTATGCGGTGGGAGACAGCGCCAGCGGAATCTTCTGCAATCAAAAATATGGGGGCGGTTCCATCGGGGAACTGAACTGGGCCATGGCGTCCGGTTTTTATGCCGGTGGCGAGGCATCCGCCTATGTTCGTCAGTTGAAATAACGGTTGAAAGCAAAAGACGGGCGTTAATTCTATACGCCACCATGACAAAAAACACGGAAAAGATCGCAAATTGGTTTCGGGAAACCTTTGAAGCATATCGCTGGGACGTGGTGATGTATCGGCTGAAGAATGGGATGAATTTGGCGGAAATGCAGGAGAACGTCTATTTTGACGATTATGATGTGATCTGCCTGGGCAGCCCCATTGTAGCGGGGTATCCCCTGAAGATCGTCAGCAAGCTGTTTTCCCTGGGGGCCCATTCCGGTCTGGAGGAGCAAACTGCGGCTACTGTGGAAGGTGGAGCTAAGGAATTTACCATGCCCCAGCCTGGTGCTGGCGGGGAACCACCCAAGGAACAGGAAAAGCCCCAAGAGCTCCAATGGCGTCGCTCGGGAAACCGGGGCCCATATCCTGGTGCAATTTACCAGCATCAGTATAAGCCTCTGGGCGTTGTGTTTACCACCTATGGCGGCGGATTTTACGGTTCTGATGAATGCACCGCCACGCTGGAGATCCTGAAACTGTTTTTGCAGCTGAACAATGTTGCGGTGGTGGGCCGGTTCGCGTGCTGTGGACAGGAATTTGGTCCCGCGGGACTAAAGCCGGGGGAAAAGCCCATGTTCAACCACGCCGAGGACGGTACCGATTTGCCAATTCCTGATGCGGAAGTCTATGAAAAAGCTGATGGCACCAAGTTTCCTGCCACCTATTTCTTCCATGCCCGTATGTGGGAGAAGCCTGGCCCCAGAGATGAAGCAAAAGCGAAAGCGCTGATCGGAGATCTGGTGGAGGATTACTTCTGTACCTTCAATGGGGAACGCAATATGGTGGGTTCTCAGTATATCTCCATCAGTTGAGGGCGGTGTACAAGGCCAACGCTTTGCCGTAGCCTACCATGCGAATGGAGGTCAAAGCCTCAAAATGAGGCAATCGGACCAGGGATGTGAAAAAACTTGACTTTCCCGAACGAACAACAGATAATAGCTGCGAAGGGGTGATACCATGGACATTACCCAGCTTAAATACTTCGTGGCTTTGGCGCAGACGCTGAATTTTTCCGAAGCTGCCCGGCGCTGCGGCATTACACAGCCCTCCATGAGCCATAATATCGGCGAATTGGAAAAGCAGCTTGGCGCGCCGTTGTTCCTACGTTCCAAAAAAAGCGTTTCCATCACCGAGGCCGGACGGGAACTGCTTCCCAGTGCGTTGGAGATCATCGATATTGCGGAAAAGGCTGCCTTTCGGATCCATCAGATGGAGCTGGGCAAGACGGGCAGCGTTACCATCTCGGCCCTGACCACCTCCAGCGCAATTTTGTCCAAATGCCTGGCCGCCTTTTCCCGCCGGTATCCGGATATTCTGACGAATATTACGTTCACCTCCGGGCAGAGCGAGGTGCTGGCCATGAACGCAGATAAATATGACTTCCACTTTGCGGTCCGGGACATGGTGCCTGCCGGTGAAAGCTTTGACTATATCGTCTCCCATGTGGACCACCTCTGCGTGGCGTTTCCTGCGGAGCATCCTCTGGCGGATCAGCCCCTGGATTTTTCCAGGCTGGCAGAGGAGCGGTTTATCGCCGTGTCCGAGTCCGATGGACCGGCGCTGTACAATGAGATCCGGCGGGTCTGTGCTGCCCGGGGATTCTCGCCCAGCGTTGTCTGCCAGTATGACCGGGCGGAAGCGGTTTTGCTGTCTGTGGGGGCAGGCACCGGCATCGCCATTGTGCCCGAGGCGGTGGGCAGCGTGTTTTATGCCCAGAATGTGAAGCTGGTTCGGATCCCCGGCGACGACGCGGTGAGAACCTATGTCATCGCCTGGCGAAAAAACATGGGGAATCCTGCGGCAAAGCTGTTTCTCCAGGTGATCCAGGAGCTATTTTTACCGGAATAAGACAAGAACCCGAAACCGATGACAGCGGTTTCGGGTTCCTGTTATGTATGCTGGATCCGGGCCGACAGGGGATGGGTTCCCCGGACATCGCACCAATGCATGATGGTTTGCATGATTACGTCCACACTGGCCTCTGTGCCCAGCATACTGCTGTCCAGGCCCAGGTGGTAATACTCCTGTTTTCCATAGACCCGGCCGGTAAAGTGCTTGTAATGCTGTGCCCGGGATCGGTCCGTGTTTTCCATCTGCTGGGCTGCCTCCTCCCGGCTCAGACCGAACTGCTGCATAATCCGTTCGATGCGCGCATCGGGTCGGGCGTGGATGAAGAGCCGGAAACAGTTGGGATCATCATAGAGCACATAGTCCGCACAGCGTCCCATAATCACGCAGCTCTCGTCCCCGGCCGCGATCTGCCGAATTACCGTGGTCTGGGCGACAAACAGCTGTTCCTCCGGAGACATTCCTTCGCTGGTCATAGCATAGGCCGCATTTTTGAAATCGTACAGGATCTCCCGCTCCATGTGGTGCTCCAGTTCTTCCACTTTGGCCAGAGAGAGGCCACTTTGTGCCGAGGCCATTTCGTTGAGCTGCTGATCGTAGAAGGTGATGCCCAGCTTTTTTGCCAAAATCTCACCGATTTCATGACCTCCGGAGCCAAATTCCCGACCAATGGTGATGATGATTTTTGGTTTCCCGGAGGAATCCGTCTCATAACCTTCCGAAGCCTGACGAATGGCACGGCTGATTTTGTCCTCCCGTTCCACAAACCGCAGCAGCGGCTTCTGGCAGACCTTCTGCAGCTGCTTCATCACAAAGCCCACCAGCAGTGCGCAGATGACGGTGCCTTCCCGTACCCCCACCAGCCGGTGGAAATAGATCAGGGACACGGAGGCGGAAATCACCACCAGGGAGCAGTCGAAGACGGTCTTGCTGGCCCCAATGGACAGGCCGGTCTTTTTGGAGATCGCAAGGCTCATGCCTTCCCCGGGTGTGGGCAGGATATTGGGGGTCAGGTACAGCATGACACCCACAGCCACCATGGGGATACTGCACAGCAAATACAGCAGCTGCACCCCATAACTGCCGGGAGCCGGCAGGAACGCCATCATTGCTGTGGCCAGGTTGACCATTTGCCCGAACAGAAAAGAGGC
>CASEPH010000184.1 GCA_949289625.1 uncultured Clostridia bacterium | reverse complement strand
CTCTTCACCTTCCGCAGTGCGGTGGCCCTGGCCGTCGCGGCCCTGCTGACCGTGGGCGGCATCTGCCTGATCGTGTGGCTGGTGCGGCTGATCTCCCGCCGCCGCAAGGAGCGCAGGGAAGCGGCCTCCGCCGGTACAAAGCAAGAGTAAGGAGGACAGAGGATGAATAATGAAGAAATTCGGATCAGCGATCTACTTCTTACCATTGCAAAACGCTGGAAGCTCATCGTTGTGATGGCGCTGGTGGGCTGCGGCCTGGGCTTGATCCTGAACAGTATCTCTTTCGTTCAGGGTGAATACACCAGTTTTGAGATCACCACGTCGATTGCGGTGATCCCCCAGACGTCCACGGATGTCCTGGCCTCTGGCGCCGACCGCATCACGCCGGACGATTACAATTTGGGCGAGGATATGGCAAACGCTGTGATTTATGTACTTTACAGCGACCGTGTCCTGGAGCAGGCCATTCAGGAAGCCCGTCTGATTTCGGTGGAACCCAAAGAGGTCTATGATAACCTAAATATCACCCGGATCGGTGAAACGCAGATCCTGGAGCTTACCCTCTGGTGGATGAATCAGGAGAGCGGCGTTGAGCTGATGAACGCGATCTTGAACGTGGCCAGGGAGGTCCTGCCTGAAACGCTGAGGATCGGCTCGGTAAACACCATTGATGTGCCTGCGGCTGAATTTACCCCGGCCCGCAACAACTACACCAAGATTTGGATCATCACAAGCCTGGCGGGCCTTGGCCTCGGCTTTGCCATCGTCATCGGCGAATTCTTCATGCGGCCTACCCTGATGGACCCCAAAGTGGTGGAGGACGATCTTGGCACCGAGCTGCTGGGCGTTATCCCCTACGATCACGCCTACTTTAAGCGAAAGACGGATCTGCTCACCCGCGAATCGTCTGTGGATTCCACTGTCGAACAAAACTTTGCGTCGGCAGCCTACATCCTCTGCAACCGGCTGGGCAGCGGCAAAAAGCGGAGCCATTGCATCTACATCACCTCGGCGGAGGAACGGGAAGGCAAGAGCACTGTGGCGGCCAATTTGGCCATCCAGATGTCCGATCTGGAGAAAAAGATCCTGTTGATCGACCTGAACCTGGAAAACCCCAGTCTGGGCGGGATGTTTTTGCAGAACGTCGATTACAGCCGCACTCTGAATGCCCTCTACAAAGGGGAAGCAACCATTCAGGACGCTGTCGTATCGCTGACCGGATATTTGGATCTGCTGCCTGCGGTGCTGGAGCGCAACGCTGTCAACCTGGATAGCGCACTCTTCGACTTCATCCAGAAGCTGTCCCAAAATTATGAATATGTCATCATCGACACTCC
Source organism: uncultured Clostridia bacterium (assembly GCA_949289625.1). Next base: position 981 of record CASEPH010000184.1, on the reverse strand, counting down.
GGCGCTCAGCCAGTCCTCGGATATGCTGCGGCTGAACCAGGTGGCGGAAGCAGTCCTGTTTGTGATCCGGTACGACGCCGCACCGCTGCCCGTCATCCGGGACGCATTGGATCAGCTGGACAAATCCGGCATCCGCATTCTGGGCACGGTCGTCAGTGCTTCCAAGACCATGCACGGTTTCCGCTCCTGGCGTGACCGCCCGTCGGATCTGGCGGCCAAGTCCATGCGGGATGAGGCAGAGGCCAGTGACCTGCTTCTGATGCCTGCCGTAGGAAGCGGCGGTGAGGATGAGATGGGCAGCCCTGCCGCAGGGCCGGACATTCTGGATGAACTGACCAAAGACCCCTTCCAGAAAGAGACTCTTTCGGATGACGAAGCCATGGACGCGCTGATCCGGATGGGTGCGGACAACAGCTGGACCCAGAAGCCCGAGACGCCTCCCAGCCAGCCGGAAACGCCGGAAAAACCGACGGCGCCGGCAGAAAGCGCCCCGGAGAAGACAAAAGCTCCGGATGACCCGAAGAACTCGGATGAGAAGCCGGTGGTCATGACCTCTATGGTGCCGGCCGGCTCTGTGCGGGAGACTCCGGTGCAGGCCGCGCCGAAGGCCACTGCCCCAGAGACGCAACCTGAACAGGACGGCGCAAGAAAAGGCTTCTTCTTTGGACGGAGCAAGAACTATAAACCCAAACATTGATAAATACCGCGCCGCGCCGTCCTTCTGCAGGCCAAGCAGAGGGGTGGCGCGATGCGGTATATGGGGTAAAACGATGTGTGAAAACAAAGAAACAGAGATGCTCTTGCAGCTGATGCGGGCGGCTCTGCATCGGAATTTTGAGATGCCGATCCCCTGGGAGACCGGCTGCGACGCTGAAAAGCTGGATGTTTTGATCCGACGGCAGAGCCTGGTGACGATGGTCTACCCGGTCATTGCCCGGCAGAGTGGGGACGGATGGGAGTCCCTGAGGGAGGGGATGAAGG
>CASEPH010000183.1 GCA_949289625.1 uncultured Clostridia bacterium | reverse complement strand
CTCCATGCTGCAGGCGCCCTCCAGTGCGTCAGACAGCGCGGTTTCAAACGCATCCCGCTGCTCGGCGGCCGACAATGGCGGCTCGGTATGGAACACAGCGTCGATGAACTCCTGATGGAGCTGATCGGGCTTTTTGGAGTAAAACAGGGCGTTAAAGAGATTGGCCGCACGGTCATCAAAGGCGGGGAACAGGAAGCCAAGCTCCGGCGGTGCCACGATCTGACTGGCTGTGCAGCTGTGGAACTCATTTTCTCCGGCAAAGAAACCAAGCTCCGGCTTCCCGTCCTTGACCGGGCAGATGCAGCAGACGATATAGGAAAACACGGAGTCGGAGGCATCTGCCTGCGTCTCGTCGTCTTTGCCCTTGTATGGAACATCATAAGCATCATAGGCCATCAAGAGCAGATAGTTGCCACCATCCATGTCGAGCGTCCCGATGACACGGTCATAAAATGCCTTTCTGACTTTTCCGTCTTTTAGCTGGCTATCCCGCAGAGCCATGAGAAGCCGGTGCTCCTCGCTGTCCGCCACCTGCAGCGTGGAGAACACGATGTCAATGAGGTTCTTGCCCTGTGTGCCAGACAGCGACTTTTTCAGGAGGCTCAGATACTTTTCTGTCTCCTCCTGCGGCAAGATCCCCAACGGTTCGTCCAGATAGGAGATGATCTCCCGGTTTCCGTTGACATAGCAGCCGTAAATGTGGCTGATTGCGCTTTTATCCGGACGGAACCGGCGACGCAGCTCCGCAATTTCTTTTTGCGTCATAATCTATTCCTCGCTCGATTAGAATTTGCCGCGTCAGGGCTGCGGCATATCACATCATACCACATCCCACTGGAATATGAAACCTCATCTTTTGTGGTTGGATGACGCTTTTCACCGGTTCCAAAATGCTGATAACGTTTTGTTGATCGCACTCAGGCCCGCTTCCGTCATGGAACCGTTTTGCTCGGAAGATGGTTCTTCGGCCTGCTCTTGCGGAGCATCCTGTCCCTCAGCGGCACCATCTTCTTGTCCTGCCGACATAAATTCCGGATGGCGGGCCAGGACAGAGAGGATGGCCTGTTCCAATGCAGGCTCGTCCCACGTGGGCTGATTCTCAACTTGGGTATGACATTTGCACTCCGTATAATGGGTCAGCGCTTGGGCGATGAATTGCGCTTTCTGCCTCCCCATGCGGTTAAGGATCTCAACGGCCGCCTGCTGCTGCGGGTCATTCATATTAAAACGAAGGGTGAACCTGCCGGGCTGCATTTTATCGGCCACGGGGATCACCTGCCTCCCGAAACAGCTTGATACAGCAGTTCGTATCCCTTGGCGTTGGCCCGGACGTCCTCCACAAACAGAGCTGATCCAATTTTCCCTGACGCTAGAATCTGGCGCCGCAAAAGGTTGGAGCCGCCGCCCACAAATACGACCTTACCGGTCTTTAGTTCCAGCGCCCGCTCCCGCAGAGTGCTGAACAGATCGTTGACAAAATCCTGGGCCTGCCGTTCTACAATCCTGCCAATGTCCGGCACAGGCGGCGCTTTCTGCTTGAGCAGGATGGCGTCGATCTCTTCCTCGTCCAGAAGCATGTCGTGTTCCGCGTTGACCTTGGAGATGATCTTGTTATAAAGCGAGATCACGCCGCTCTCCAGTGAATCGCAGACGGCCAGGTTTCCCTCTCCGTTCCTGAGCTGGAGATAGTCGGCCGTAAACCCGCCAATGTCCAGCACCAGCGCCCTGGGCTCATTTTGCAGGGTGGGGAGGATGGTGACCGCCGCCGCATAGGACTGGGGGAAACAGGCCACATCGTTGATCAGGATCGAGTAGGGCCTTTGATGAAAGACAAAGGATACTGGCCCCCGGCCCAGAAAATAGCTGGTGAATGCCTGATGCTGCGCGCCGAAGTGGGCGGGCGGCAGGCCCACCGCAAGCTGTACCTGGATCGTACCCGCTGTATATCGCCCAGCAACGTTGATTTCCCGCGCGATGGCAAACAGGGTGAGGACAAAAAACCGCTCGTCCTCCGTCTTGTCCCGGTGATATGGAATACGATGGTCGGAAAGCTGGTAATACCGCCCTCGGTACTTGAGCACGTCTTTCCCAAAGGGGGCAACCTCACTCTCCACCAGGCCCGATACGAATGGATCCCCGCGCGGGAGTTTTACGGATTTGTTGCCATGATC
>CASEPH010000182.1 GCA_949289625.1 uncultured Clostridia bacterium | reverse complement strand
GGTGATGTCGTACTTATCCGACAAAAACGGCCGCACCCCGCGCAGCTGGAGGATGCACTTGCCGCCGTCCATAACGGCCAGCTCATCCTGGCTCATCAGCGCCTTGCCCAATTTTTGATAGTTGAGCGAGTGGGAAGTCTCGCGCCCCCGGCTCTCGCCGGTGTTGTAGGTGTCGATGGTCTCCTTGCCCAGCACGGCCTCCAGCTCCTTGAGGGTGGTCGGCTCCTTGCCGCCCAGGAAGATGGAGGAATCCATGTTGCCGATGATGGTGTCGGCGTTGTCCTTGTAGATGGCCTTGAGCTGGCTCTGCGCCTGCAAGACCAGACAGGCGGAAATCTCGCGGCTGCGGATGGTAGCTACCAGCTTTTCCAGCTTGGGGATCTGGCCGATGTTGGCGCACTCGTCAATGAGGCAGCGCACATGGACCGGCAGCCGCCCGCCGTACACATCGTCGGCTTTCTCGCACAAGAGATTGAACAGCTGGGTGTAGCACATGGAGATCAGGAAGTTAAAGCTGTCATCGGTATCGCTCATAATGAGGAACAGCGCCGTCCGGCGGTCGCCCAGGGTGTCCAGCTCCAACTCGTCGTAGGACGTGACCTCCCGCAGCTCGGCAATGTCGAACACGGCCAGCCGGGCACCGCAGCTCACCAATATGCTCTTAGCGGTTTTGCCCGAAACGAGTTGTCAAGGACTTTTTAATCAAATTCACAAAAAAGCCACAAAAAAAGTGCCAGAAGCACTTTCATGCTCCTGACACTCAGGCGGGCGGGGTTACTTGCGGCCACTTAACAGTTCGTCACAAAGGTACGCATATTCCGGCAGTTGGTCGATATAGGGTTTCCAGCGCCGCTTAATCTCGGCCAGTTCCAGCGGATCGGCGTCCTCGAAGTCATGGTCGTTTCCAGTCATTCCGAAAACATCCAGTGCTATATCATTCAAGCACTCATAACAAAGGCTGGCAGCGGACTCTAGGCACTTTTGCCAACAAAAGAGTAAAAAATGCTCCGCCGAACAGACCTGCGATTCCTGGCCAAAGCAACCAAAGAACGGGTGTGATTCCCACAGGAAGCATCACTACCATTGCGATGGCCATATACAATGCTGAAAAAATCCCAATGTTCACTAAGTCTTTGACTTTAAGTTTGTTGTTTTCCATAATACTCTTTATCCTTTCCTTGTGTTTTATAATTTCCAAGAGGACGCTGTCTGCCGTATTTTTACAAACCTACGGTAAATGCCATCCTGTTGAAGCAATGTTTCATGTGTCCCCTGTTGGACAACATGCCCGTTATCCAGAACGATAATCTGGTCGGCATCCTTGATTGTGGAAAGCCGGTGGGCAATGATAATCAGCGTTTTTCCACATGTTAGTTCGTTGATAGCTGTCAACAATGCGTGCTGGTTTTCAGGATCAACACTGGATGTGGCCTCATCCAAAATGATAATAGGAGCATCCTTCAGGATTGCTCTAGCAATAGAAATACGTTGCTTTTCACCACCAGATAGTGTTGAACCGCCTTCACCAATAATTGTCTGATATCCATTTGGTAATTTTTCGATAAATTCATGGCAGCATGCTCGACGTGCCGCTTCAACAACTTCTTCATGCGTGGCAGTAGGTTTTCCAAATTTTATATTGTTTTCTATAGTATCGTGAAACAGGTATACCTTCTGAAACACGATGCTCATCAGTTTCATCAATTCCTCAAACTCTATTTCTTTGATATTTTTGCCACCAATCATAATTTCGCCTTGCTGCACATCCCAAAATCTTGTAATCAAATTACATAGAGTCGTTTTTCCAGAGCCAGACGGTCCTACAATAGCCGTTACTCGCTGTTCTGGGATTTTTAATGTAACATTCTGAATGATGGGACGATTTTCATAGCCAAAGGATATATTATGAAGTTCAATATTATAATTCTGTATTCTATTTATGGTGTCATTACCTGACATCTCCGGAATTTCCAATACGGACTCAACTTGACCAAGAGCAGTATCTACAATTCGTAGCAGAGCAATATTAGAGGCAAGTCCATCCATCTGTGAGTAAACAAGAAAAGCCGCGAAAAGGAACATAACACAAATAGGAAATGTCATTTCTTGTCTTACATAGAGCACTGCGGCAATCAATACTACTCCACAGCTCGCCAGTCGAAATATGTATCTGTAAAAGCTAATTGGCCAGACCGCTGTATTTTCCAGACGAATGTCTGCTTCCTGTTTTTTATGGAATGCTTCTTTTACTCTGTTCAAACCATCCCGCCCTGTTCCAAAAAGGCGCATAACCATATTCCCCTGTATAAATTCCAACGTTCTCTCTGTTATCTCTTCCTGAGCCTGAAAACGTACTGGCATTACTTTTTTTGCGTTTTCTTGAACGACACGGAGCAAAAAAATTCCGATTCCAAGACCCGCTAATGTAGCGTCTGGCGTTTCCCCGGATACGCTGCACATTGTCAAAGGTTTCCTGGTCGATGATGGCCTCGTGGGTGTTCTCAAAAATCGTCCACTCGCTTTCATCCACATAGTGGCTTTTCTTGTCCTTGAAGTGCTTGCGGGTCTTGAAATTGATGGTGTGGCCTAAATACTCCCGTTTTTTCAGGATTTCAACAACGGTAGAAGCACTCCAACGATAAATATCCGCAAAGGTCTTATTTTTGTTCACTCCCTCGCCATAGCGGGCAAGGTGAACGGCGGGCATTTCGATTTTTTCTTCTGACAACTTGGTTGCGATCTGATAGGGGCCGTAGCCCTCCATCGCAAGCGCGAAAATATGTCGCACTACTTCGGCGGCTTCTTCGTCAACAAGCCAGTGTTCCCGCTTTTCGTCCCACAGGTAGCCATAAATGACGGTGCCGGTCAGGTGCTTGCCGCTCATGCCCTTGGACTTGAACACGGAGCGGATTTTCCGGCTGGTGTCGCGGGCGTAAAACTCGTTCATGATATTGCGGAAGGGCGTAAAATCATCGTCGCCTTTCAGACTGTCCACTCCGTCGTTGATGGCGATCAGCCGGACACCGCGCTGCCGCAAAACCTCCATGACTTGGCCGACTTTCAGATAGTCGCGCCCCAGGCGGCTCATGTCTTTGATAACAATGGCCTCCACCCGTCCGGCCTCGACTTCCTCCATCATCGCCAAAAAGCCAGGGCGGTCAAAACGGGTTCCCGATACGCCGTCATCGGTGAAGTGTGTGGGGTTCGGCAGCCCATTCCGGCGGGCAAACTCCTCTAACATCTGCTTTTGATGGCTTATGGAATTACTCTCGCCCTGTAACTCATCATCGCGGCTCAAACGCTCATACAGAGGGGTGATTTTCTCGTTTCTCATGGCTGTACCTCCTCGTATAATAAGTTTCAAAGTTAATAGTTTCAGGTATCAGCAGGCTATGAGATGCCCGTGATACAATAGCTGTAGGACAGCAGGGCCAAGTTCATGTACCTCCAGTTGAGCCACAAGGTTGCTTCGTAAGTTAGTCTGTTCCCCTGAGCCCGGAAGTTAGCTGCAGACTCATTGGCTGTTTGCCGGAGGCAAGGCCGCCCTTTCAGCAGTGAGGGATGTCGCATTGGCCTTCTCCGGAATGATTCAGATACGCGAGGTTGCGGATGCTCCGGTTATCATGGGTATCTCAAAGCCTGCTGGCCTGCAATCTCCATGCGGGAGGTGAAAATTGTGAATCCATTATTCGTTGGCATTGATGTGAGCAGCAAAAGCAATGTTGCTTACCTGATGAAGCCGGACGGCAGTAAGTATTCCAGCTTTTCCGTGCAGAACAACCTCGGCGGTGCTAAAATATTGTCAGAGAAGATCGTGTCGGCACTGCGCTCCATGCAACTCAGCGATGTGGTGATTGGCCTGGAAGCCACCTCCATCTACGGGGACAGCTTGGTTTACGCTCTCCGGGAAGACGGCAGCCTTGGCCAGTTCCAGCGAAAGATCCATGTTCTTAATCCCAAGCAGGTCAAAAAGTTCAAGGATGCTTACCCAGACCTGCCGAAGAATGACTGGGTGGATGCCTTTGTGATTGCCGACCATCTCCGTTTTGGCAGGATCGCCAAGGAGGTCTATATGGACGACTATCGTTACCAGGCGCTCAGGACCCTTACCAGGGCCAGATTTGACGTCATTCAGAACCTGACTCGGGAGAA
>CASEPH010000181.1 GCA_949289625.1 uncultured Clostridia bacterium | reverse complement strand
CGTACGCGCCCGTAGCTCAGCTGGATAGAGTGACAGACTCCGACTCTGTAGGCCGCTGGTTCGAATCCAGTCGGGCGTACCAAAAAGAAAGACACGCTTTTAGCGTGTCTTTCTTTTTGGGTTTCGCGGACCGTTGGTCCGCTCCACCCTTCGGTATTTCAATGCTCGGCGGAAGTACCCGCAAGGGGTACGCCACATCCGTAAGGCGGCAAAGCCGCCAACGGCTGTGCGGTGAATTCCGCCTGCGCCGAGGTTTTGCCTGCGGCAAAACGCTCGCACGGCGCAAAAGCGCCGCCGGCCAGAAGGCCGGTTGTGTGGCATTTATTGTAACAGGTTCAAAACTGAAAATATCGATTTTAACCTCCCCTTCCAAAATAAAAGGCAACTGCGAGAGCAGTTGCCTTTTGTTTTGGGTTCCGGCCGCCGGAGGCGGCCTCCACTCCCTGGAATTAAAATGCGCAGCGGAAATCAATTCCGCCTCCGCTCTCATCCCGATCGGTCAACACTTAATGGAGTTCCCATCGTGGTCATGGAAAATCCCCATGGTGGGATCTCTAGATGACAATAAACTATATCGCCAAGCTCATACTCTGTCTCGGTGTTTGAGAACGATTCCTCAGCGGCTCCAAATGGCAGCTGCCTTTATTTCTAAAAATCATTTTTATATTTCTATTGACTTTAATTTTATTTATGCTATACTAAATTTTATTAAAGCTAATAAGAAAGGAGAATTGATTTGGAGATAGATAAAATCCCACAATGGATACTTGCGTTGGAGCAGGAGGACACAGCCTTCCTGAAGAACTTTGTTTTGAAATCAGGTTCATTGAAAGAAATTGCGCGTTTATACGAGGTGTCTTATCCTACAGTTCGTCTTAGATTGGATAAGCTCATTCAAAAAATCGAATTGAGCGACCAAAAGGAGGAAGAACCATTTTCAGCATTTATCAAAGGATTAGCGGTTGACTCCCGGATTGATTTGGAAACAGCAAAAATCATTATCGAAAAATATAAGCAGGAGAAGGAGAAGAGACCATGAATGCAGCCATTACATTGCTTATTGCGATTGCTGTCATTATACTTCATGTCTGGTTGTGCAGAAGAAGTCCTAAATTTTGGTATTTAGGCGGAATTATTCCTCTTTTGTGGATTGCATTACTCGCATTTTTGTTTTTCAGCGGGAAAATCAATTGGGGAGAGGATTGGAAAATGACTGTTTTCCCGACGCTTATTTTTTTCCTGTTTTGGATTCAAGGACATCAGGTGGCAAAGAAAAAAGAAATTGCAAAAATGAAAGCCAAAGACATGCAATAACCAGCAACGGCAGACGCAAGGGGCGGCAGCAAGGAGTGCTGCCGCCCTGAGCTATTTGTTGAGAATTTCCATTCTGACTGCCGGGCGGCCCAGACGACCATGCCGCTTATTGCCGTGCGTCCTGTTCACTCTTTAGTCTTGCCTTTGCTTCTTCAACGGTTTCCCCGTCTCTTGTCAGATAGCGGTCAACAAAGGCGTCCTCGATCTTGGTATAGCCGCCGACAACCGCATCTTCAATTTTCTGATAGCCTCCAACAACCTTCTCTGCTATTTTTTCGTTCGCTGTCACCAATTTTGATTTTGCCATAATGATTTTCCTTTCTATTCGATTCTATTCGATTTTGCTATCATGGACACTCCGAGCAGCAGCACAAACAGGCATACGGCGGCTCCCGTCATAGCGTTCATAAAGCGGATCTGCCTGTGGTCCATGGAGCCAAAGGAAACCAGCATGGACCGCTGCAACGTCAGCAGAGAGGCGGATACCTCCGCGTAGCCGATCGTTCGAATTGTCCGCAGCAGCGGAGATGGATTCCTGCGCTGCTTTACAGCCTTCACTCCCGCCATGGTTATTTTGCCAAATGTGTACGCCGCTATGGTAATCATCATGATTTCTTCGTACTTTGCGGCGATATTCTGAGACAAACTGATATAGTTGACCGCCGCAAGTACGGCGCCCAATGCGACCAACAGTATGCCGGAGAATTTCATCACAAACTGCTCCGTATCATCAGAATCATCGGAGGGATATTTGTGGTGATTTCGTCCACACAGCACCGCAGCAAACCGCATCGTGGCCAAAATCCCATAAAAGGCGCACATAGCAATGAACCAAAGCGAGCGGTTCAGAATCCCAAGCGCGCAATGGTATAGGGCATAGAGCAAATTGAGCGCGAAAGCAGCCCCAGCAAAAAGGATGGCGCGGTAACGCTGGCTTGACACAAACTTTTCGCCTATTTTTGTTTGAGCCAGCAGCGAGACCGCTATCTGCTTCGGGTTCAATCTGTCATTCCCCTTGTCATGGGGATCAGGCAGAGCAAAACGATAATCCCAATCAGGCCGATTACAATGCCCACGACCATTCTGCCCCAGACCATGCTAAAGCACATCCCCACCCCCAGCGCCAAAGCGCCGGCGATGCCGACAAGGGCCGTCAGGACAGCTTTTCCGGTAATGTGAATCGGCTCCTTATGCTCCATCCTTCTCCATACGGCCAGCGTGACAAGGCCCAGCAGCAGACCAACGCAGCCAAAAATGATCCCCGGCTGAAACGCGTTCCACTCCGGAATCAGCGCCATACACATCCCCAGCGCGAACAAAACGACGCTGACCGTCCCTAACACCATTGCGACAAAACTGCTTTTTTTCATTTGACATGTACCTCCAAAATATTAAAACAACAGTTGTTGTTTCTTCGTAAATCAAGTATAATGGGATGGAAGGACAAAAACAATCACCAATTTGTCAACAAGTGTTGGGATAAAGGAGTTTCCATGAATACACCAAACAACAAGAGGAAACGAGAGTCGATGGAGCGTATTGAGAAAGTCTTTATTCAACTGCTCCAGGGAAAAGAATTGGATGAGATCAGCGTGTCGGATCTCTGCAAGCGCGCCGGACTGAACAGGACCACATTTTATGCAAACTATACCGATATTTACGGGTTGGCTGACGCGATACGGGACAAGCTTGAGATCGCGGTATCTGCTTTATACAACGATGAGATCTCACAGGGATATAACAGCAACGACTATCTAAAACTATTTCGCCATATCAAAGAGAACCAAATCGTCTATCAAACCTACTTTAAGCTCGGCTATGATAACAACTATAAAATCATCCGGTATGATACAGCCCTTGCCCGTGAGCATTTTCAAAATCGTTTTATCGAATATCATATGGAGTTTTTCAGAGCGGGGATCACGCAAATCATAAAGCTCTGGCTGAAAAACGGCTGCAAGGAAAGCCCGGAGGACATGGTTGAAATCATCAAAAGCGAGTATCGCGGGCGGGACAGCCTCTCTGCCGGGCAAAGCGCAAAATAGCGGTCCACTGTCTGGCAAATGTCCATGTGCTGCCTTTGGCACAAAACTTCATGCGCCGTGGGCGCACCACGATAACAGGCAAAAGTAAGCGGCACATGAAGTTTCGCGCATGTGGGCCGTCCCCGGCCCACGCGCTGAAATTCCATGCCGTGCCGTCAGAGCCGGCACAGGGCGCTTTTGCTATGCTTTTGCATAGCAAAAAGGGCCGTGCCGCACGAAAAACGATTCGTGGGGCACGGCCCTGTCACTGACCGGGGCGGGGCGCGGCGAGAGAATGGAAAACCTATCTTGAAAGTCCCCTCAAGAGGGTTTCAATCAATGTCCTTGCGATCTCATAGATGGAGAGCGTGACGGAGCTGACCCGGGCCTCCCGCAGCGCCTCACGCTGCTTATCCGTCACCGCGGTATAGGGGTACACACCGAACAGGAATGGGAAAAAGCCATAGATAAACCGCTGGATATCCCCCTCCGCCATTTGCGGGAAAAACTTTTCCAGACAGCGGGTCACGGCCCCCATGGAATCGCCATAGGCCGTCTTGAACGCCACCAGCCTCTCCATCCGACTGTTGGCCTCCATATCGTAGAGATTCACGGACAGCAGCTTCAGCAGCAGCTCCCGCCGCTCCAGCGTGCGGGCCAGCGCGTCGGAAAACTCCTCTATGGACATTCTGTCATGTCCATGGAGCACGGCCTCCAGGTCCTCCCTCCACGTCTCATACTCACGCTGGAACAGTGCCAAAAAGATCTCCTCTTTGGTCTGGAAGTAGTTATAGATGGATGTGCGGGTGAAGGAGGTCTTTTCCCCGATGTCCCGGATGGTGATCTCCTTGAAGCCCATGGTCTCATACAGGGCGGCGCAGGCGTTGACGATCTCCTCCCTCCGGGCGAGGGTCAGCTCTTCCGAACCCTTTGGCATGGCCGGCTCACATCCCCAGGGCGGCCTTCGCCCAGCCAGCGGCGGTCCTGACGGTGACCAGCTCCCCCTGTTCCCAGCGGAGCGCAGGGTACAGGCCCTGAAGATGCTGCTGGGCGTAGGCCATGCCGCTGCCGCCGGAGGTGGCGAAGGGGATCACCGTTTTTCCAGTGAGGTCCCGGCTCTCCAGGAAGGTGTCCACCACCCGGGGCTCCACGCCCCACCAGATGGGGAAGCCCACAAAGACGGTGTCGTACCGCGCCATGTCGGGCGCCGGCGCCGCCATGGCCGGGCGGCTGTCCGGATCGGTCATCTCCAGGGAGCTGCGGCTTTTCTTATTCCTCCAGTCCAGGTCCGCGGCGGTATAGGGCTCCTCCGGGCGGATCTCAAACAGGTCCGCCCCTACAGCCTCCGCGATTTCCTTGGCGGCTCCGGCGGTCACGCCGCTGGCAGAAAAATAAGCGACCAGTATTTTACTCATGCCGATTTCCTCCATGCCGGCCTTACAGCTGGATCAATTCATATTCACGGGAGCCGAAGCCAAGGTCGGCGGCGGCCTCGATGGTGTGAATCCCGTTACGGCTGTTCACCCGCTCCATGAAGTGCTCCTTGCCCGGGTCGTCGGAGGCAAGCACCAGATCGATGCAGGCCTGGTCGATGGCCACCGGGTCCAGGGATGCCAGGATGCCGATGTCCTTCATGCAGGGGTCCTCCGCCACGGCGCAGCAGTCGCAGTCCACCGAGAGGTTCTTCATCACATTGATGAAGGCGATCTTGCCCTTGAAATGCTCCACCACGCTGGAGGCGGCGTCCGCCATGGCCTCCGGGAAGGCCACGCTGCTGGCGTGCTTCTGCCAGGTCTCATACCGGTCGTCGGTGACGCCGGCGGAGTGGATCAGC
>CASEPH010000180.1 GCA_949289625.1 uncultured Clostridia bacterium | reverse complement strand
GGTTCTCATATGCCCGGCTGACGGCATTCGACCACCAGTTCATATCGAGAACGGCTCCACACAGTGGACAGAGGATGCGTTCAAGATTGCCACCGCAATCGATAAACTGAGGGAATTCATAAAATTCGATTGTGACGCTGTCGCAGGACAGTTTTGATTCGATAAAATGTTTGGCCTCCATGAGACGCTGTTCAGCAACTTTGCAAGTCGGATCTCTGGGCACAATCTTTACAATATAATCAGACATAAAAACGCCTTTCTGCAAATTAGTTGTTTTACTCATATCCCGAGGTGATACCCTTTTTTGACATATTCAACTGCCACCTTATCCATTCGTGCTCGGACAAGGTGCCCGTTCACCTCAACAGAGGTCACGGGTGCCAGTTTATTTACGATCTTCGTTTCACTTTATTTATTTGTATACACCTGAATCAACGCTTCGTCTGTAGATATGAGAATCAGTTCTTCCGACATGGTCCTGACCTTCTGCATTTGATGCGCCTGATGGCCACTGTGAAATATGCGCAGAAAGTCGTCCCATTCCATGTGCTCCTTAGGAATCGAGATCAGCAATTCACTAAAGTATGACAAAAGGCGGCATCCTTCCTCTTCAAATTGCTTTTGCGACAGCCTCATAACAGCCATGATATCACTGGTGCTAGCGTATTTTACTTCACAATAATCGTGGCGAGATATAAAGTCCTCTATCTCCTTTTTCAATCCGATTATTTGGTCTGGCTCTAACGAATAGGATTCCCGGATAAAGTTACAGTAAAGGAATGGCGCATTGAAAGCAGCCATTTTTTCAATGATGTGCTTTATCAGCTGACTGCACATTGCAGGGTTTGATGAATCCCAATCGTCCCACTTGTGATAAATATAGTCAGGATATTTAGGGCGATTCCATAAAAAATTCAACAACGCCACCCCCTGATCGGTACAGTTCATACCCCGTGGTTTTACTCTATTTCCAGATCCAGATAATGCCTTGCCTTATATCCACACATTGTACATTCCAGAGAGATTCGTTCCCATTGGCACTGTGCAGGCGAAAGTTCCTCCTCTTCCCCCGGGTATTCCAACTCCATCTCCGGTCTCCAGCTGTTCTTTCCGCATTTGGGACAAGACTGCGGAACAGCTGCCGCTTCGTCCCCATCCGAATACTGTGCGAAAAGCAAAATGGCATTGCCACAGCCCGTGCATTCTCCAGCGACATGAAGCGAACCATCGTCGGACGGAAAAAGAGCAATCTTTCCCAGAAGACTTTTGGCTGCCTCGCCTATGTAATGAATCGAAAAAGACTGTTCCCCACAGGTACAAACGACCTGAGCCTTTCTCCAGTTGGAGCCGCTCTTCTCTCTAGAATCAAAGTGTAAATAAGGCATTAGAGATTCGGGCTGCCATTGCATGAGTGTATCACAACCTTTATTGAGAGTTGATTCGGTCTCCGCCGTTATTCACCTATGCATCAGAAATCCAGCAGGATCGGCACCTGCTGATCTTCGGCAAATCGCATGGCACGCCAGAACATGGAGAAGGCAAACTTGGCCAGGGATTGGGTGTCATACTGGGTGTGTTCCGGGATGTCCGCCTTGCTATACTGCCCATCCGGGCCTATGGTGCCGTCTACCGGGTATCCTTCGGTATTGGCCCAGTCAAGGATGGCATCCTCATCGGCCTGCCATGCCAGCTGGGTCAGCTTCTCCAGTTCCTTCCGCAGTCCGCCCACCGTGCTGATGGCGGCGGTGTTATCGGTGGGCAGAGGTGCCTGAAAAAAGAAGGCATCCGCCAGAGGCAGCCACCAAGTTGCCCCACGGAACAGGGACCACACCCGCTCCTCGTCCGATGCAAGACGGGCGACCAGAGGATGTTCCCCGAAGTTCCAGCCTTTCTCCACAGTGGGGGGCACCGGCTCCTTGTATGTATGGCAGGCGGCCACCAGCAGCATAGCGCCGAAGGCATCCCAATCCGGCTTGTCGGTGTAATAGGGCTTTTCATTATCCTCCGGCCAGGGGGCGTAGGGGGGCTGGCCCGGCTGAGAAATGGCGCTCAAGATCTGATCCCGCCAGTTCTCCACCGCCGCCTGGATCTCTGCCGGGGACAGTTCTTCCTCGTTATCAGCAGGTTCTCCATCCGGCGTGATCTGGTTAAAGGCGTATCCGTTTTCCTCCGCCCACTGCTGAACAACCGTTTTCCAGTTGTGAGAATAGTACCGGGTCAATGTTCCGGCGTAGATGTCAAGTCCCATGGCAATACCTCCCTCAAAGTTCTCCACAAGGCATCCTTGCATTTTCATAGCAGGAAATCAGTTTCTCCAACCATTTGTCCGAGTAGCCCAGCCGTTTGCTGTCTGCAATCAGTCCAAAGTCATCAGAGATGTACCCTGCCAACTCATCATTCTCCGATTTTTCGTAGACGGTGATGTATGCTTTCTTCTCTATTTCTCGGGTATCAGCAACCGTTTTTCC
>CASEPH010000179.1 GCA_949289625.1 uncultured Clostridia bacterium | reverse complement strand
CGCAAACGATTCTTCCACATACGCCTATTACATGGCCAAGGATGGCACACAGGTGGCTTTCAGTCCTCTGGAGGAGGGATTCCGGGATTATCTGGAGACCATGCAGACCTGGTACAAGGAAGGACTTATCTACAGTGATTTTACCAGCGCAGTAGACAATATTCCTGACTCCAGCTTGCTGTTTGACGGCCAGATTGGTGTTACATATTATACCGTGGCAAACTACACGACGCTGATGGAGCAGGCTCCCGACGGTGACACCTTTGACTTAATGCCGGTGGACGTACCTGTAAATGTGGAGACCGGTGAGCCGGTGCATCTGGGACGTCAGGTGGAGTACACCTCCGCCAAGGGATTCTCCCTGAGTACCAATCTGGATGATGACAGTGAAGAATTCCTGGCAGCCTGCCAGATGCTGGACTACCTCTATACCGACGAGGGGTCTGAGCTTTGCAACTATGGCGTGGAGGGAGAGACCTTCACCTATGGAGAAAACGGCGAACACGTCTGGACGGATTTGATGCTAAATAACCCCAATGGCCTGGCTTATTCCTGGTGCCTCAACTGCTATACCCTGGGAGCAGGCTCCTTCCGAATTGATTCCACCCGGACTATGAACAACTATGGAGAAAATGAACTGAACATGGTGGACGTGTGGAACAATACGGAAAATGATACGGCGGACTGCCTGACGAGTAATCTGAGCCTGACTTCTGAGGAAGCTGCAACCTACAGCGCAATTTTCAGCGATATTCGCACCTATGTGCAGCAAAGTATTCTGGAGTTCATCACCGGAACACGGGATATCAGTGAGTACGATCAGTTTGTGGCAGAGATTGAAGGAATGGATATTGCATCCTGCACGCAGATCCTGCAAGATGCCCTGGATCGCTACAATATGCGGTAATTGGAAGGAAAAATTTTTTCGATGCAATGGCAGCCGGAACCGAATATCGGTTCCGGCTGTTAATGTCAAACAAAATTTTGCCGCTTGTTTTTGTGCAATTCCGTAAGGAAGTTCTCATTTTCCCTGAATCGATTGACAGGATATTATGTAGTCGGTATAATACTTAGTATACAAACTTTGGAAGAAATTTCATTGACACACCAATTAAGGAGGGATTTCATGAAAGAATTCAGCCCCATGGAACTTCTGGAGCGTTTGGAGTGGCGCCGGGAGATCCGCAACATTATGGGCAGAATCTCCCATGACTACGCGGTCAAGCAGGAAGCGGAGGTATATCACCGCTACTTCAGCAAACGGGAAGATGTCTGCCTCGGTCTGAACGATGGGTACTATAAGGGCGCCGAAGCTGTGGCCGGCTACTACAAGGCGCTAGGCGACGAGATCAAGTTGTCCTCAGAGCTGATCCAGAAGCTGTTTCCCAAGGAACTAGGAGACAAGACCGAAGAAGAGATCTACGGCGTGGGTATGATTACCTATCTGCCCTTTGAGTCCCAGGTCATTGAAATCGCCGACGACGGTCAAACCGCCAAGGGAATCTGGAATGTTCGTGGTTCCACTTGCCATTTGACGGCGGCCGGTCCTGTGGCCAACTGGATTTTTGGTTGGGCTGCGGTGGACTTTGTCCTGGAGGCAGGGGAGTGGAAGATTCTGAATCTGCTGCTGGTGTTCAATGTGGACCATCAGTGCGGCGTACCCTTCTGCGCAGAGGAGAAGGTATTCGAGCCTGTGCCCGGACTGGAAGCAATGGCGGAGTTTCATATGCCTGCGCCCAATGTACCGAAAAAGGTGTTTGAGACCTTTTATCCGGACCGACCCAAAACAAAATCCCCCAGGTGCCCGGAACCCTACGAAAGCTTTGACAAGACCTTCAGCTATGGGATTTGAAAGGAGGATGGCAAATGGAAAAATTCAAAGAATATAAGCGGGAATTTACCGATGAAGAGATGATCCTCCATGCCTGGGATAAAGAAATGATCCAAAATCTGGTGAGCCGTTTTGTACTGTACTGGGGCAATGGCGATACCCAGCAGGCCATTGATGAGCTGTGGGTCAAGGAGCCGGAGCATGTTGCGGACGCCTCCTTCGGAACCAACACAGGCTTTTTTGTGGGGATTGATGAAGTCAAGCGTCACCTGGTGGACGAATACCAGGCTGCGGAGCAGGAAACCCTGGACGCCTGGAAGGCGGCAAAACCCGGAGCCTACGATAACGCGGAATTGGGTCTTGGCATGACGGCCATGCACTCCTGTACGACGCCTTTGCTCTATATCTCGGTAGACGATAAATACGCCAGATACCTGGGATATGATCTGGGCATTTCCGGTAAAGGCAAGCCCGACGGCACCGCGGACTGCTATTTTGAAGTGGCGCTGCTGCTCATTGAGTTGGTTCGGGAAGTTGACGGTTGGAAGATCTGGCATATGGTAGAACAGCATGACTTCTCCATGGAGAGCGGCAAAAACTACAACGAAGTGAACACCGTGATTGAGGGCTATGATCCTGCGTCTCGGTTCTACGGGGATCCCACAGTGAAAAAAGAAGTATACGATAACCAGTTCGGCTGGGAGTATCTGTTCTATGATATGCCTCGTCCCTTCAAAACCTATGATGAGGACGAGGGATACGGTCCCAAGGGCAAGGTAGGCCGCAAGTTCTACGAGCGCCTGGAAATGATGTAAGGAGGAGCGAGTATGAATAAAAACAAAAGCCTCCATGAACGGGTCGCCGCCGTTGTGGCGGGACAGAAGGTGGAAGAGTTAAAGGCACGTCATGCCTATCTGCACGGGGTCAACCGGGGCCGTGAGGAATACGGCACCTTCTGGCTTCGGTCGGATAATTCCACCTTTGGACATACCTTCGGCCGCATGATGGGCTATAAAGAACTGGTTCCGGCCCATTTTGGACAGCCTTTGAAAGCCCATGCCTTTGCGCCTTCGGATGAAGAGGTGGGAATGACCGTACCCAAGGATGACAAGGGCGACAGTGGTATGCCCTTTGAGACTGCCACGGAAAAAGAGATTCAGCGCCCCACCAAGATGAAGGAAATCTATGGCCTCTTTGAACTCTATGGCCACAATCCCGATACTTTTGGTCAGAGTTGCCATGTGCTGGCGTCTCCTGTGATTGAGGTGGCGGATGACGGGAAATCTGCCCGCAGCTTCTACCTGACCCCTGGCACCATGATGAGTGTCAACGGACCCAAGGGCGGACGTTCCGGCGGATGGTTGTGGGAGCGGTATGGCTCCGACTTTGTATACCGGGACGGACGCTGGTGGTGGTTCCATGAGCAGGTGTGCCCGGACATCGGCGACAGCTACGACGAGACCAACTGGGCTCAGGATCGCTTCCGCAAGTACCTTTCCGGTGAACTCAATGTGGGCAACTGCTCCGGTCCTCCCAGAAGCGGGATTTCTGATCTTCGGCAGGCTCACAATGATATCAGCATTATCCAGACGGTGCAGGATACGGTGCCAGCACCGGAGCCCTATGAAAAGCTGGACGAGGATCATACCTATTCCCCTGGTTGTGCGGAGTTTGAGAATATTCCGCTCTATCCCAACAACAAGGGCTTTGGTGATCCGCTGTTCTAATTGTATGATTCAAAAAACGCCGCCGCAGATCGTTGCTTCTGCGGCGGCGTTTTATCATAGGTTCTTATTTGTGATACAGACGGTTTACCTCATATTGGGGCTCACAGCTGACGTTGATGCCCAATCGACGCAACAGGGATTCGTCCTCCTCGCTGAGTATCACGGAGAAATGGGCGTCACTGCCCTTGAGACCGGGCAGCTGCTCCTTGGCCAGCTGAGCCACAGGATTGGTCAGCGCAGAGATGGTTAGAGCCATAAGTACCTCGTCCGTATGGAGTCGGGGATTCCGGTGGAGCAGATACTGAGTTTTGAGTTCGCAGATCGGTTCAAGCACCTGGGCGGAAATCAAATCAAAATGGTCGTCGATGCCGCCCAGAGCCTTCAGAGCATTGAGTAGAAGGGCAGAGGCTGCACCAAGTGTATCAGAAGTTTTCCCGGTTACAACTTGACCGTCGGGAAGAACCATGGCTCCAGCAGGTGCGCCGGTGGTCTTGGCCTTCAGCAGTGCGGCGGAGATTGCCGGGCAAAGTTCGGTGGTGACACCTGCCTGATTCATTAGCAGTTCTAGCTTGCGGATAGGTTCGTCGTCGCACTTGCCCTGAATCCGCTCTACACAGGCAGTGTAGTAGCGCCGCAGAATTTCACGCTTGGAGGCCATGCGGCACACGTCGTCGTCCACGATGCAGTAGCCAGCCATATTTACGCCCATATCTGTAGGAGAACGGTAGGGCGAAACGCCCTGGATTTTTTCAAAAATGGCATTCAGTACAGGGAAAATCTCCACATCCCGATTGTAGTTCACTGCCGTTTCCCCATAGGCTTCCAGATGGAAAGGATCAATGAGATTCACGTCGCTGAGATCCACTGTGGCTGCTTCATAGGCCAGGTTTACCGGGTGCTTCAGGGGCAGATTCCAGATGGGGAATGTCTCGAATTTGGCATATCCGGCGGTGATGCCTCGCTTGTGGTCGTGATAAAGCTGAGACAGACAGGTGGCCATTTTCCCGCTGCCAGGGCCTGGTGCAGTAACTACCACCAGGGAACGGGTGGTTTCGATATAGTCGTTTTTGCCCAGACCTTCATCACTGACAATGTGCGGGACGTCCGAAGGATAACCTGCAATGGGATAGTGCCGGTAGCACCGGATACCCAAAGAGGTAAGACGCTTAAGAAATGCGTTGGCAGAGGCTTGCCCGTCGCACCGGGTCAGCACCACGCTTCCCACATAGAGTCCCAGACTGCGAAAAATATCAATGAGCCGAAGCACGTCGTCGTCATAGGTGATGCCAAGATCTCCGCGGATCTTGTTCTTCTCAATATCCTCGGCGTTGATGGTGATGACGATCTCCACATCGTCCCGCAGCTGCTGCAGCATACGAATCTTACTGTCCGGTTGAAATCCGGGAAGCACACGAGAGGCATGGTAGTCGTCAAACAGCTTGCCGCCAAATTCCAAATATAGCTTGCCGCCGAATTCTTCAATGCGTTTCAAAATCTGTTCGGACTGGGTTTTCAGGTATTTTTGATTGTCAAATCCAACTGCGTTCATACATTCCGCTCCCCTTGTGTTTTCTTTTAGTATATCACATTCCGTCGGCTTTTGGAAGGGGAAAGCGGTTGACCGAACGAGCCGCCTGTGGTAAAGTAGGCAAGAGTAAAAGGCTTCGCGTTGAAGGGAGGGGAATGTCTATGCCTGTGATACAGACGGAGGGACTGACAAAATTCTATGGCAAGGCCCGGGGAATTTTGGACCTGGATTTATCCGTGGAACCTGGGGAGATTTTTGGGTTTATCGGCCCGAACGGGGCAGGAAAGAGCACCACGATTCGGCTGCTGCTGGGACTGGTTCAGCCAACTTCAGGACGAGCGCAGGTTGCGGGAATGGATATTGTTCGGGAAAACAGACAAATTCTAAGCCGTGTGGGATATATGCCGTCGGAGGCTGTGTTTTACAGTCAGATGCGGGTGAAGGATGTGCTGTGTCTATCCTGGAAATTGCGAGGCGTCGACTGTAGCACACAGGCTAAAGAGCTGTGCCGGCGACTGGATCTGGACGGAAATCGGCGGATCTCGGAGCTGTCTCTGGGGAACCGAAAAAAGGTGGCCATTGTCTGTGCGTTTCAGCACAGGCCGGAGCTATATGTGCTGGATGAGCCTACCAGCGGCCTGGACCCCCTGATTCAGAAGGAATTTTTCTCGTTGATTCGGGAACGGCAGCAGGAGGGGGCAACGATATTTTTGTCCTCCCATGTGCTTTCAGAAATTCAACAGAATTGCACCAGGGCAGCGGTGGTGAAGGAAGGACGGCTTGTTGCCGTGGAACCGGTGTCCCGACTACTAAAGACCAATTCTCGCCTGGTGACGCTGCAGGGGCCGTGTACTCTGCCGGAAATACCGGAGATTAGTTCGGTTCAACACAGTGGAGATACTGTGCGGTTCCTCTATCAGGGACAGGCCCGGTCTCTGCTGCAGCTTCTTGGACAAATGCCCGTGGAGGACGTGACCATCACAGAGCCGGATCTGGAGGATGTCTTTTTACACTATTATGAAAAGGGAGGCGAATCCCAATGACCCTATGCAAAAAAGAACTGCGTCAAGGATTGCTTCCCCTGTGCATTTGGACAGGAGCCACCGCATTGATGCTGCTGGTCTGCGTACTGCTTTTCCCGGAAATGCGGGAGGAAATGGATGAGGTCAGCCAGATCTTTGCCAATATGGGCGGATTCTCCGCAGCCTTTGGTATGGACCGTGTCAGCTTTGGCGAATTGATGGGCTTTTATGGGGTGGAGTGTGGCAATATTTTGGGGATTGGCGGTGGCTTCTTTGCGGCATATGTGGGGATTACGCTGCTGTCCAAAGAGGAAAAAGACCGTACAGCTGAATTTTTGCTGACGCATCCCATATCCCGGAACTATGTGGTTGCCCAAAAGCTTTTGGCCGGGCTGATACAGGTCATCCTGTTGAATGTAATTGTCTTTGCAGTCAGCGGGCTGTCCATTCTGTTGATTGGAGAACAGGCATCATGGAATCTTCTGGGACTGCTTCACCTGGCCTATCTGTTGATGCAGATAGAGGTATTTTGCCTTACCTTTGCAGTATCCGCCTTTCTCAGTCGGGGAAGCGTGGGGATCGGCCTGGGAATTGCTGCTGTATTTTACTTTTTGAACATCATTCGGAATCTCACCGAGCAGGCAGGTTTTCTCAGATATTTGACGCCCTATGCCTATGCAGAGGCCGCAGACATTATTTCAGAGGAACAACTGTCCCTGGAACTGATTCTTTTGGGGATCCTGGTTTCAATTGTGGCGGTGGTGATATCCTTCCTGCGTTACGGCAGAAAGGATGTACGATGCTGAGCTCAGGAGCTTTGAAAAACCTGAGTCGGGGAAGGAGTGCAGAAATGTGCATAAAAGCAATGGCGTGACCGAGGTCGTAGCAGCGCTAATCTGGCAGAACGACAGGTTTATGATCTGTCAGAGACCAGCATACAAGGCCCGAGGCCTTCTGTGGGAATTTGTAGGCGGTAAAATCGAACCAGGGGAAACACCAGAGGAAGCGTTGATTCGGGAGTGCCAGGAGGAACTGGATATTAAAATTACTGTGGGGAACCTGTATATGGAGGTGACCCATCAGTACCCGGATTTAAAGGTACATCTTCGGCTGTATGAGGCAACCATTGCTGTGGGGACGCCACGATTGCTGGAACATCAGGATCTGCGCTGGATCACTTCGGAGGAGATTCCACAGTATTCTTTTTGCCCTGCGGACCGGGAGATTTTGGAGCGTCTTTCAAAGCAATAATACGCAAAAATGGACTGCCGCAACCGCGGCAGTCCATTTTGTTTCATATCTGTTTCATTAGCCTTTGAGAATCTCCAGTGCTTCATCACGATAGCAGTCCATAAGATAGGGGATGCCAGTGACCTTGGCACATTCCTCGGTGAGGCTCATCAGTTCCTTCCGGGAGATGGCGGGAACGCTGAAGCAGCGAGAACCAGCCATAAACTGCTGGAGACCAACCTTGAGCTTATCGGCGTAGCTGAAAATGCCAATAGCTCCCAGCGGAATCTTGTCAATTTCATCTGCACCCACCAGATCCTTCACCCGCTCGTAGCTCACAAAGATCTCCTCGGGCGTGGAGCCGTACTCGGAGATGGACTTGGGCAGGTTGCCCTCCTTGAGCCACTGGGCACAGTTCTTGCCCACCATGCCGGGAATCATCAGGGCCCGGCCCATGCACACAGCCTTGGTGTAAGGAGCACCCAGCGCCAAAGCCTTGAATACGCCGTCCTCAGAGCTGAAGCCACCGCCAAAGGCCAGATCCGGTACACGCTCGCCCTGCTGGGTCAGGATCTCTGCAAACTGATAAGCAGCGCTGTGGAGATACAGGCTGGGAATGCCCCACTCTTCCATCATACGCCAGGGACTCATACCGGTACCGCCGGAGGCACCGTCGATGGTCAGCAGGTCGATGTGGTACTTGGAGCACCACTTGAGAGCCTGGGCCAGTTCCTTGAGGCTGTAGGCGCCGGTCTTCAGGGTGATACGCTTGAAGCCCAGCTTGCGGAGTCGCTCTACTTCAGAGGCAAAGCTCTCCTCAGAGATGAAGCCCAGACGGCTGTGACGTTCAAATTCCTTAATTGCACCTTCCTGGAATGCCTTCTGGTTGATGGGATCGGAGGGATCAGGGGTGACGATATAGCCGCGCTTCTGCAGCTCCAAAGCACGCTCCAGAGAGCTGATCTTGATCTCGCCACCAATGCACTTGGCGCCCTGGCCCCATTTGAGTTCGATGGTCTCAATGCCATGCTTGTCAAGGATGTACTCTGCCACGCCCAGACGGGTATCTTCCACATTCATCTGGACAAGCAGTTCGCCGTAGCCGCGATGATAGCGGCGATAGGTTTCGATACGGCGATCCATATCGGGAGCCTTGGTAATGAGACCGTTGGCACCCCGCTCCAGCTGGGGATCAATACCGCAGACATTTTCGCCGCAGACGATGGTGATACCGGAAATGGCGGCACCTACGGCAAAATGCTCCCAGTTTTTCCGGGCAATCTCGGTGGAGCCCAGAGCACCGGTAAATACAGGCACAGACATCTTAACTTTCTGATCCCAGCCGTATTCCGTTTCCGTGGAAACCTTGGAGAACAGCGCCGTATCAGGGCTGGCTTCTACACCCTCGGGCATTCCACGGCCACCCTGGGCGTAACCTTGAATGTTCAGATGAGAATAATCTACTGGATAGTCCTTGTCGCCACCGGCAGTGATATCGCCAAAGGGACCGGGATAAATGAGCTCCCGTCCACGGAAAGTGGCCTTAAAAACTTCGCACCCGCCCTTACATCCGTCGATGCAGCGAGAGCACAGGCCGCTGGAGGGAACCACATTACGGGAGCGGTTGACACTTCTGGTGGCGTCGTTAGCATTTGGTGTTTGCAGATTCATAGATCAAACCTCCTTTTTGTGTGGTTCCATTGTATCAAAGAAATGGGAAGCTGTAAACAAAAAAATGCATGAATTTACATGAAAACTTGCAAGAAAAATTGCATCGGCCCCGAAAGGCCGATGCAAAAGGAGGAATATGCGATATGAAACGTCATTTTATAGCTCCATAGTCTGAAAGAAAAACAACATTTTGCGATGGGAAAAAACTAATTTTCAATAAAAGAAAGCAAAAATGTATCTGAAATGTTGCCGCAAAAAGAATGCAAGGATCAGCCCGCACCCCAGCCGCCGTCCACCAGCAGCACATCGCCGTTGACATAGCTGGAATCCTCACTGGCCAGGAACAGGGCTACGGATGCAATCTGCTCCGGAGAACCTGGAGCAGGCGCGGCAGCAAGTACATTTTTCACCCGTCCGTAGCCATGGGCATTGGGAATCCCCATGGAGGTGGCGATCTCGGTGTTAATGCCACCGGGGGCAATGGCGTTACAGCGGATGCCCTCGGGGATATACATATAGGCGGTGTTTTTGGTGAGGGAGATCAACGCTGCCTTAGAAGCGCAGTAGACCGCACCGGCACAGGTACGAAGACCGCCCAGAGAGGCCACGTTGATGATATTGCCGCCCTGGCCCTGCTGCTGAAATACTTGCACAGCTTTCCGCATGGTATACATGGGTCCGAACACATTGATCTGAAAAACCTGCTGCATTTTCTCATCGGTGGCGTTGCCAATGGCGCTCATGTCGTCCATGACACCTGCGTTATTTACCAAAATATCCAACCGTCCAAAGGATTTTACAGCCTGGAGAATGGCGCCTTCACAGTCTTTTTCGTTGGAAACATCTCCAGTATACGGAACGACCTGACCGCTGCATCCCTCCAGGGAGGCAGCCAACTCCTCCAGGCGGGCCTGACGACGGGCTACGGCAACCACATTGGCACCTTCTTTGACAAACAAGGAGACTATGGCTCTGCCCATACCGGATGAAGCACCGGTGACAACGACGGATTTTCCTTGTAACTTCATGAAATGACCTCCGTTCTCTTGATTTCCCTGAATTCTCTTCCAACTCTATTATAAGGAACAGAACGAATAAAAGCACTGTATAAACATACAAAAGAATACGGATGATATGTGCAAATATCCAGACACCTGCTCAGCTTCGGAGAAGTAGCCGAAGAACTGAGCAGGTGTGTTGCTTAACGAAGAATGGCGCCCAAGGCCGATTCCAGTTTGTCCAAAATTGCGGTCATAACCTCGGTGGAATCACTCTCTGTCAGAGTCCGATCGTCAGAGCGGAGCTCCAGTGCAAAGGCCAGGGACTTTTTGCCCTCGGGAATTCCCTTGCCCCGATAGACATCAAACAGCTTCACACTGCGCAGCAGCTTGCCGCCAGCGCTCTGAATGCAAGCTTCCACCTCTGCTGCGGTCAGCGCGTTGTCGCAGACCACGGCGATGTCACGTTCTACAGAGGGGAACCGTGGCAGGGGCTGATAGAGATTTTCTGGTGCCAGAAGGGTCAGCAGGGTAGTGAAATTCAATTCGGCGCAGTAGACCTCCCCGTCAATGCCATAATTCTGGGCCACCAAGGGGTGTACCTGACCAAATACGCCCAGCTCCACATCGCCGATAGTAATCTTGGCGCAGCGTCCGGGATGGTAGGAGGGATTTGTCGTCAAGGCCGTATAGGCCCGGGGCTGAGTGTTGAGCGCCTTCAAGACTGTTTCGATCTCACCTTTCATGGTGAAGAAATTCTCGTTGGCACCATAGGTGCCCAGGGTCAGAATCACATCCTCCTGGGGCAGGGGCTGGCCCTCCACGGGCAGATAGACCTTGGCCAACTCATAGAGTTTGGCAGCCTTGTTGCGGTAGGCATTGTTGCGGGACAATGTATCCATCATGCAGGGCAGGGTAGTGGTGCGCATAATGGAGGTGTCCTCGCCCAGGGGATTGATGATCCGGACCACATTCCGCATCGGACTGTCCTGCGGCAGACGGATCTGATCGAACATGGCAGGGCTGCCAAAAGAGTAGGTGAGGATTTCGCTGTAGCCCATGCCGCGGCAGATAGAACCGGTGAGATTCTTTTTCTTCTGCTCGTCGGTATATCCGCCCTGGGCAGTGGCGCCACGGAACATGGTCACAGGGATCTTGTCATAGCCGTACATCCGGGCGACTTCTTCTGCCACGTCTGCCATATGATGAATGTCAGTACGCCACTGGGGCACATGAAGCACGTCTCCTTCCACCTGGAAGCCCAGACGGGAGAGCAGGGAAACCATTTCATCCCGGGAGAGATCCGTACCCAAGTGGCTGTTGATCCGGTCCGGCTGGAAGGGCACATCCACCGGCTGAGGTACAAAGTTCAGCACGTCAATGATGCCGTCCATCACATCGCCGGCTCCCAGCTGCTCCACCAGTTCGCAGGCCCGCTGTACCGCAGGATAGGTGCTCAGAGGATTGAGGTTCTTCTCATACTTGGAAGAGGCGTCGGTACGCATCCCCAAAGCGTTGGCGGTCTGCCGGATGCAGGTGCCGTCAAAGTTGGCACACTCGAATACCACGGTGGTGGTGGTGTCCAAAATCTCGGAGTTCAATCCGCCCATGATACCGGCCAAACCGATGGCACGATCACTATCGGCGATCACCAGCATTTTGCTGGTAAGGGTGTGCTC
>CASEPH010000178.1 GCA_949289625.1 uncultured Clostridia bacterium | reverse complement strand
ATCCTCCAATCATAGTCACAGACAGTCCTCATGTTTCTTACAAGTCATACCCTGCTTCGATATCGGCGGAGGACAAGTGTTCCCGCATCCGGCTCATAAATGAAATCTTGTAAGAGCGAGGCCGCACGCTGCTTAAAGCGGATGAAACCGCAAGGAGAAAAGAAGCGGTCCTCTGCCTGCATGAGGCGATTATATCATCACCCAACCGGGTGTTGATACCAAGGTTTAGTATGCAGAATTTCTGCATGGATACACAGCTTTTGGCTGCGCTTAGAGTATAGCAGGAGACCGCCCTGACACCTTTCTGGTGCCAGGGCGGTCACAGCTGCCCGCACTGCGCCCGCAGGCGCGTTTCGGGGGCCAGCTCTTAGGCTGGAGATGTGCGGGCAGTTTCGGGATTTTGAAAGGGCGTTCTTCTGCCTGTAAAATTGAGGCGAGGGTGCTCTTTTCTGCCAAATTCGGCTGCCTCCTTAGAGTTGCAAATAGCCGCTGGGGCGCTCCTGGACCATTGAGGCACGAATGCCCCTTCAAAAAATCCGTCGCTGAAAACATGATATGACCATGGCGCAGCGGAACCTTTAAATACGGGAAACATCCATCTCCGAGTTGAACCCTTGTCTGATACCCAATCTCCCGCTGCTCCATAGCGCTGGTGATGAGGGCATGGAGTCATCCCGTTCGCTCAGGGAGTGGGATAGACTGTCCGGGAAGGCGATACTATCGTCCTCCAGAGGACACAGGCTGTTGGTGTGGGCCTCCTGGCTGGGCTGCTGTAAATTCTTTTTCAGTTCGCTGATCCGCCAGAGCCCGGCCGGCAGATTGCGGGAATCAACAGCTTCCTTTTGCCTCCGATCACCTGTACGGTGGTGGTATCAGGGCAAGCCGGGAGCTCTTCTTTTGCCGGCATACAACTTCATCCTTACGGTATACTGCAATCGGAGCATGTTGCGCTCATCATATATGGCCGAAATTAGCGAAGAGAAGGGGGCCCTGATTGAGCGCAAAAAGCTGAGCACATGCAAAAATAGCCGTGCTGACAGACCTTGCTGTTTCGGAACGGCCGAGCGCCGAAACAACGGAAGAATCCCCCGGATCGGTTGGCAGCATGGTATAACCGGACAAGACCTATGATTTGGAGGAAAGAACCAACACTTACCACATTTACAGCGTCAGGGCCTCCCGCAGAACCTGAAGGGAAGAGATATGCCCCTTCAACATAGGTAAGGTCAGATCCTCCATCTCCAGTGACACATCTCCGTCATACCCGCACATTCGCACTACGGACAGGAATTCCTTCCACCACTGTGCACCATGACCGGCTCCCACCGCCACATAGTTCCAAGACCGCTCCCGGAACGACTCAATCGGCTTTGTGTCCAACATCCCGTTTGGCTCCGCCATTCTTCGCTCTGGCCTGGAGTCCTTGGCGTGGATGTGGTAGATTGCATCGGATTCTCCCAGCACTCTGGCTGCCGATATGGGATCTCCCCCCATCCAGAAGAGATGGGACGGGTCCAGATTCATCCCGATGATCGGCCCGATTTCCCGCCGAAGCTGGAGCAAGGTCTCTGGATTGTACACCAGCTGCATGGCGTGATTTTCCAGGGCAATTTGTTCAATGCCATAATCTGCCGCCAAGCGGGCCAGTTTTCGCCATTTGGGAATTGCAACCTCATTCCATTGGTATTGCAGGACATCCTGTGTTTCTGGCGGCCATGAGGTCGTGATCCACACCGGCGTGGTATCGCCAGCGCAGCCGGCGGGTAATCCGCTCATCATCACGATTTTCTTCACACCCAGCAATGCAGCTAGCTGGAAGGTCTCCACTGTGACCCTCCAATCCTTTTCGTATGCCAGGGGATTCCCGGAGCAGTTCAGGGCGCAGAGCACTAGGCCACGTTGCTCCAGTTCACCAATCCAACGGGCCCGCTTGTCAGCCGAGGCAAGCATTGACTCCAGGTCCATATGCGGGGCGCCAGACCAGTTGCCGGTTCCGATTTCCACCGCTTTAACGCCTTGTTTTACGCAAAAATCCAGCATCTCCTCATAGGGAAGCGCCAGTGTGCACGTTTTAACAGACAGTCTCATAAGTATCCTCCATGTATTAAGAAGTGGGCGGTACCGCCGTCAACTCAAGAAGCAGTACCGCCCGTAGGAGAAAAGGAAGTAAGCTAAGCTGTGTAATTCAGCGGCTGTTAGGCCCACGGATCAATGAGAACCTTCATACTGTCCTTAGTCATGCTGGTCTGAATGGCCTGCTCCGCCTGTGCAAGGGAGAACTTGTGGCTGAACATCCGCTCCCAGGGGAAGCGATCTTTGGTTCGCAGCATCATCTCCATGACCGTTTTATACTTTGTATGCGTGTGATTGGTCATGCCAACGATCCGCAGATTGTTTGCGCAAATCTCGTGAACATTCACGTCAACACCGCCACAGTCCACAAAGTTGCCGGGTTCCAGATACATGCCCGCCTTGCGCAGGTATTTCAATCCCTCGGGAAATACCTCCGGGCGGCCGACGCATTCTACTACGATTTCGGCGCCCCGGCCATTTGTCTCCGACTTAATGAGGGCAATCCGCTCCGCTGCCGTAGTGGTCTCCGCGTTTATCACAACATCGGCACCAAAGGCCTTGGCAATATCCAGCTTGTAATCTGAAATATCCGTGGCGATAATCTTGCCGGCGCCCAGCATCCGAGCCATTGCAATGTGGGCAATGCCCAGTGGTCCCGCTCCTTGGACAACAACGGTATCCCCAAAGTTGAAGCCCTCCAGAGAAAAACTGCTGAACTCTCGTGCCTTTTCCAGCGTATAGGTTACACACATGACCTCCGTAAAGCAGGCCATCTCATCGGGCAGGCCATCCGGAACCTTATACGCCCGCGTTCCCGGTTCCAGGTAGATATATTGGGAAAAGCCGCCATACAAATGATTTCCGTCGTCACAGGATCGCATATTGCCATAGCTGAACTGCAGATGTTCACACCATGGGTAGTTTGGCATATTCTTACAGTACCAGCACTTGCCGCAAACCACATCCGGGCAGATTGTTATGCGGTCTCCAACCTTTAGTTCATCGCCGTCATAGGAGAGGTTTCGGGCTCCTGCTTCGTCGATGGCCACAATTTCCATTACAATTTCATGGCCCTGGATGATGGGAAAGGGCAGATCAATTTCGTTTTCTGTCCCCTTGTACTGGACAGTCTCCCCCCGGTAGCTGTGTTTATCCGTGCCGCACACGCCAGCCATCAGGACCTTGCAAATCGCCGCACCGTTCCCCAGCTGTGGCATATCAAATTCCCGGATCTCAACATGCCCCGGCTTTACCAGAACAGCTGCCTTCACTTTTGTATCCATGTGAACTGCTCCCTTTTCAGAAATCTAAGCCATATTTTCAGACTGTTGCCCACGGATTAATTAGGACCTTCATGCTCTCTTTTGTCATGCTGGTCCGGATCGCCTGTTCCGTCTCTTCCAAGGGATAGCAATGGCTGAACAGCCGGTCCCATGGGAACTGGTCTTTGGTCCGCAGCATCATCTCCATAACGGTTTTGTATTTTGTGTGGGTGTGGTTATTCATGCCGATAATGCGCAGATTGTTGGCGCAGATCTCATGGACATTGATATTCGCAGTGCCGCAGTCCACAAAGTTGCCAGGCTCCAGATACATGCCCGCCTTGCGCAGGTACTTCAGCCCCTCCGGGAATACCTCCGGACGGCCGACGCATTCCACCACAATGTCGGCACCACGGCCGTTCGTCTCTGCTTTGATGCGAGCAATCCGCTCTTCGGGCGTGGTGGTCTCCACGTTCATCACCACATCAGCGCCAAAGGCCTTGGCAATGTCCAGTTTATAATCCGAGATATCCGTGGCAATGATCTTGCCGGCGCCCATCATTCGGGCCATTGCAATATGGGCAATGCCCAACGGGCCAGTGCCTTGCAGGACAACCGCATCGCCAAAATTGAAACCCTCCAGAGAAAAACCGCTAAATTCCCGTGCTTTTTCCAGGGTATAAGTTACACACATGACCTCGGTGAAGCACGCCAGGTCATTTGGGAGACCGTCTGGCACTTTGTAAAGCCGGGAGCCCGGCTCGATGTACATATACTGAGAAAAGCCACCGTACAGTTGCTTATCCGTGTTGCAGGAGCGGTTGTGACCATAGTGGAACTGTGCCTTCTCGCACCAGGGATAACTTGGCATATTCTTACAATACCAGCACTTGCCGCAGACCACATCTGGGCAGATCGTCACTCGGTCTCCCACTTTCAGTTCATCGCCGTCATAAGAGAGATTTCGTGCCCCTTCTTCATCAATGGCCACAATTTCCATTACAAGCTCGTGGCCCTGAATGATGGGGAACGGAATGGTGAATTCATCAGGCGTTCCCTTATACTGTACCGTTTCACCGCTGTAGGTGTGCTTGTCCGTGCCGCACACACCAGCCATCAGAACCTTGCAGATCGCGGCGCCCTTTCCCAGGGTCGGCATTTCAAACTCCTGAATCTCGATATGGCCTGGCCCCACCGTCACGGCGGCTTTCAATTTCCTGTCCATGGCAATTCCTCCTTATCATTCCGGGCCCGTGGCCCATTGGATATGTTTTATGTCTTTCTGACCACAATCTCCGGTTCAAACACGATCTGCCGCACTTGCCGGTAGGGCTCTTTTTCGGAGATAATTTCCAAAAGCGTTTTCATTCCGTGAGATCCAATTTGATAATCCGCCTGGGCAATTGTGGTCAGCGGATAGTCCAAATATTGATCATTTTCAATGTCATCGTAGCCGACGATACTGATTTCCTCCGGGATTTTATATCCTCCGGAGCGCGCCATGTTCAATACGCCGATGGCGACAATATCAGACGAGCAAAATACGCCCAATGGCGGCCGGTTTGCCCTTAAGATCTTCTCCAGCGTACGATGTCCATCTTTGAATTTTAGATTGTTGTAGTAAATGTGGGACTTTGGAAATGGCAGATCCCGCTCACGGAATGCCGCCAGAATCCCCTGGGTCCGATTTGTTGCCACAGAAATTTCCTCTGGCCCGCTGAGGAAAAATACGTTGGTTTTGCCTTGATCCAAAAAATACTTTGCGGCTAAATAGGCACCCCGAAAATCGTTGTTTACCACATAGCTGAAGGACTCGCAAGCAACGCTGCACCGGGAGAGGAGCACAAGCGGGAGTCTTAGCCGCTGATAGTTTTCCTCCCGGATAGGCACAGATAGAAGGCCCGCCACGTCCAACCGTTGAATCCGGTTGATCTGCTCAATCTCTAGCTCCGGATCCTCTCCGGTGTGGCAGGCGACTACAGAATAGTCATGGCTGCGGGCAATATCTTCCACGCCGCGCCACAATCGCGCGAAATAGGGGTTGGAGACATCCGGCACGAGAAATCCAACCATTCGCTCCCGATTTTCTGGCAGGACTCTTTCCAGGCGTTCAAATGGATAGTGCAACGCCCGTGCCACTTCAATGATCTGTCTCCGCTTTCCCTCTGAGATTTCCGTACTCTGATTCAGCGCTTTGGAAACCGTTGACACCGATGTTCCAGTTAATGCAGCAATCTCTTTCAACGTAATTCGCTTTGCCACAGCAGCCTCCTTTAGCAAACCCATCAACTTAATAAAATTCCGATATATGTGTGTTTCGGATTTCTGTGCACATATATTTAGGAGTATAGGCAGGCAGTCGCTGGATAGCAAGCTGTTATGACCGGGCGGCTATGTCAAAATCGTATACGGAGGGGGGCTGGGGCTCCAGCCCCCCGTATTTCAGATGTCTCGTTTCCGCGACATGAATGCAAGATCAATGCCACTCCAGATACTCGCTGGCGTTGTCGGCGGTGACCATTGTGCAGGGCGTATACAAGTCTTCGGGCTCCACGCCATTGACCAGGAGTTCGTACAGGGCATTCACACCCTCTTGTGCCATGACGCCGGGCGTCTGCGCCACAGTTGCCGTCATGCCGCCGTCCAGGATGGACTGAGCACCGTTGGGAGAGCCGTCAAATCCAATGACCTTGACATCACGACCGGATGCCTGCACGGCAGTAGCAGCGCCCATAGCGCCGGTATCACTGGTAACATAGATGCATTTCAAATCGGGATATGCCGTGAGCAGATTCTCCGCAATGCCCATAGCAGTTCCCTGGTCGCCGTTGCAGGGTTGCACGTCGCCTACCAGTTCAATGTTGCTGGCACCACTGAGGGCATCCATATAGCCGTTGGTGCGGTCCGTATGGCACTGATTGCCCAGTGTTCCAGTGATGACCGCCACCTGTCCATCAATATTTTCAGCGGTCCATTCACCGGCGAGATAACCACCGTCATAGTTGTTGGTACCAATAAAGGCCGCAACCTCCGCGCCTTCATCCGCATCGGTGTCCAGGCAGATAACCGGAACGTTTCTCTCGTTTGCTTTTTTAATGGTGTCCACAACCTCGGCCGTTCCACAAGGCACAATGAGCACACCGTCGACACCACTCTCCAGATAGGACTCAAACATGGTAATCTGTTCATTGACACCATCTTCGGAGGGGGGAGCAGAGCAGACAATCTCCACTGTGTACTCGTCGTTGGATAGGGCTGCTGCAGCCTCTTCCGCAAATTCCTGCATAGCTACAAAATAGGGATTGGAAAGGGTTTTGGGAAGCAGTGCAAATGTCAGGGTTTTTGTTCCGGAGTTGTCTTCCGCCGCAGCGGAATCATTGGAGGCCTGTCCATCCGGGGTGGATGTATCACCACCGCAGGAAGCAAGCGCGAGACACAGTACGAGCGTCAGGAGCAGAGCAAAACACTTTTTCATTTTGAGATCCTCCTTCTTTTTTATCTCAAGGCGTTTTCCGCCTTTGAGGCTACTGAAACCGGCCGTCAATCGACCTGCTTTGCAACACGGGCCTTGCGCTGGACGTCGATGATCACTGCCACAAGAATTACGGCTCCGGTGATCATCTGCTGATAATATGTCGACACGTTCAGCAGTACGATGGCGTTGCGGATGATGGCCACCACAATGGCGCCCATGACCGTTCCAATGATACCGCCTTCACCGCCCAGTACGGAGGTGCCGCCCAGCACGGATGCCGCCACCGCCTCCATTTCGTAAGTCTCACCGGCAGTGGCCTGAGCAGCTCCCAGTCGAGCGACATACACAATCCCCGCAATCGCTACCATGACGCCGGAGATGATGTAAACTTTGCACTCATTCCAACGGGTCTTAACGCCGGAGAGCCGTGCCGCCTCCCGATTGGAACCTACCGCCAAAATGTACCGGCCTGTGGCCGTGTAAGACAAAATGAACTGTCCAACAGCCGCAGCAATCAGAAAGATTATCACAGGGACCGGGATGCCCAGGACACTGCCGCCGCCGATCCATTTGAAC
The DNA here is from genome assembly GCA_949289625.1 of uncultured Clostridia bacterium. Next base: position 2,338 of record CASEPH010000178.1, on the reverse strand, counting down.
GATGTATTCTGAACGGTAATCGGCGTGGCCTGCGTGATGACAAGCGTCAAGCCCCGGCATAGATACATGGTGCTCAGCGTCATGATGAATGGCGGGATCTTCAGGCAGGACACCACAAGGCCATTCGCGGCGCCTACTGCGGCTCCTACCAAAATGCTGGCGATAATAGCCAACGGAATCGAGTTTGTCCGCTGCAACAGATCTGCTGCCACAACTCCCACAAGAGCCAGCAACGAACCCTGGCTCAAATCAATACCTCCGGTCATGAGGACAAAAGACATCCCCAGTGCCATAATGACGTAAACTGCCGCCTGCAACAGAATGCTGGTCACATTGCTCTGCGTCAGAAAGCGAGGATGCGCAATGGAAAGCCCCACTACCAGTACCACCAGCGGAACTGCCGCTGATAACCAGGGATAATTCAGATGAAATCTGCGGTGCTTTGTCAATTTTGCATCGGGCGCTCCTTTTTTCTCGTTCATAGCGCAGCTCCCCCTTTTCAAATAGAATAGCTCATGATGAGCTCCTGTGTTGCGTCTGCCCGGTCAAGATCGGCTGTAATTCGTCCATCCCGCATGACAATGATGCGGTCGCAGATTCCTAGTATCTCCGGCAGTTCAGATGAAATCACAATGACGGCAGCCCCTTGGGAGACTAAGTCGTTGATAATTTGATAGATCTCGCTCTTGGCGCCTACATCTATGCCTCTTGTCGGCTCGTCAAAGATGTAGATATTGGCTTCCGAACAGAGCCACTTTGCAAAAACCACTTTTTGCTGATTGCCACCGCTCAAAAAATTGACCAATCGATTGATGCTTGGCGTTTTGATCCGCAGCTTTTCACGGTACTCCTCGGCCGCTGCCCGCTCCTTCCTTCCGTCCAGGACAATACCTCTGCGGAACTTTTTCAGGAGAGATGGCAGGGAAATGTTCTCTTTCACAGACTTGGATAGAATCAGCCCCTCCGTCTTTCGGTCTTCAGGTAAATAGCCGATTCCGTGCTCGATTGCTTCAGACGGGCTTGTAATTTTCACCTTTTCTCCGCCGATCCATATCTCGCCGGCAGTCCGTTGGATTGCCCCCACAATGGCTTTTGCCGTCGAGGTTCTCCCGGACCCCACCAAGCCGGAAAATCCCAGCACCTCTCCCTTCCGCACCTGGAAGGAAATATCATAGATGGTATTGGGAACCTGCAAATCGCGGACATCCAAAAGGACATCCCCTATGTGGGATTCCCTGTGGGGGAATTTTTCCTCTAACGTCCGGCCGACAATCATATTGATGACTTGGTCCATATCAGCCGTCTTGCAATCTTCAATTTCACCTGTCACCGCACCATCCCGGAAAATCGTGGCTCGATCTCCGATTCGCTTGATTTCCTCCATCCGGTGCGATACATAGATGAAGGTCACACCCTTGGCCTTCAGGGTTTCGATGATGCGGAAAAGATTGTCGATCTCATTGTCCGAAAGAGCCGAAGTCGGCTCATCCAATATGACAATTGAGGGGTTTTGGGAAAACACCTTGACAATCTCCACGATCTGTTGGTCGGCGACAGACAGCCTACGCACCTGGGTGCGGGGGTTGATATGATCTACGCCTAACTCTCGAATCCACCGCTCACACTCCTGATACGTTCGGTTCCAGTCCACGGCACCACTCTTACTTCGTAGTTCTCTTGTGAGGAACACATTTTCCGCCACATTTAAATGAGGAATTAGGCTGTTTTCCTGAAACACGGTTCCAATCCCTAGACTTCTGGACTGTAACGTGTCGTGGATCTTTACCGGCGTGTTGTTGAGATAAATTGCGCCTCCCTCGTCCGCCTGGTAAACACCTGTTAGAATTTTAATCAGCGTGGACTTTCCCGCTCCATTCTCTCCCAGCAAAACATGGACGTCGCCCCTACGGATGGTAAACGACACATCTTTGAGTGCCTTAACACCGGGAAAAGTTTTGGAGACATTTTCAAACCGGAGAATATCGTCAGACATGCCTAATCACGCCCCCTATTTGTCAATATTATTGACATTTTCTACAACTCCATAATACGGATGTTGTTATCTCATATCAATAATTTCGATCCGAAACGATTTTCGTAAAAGCGAAAGATTTTTCGTTCGTGAAAGATCTGCGTAAAGGAGGCTTCTGTGCAAAGGGTGAGGGGGAAAGGGGCGCGGTCATATATGTATGGGGAAGGAATATGGGAGATAGATCTGCTGCGCGCAGGAGTGATAATTGACAGAGGGGGGAATACTTCACCGGGTGCTGAAGCGGGTAGGACTCCCCAAGGTCAGATTCCACGATCTCCGGCACACCTTCGCAACTCTGGCACTTCA
>CASEPH010000177.1 GCA_949289625.1 uncultured Clostridia bacterium | reverse complement strand
CGCCTCCCGTGTGTCCAGGTCCAGAGATAGATCCCGGTACCGAAGGCGACTGTCCTCACCCGCACTCCCCCGTCGACGAAGGATGACCCGAATCTTCTCCAGCAACACCGGCATGGAAAATGGCTTGGTCACATAGTCGTCGATGTCCAGACCAAAGCCCCGGAGCTGCTGTTCCTCCCCGTCCAAGGCGGTGAGCATAAGAATAGGCACCTGAGATTGCCGGCGGATTAACTCGCAGACACCGAACCCGTCGATCTTGGGGAGCATTAAGTCCAGGAGAACCAAATCAAAGTGTTGACTTCCGAACAGGGCCAGGGCCACCACGCCGTCCCCGGCCACGGCGGTTTGATAGCCGGCGTCTTCCAGATAGGTCCGCAGCAGCTCCTGAATATCCGGCTCGTCCTCTACAATTAAAATGTGTTTCATGCAGCATCACCTGTTTCAAGGATAGCATGGAATTGTGAATTTATCATGGAGATTTCTCAAAAGATCAAATTCAAAGAAAGTTTTTGTCAGCAAGGGCGGTATCCCAACAAAAGGATTCCGGCCCTCATTTGTTTTTATAAGGCCATTAAGGACTCTTCCCAATTTTATAGCCTCCCCTTATCACTGTTTTTATGTATGTCGGATGCTTGGGATCTTCCTCCAGTTTCTGCCTCAGCCGCCAGATGATATTTTCCACGGAGTTCGTCCCATGCAGGTATTCTTCTCCCCAGGCCGCCGCATAGAGCTGTGCCTTTGAGAACACTTGCCCTGGTGAACTGGCCATGCAGTAAAGCATGGCATATTCCCCATGATTGAGCCGCACTTCCCTGCCAGCCATCAGCACCCTACGGTACTCATGGTGGATTTCCAGTTCTCCGACACGCAGCACAGGTGAGGCCGGCGGAATGACCTCTGTGACCGTTCCCTTCTTGTCTCGCAAAACATCTACGACTGCCCTGAATATGCTGCCATCTGGGTCTGCAGCTCGAATCACAATGATTTCATCCACTATATTACCTCCAAATAGCAAAAAGAGGGGGACCGTTTGCACGGCCCCCCTCCTTTTGCTGCGCTTATGACTCTGATTTCACAGCTGCCTTCAGTCGTTGGAAACTCTCTTCACTGATGACATGCTCAATCCGGCAGGCGTCGGCCTCTGCTATCTTCGGATCCACACCTGCTGCAATTAACTGTATCGTAAAAAACTGGTGTTTTTCATAGATCTGTTCTGCCGTCTCACGGCCCACATCAGTTAGATGCAAGAAAAAGTCGCCATCCACGGTGAGGAACCCGCCGTCCTTCAAAGTGGCCACTGCATGGCACACGCTGGGCTTGGACACATCCATATGTCGGGCCACATCTACGGAGCGAACCATGCCCTTTTTCCTTTGGAGAACAAGAATAGCCTCCAGGTAATCCTCACCCGACGCATGGAGTTTCATTTGGTATCCCCCTTTATCTTAGTTGGATCGCTGCAACATCCACGTGATTGGGGATGCTGTTGAATGTGTAGGACTCAATCACTTCACTATTGAATACTGCATATTCATTCCTGTAATTCAGCGGGATTACCACACTGCTCTCATTGGCACAGTCCAGAGCCGCTGTATAAATCTCTTGAACGACTGTAGGATCATCCGTGTTGTAAAGCCCGCCGATCAATTCTTTGGATTCTGTGTCGCTCATGTTAGCCAGTGCTTTGGCGACCTGCGGATCGGTAGAATAGATGCCGCTGGGATCTGTATAGTCGGTAGACGGGTACATATTTGCCACAAAGGTGTATGGGTCATATGGGAACCAATAGCTCATGTAGGCGGTCATCTCGTAGTTGTCCTCCATAAACACCTGCTGCATGAAAGCCATCAGGTCGATGGGATTGGTCTTGACCTCAATTCCCAGTTCTGCCATAGAACTCTGGAAAAAGAGCACCATATTGTCATAAACGCCCGTAGAGGGGTAGGTGATCGTAAAGGAAAGCGCCGTTCCGTCCTTCTCCCGGACGCCGTCTCCATTGGAATCGACCCAACCAGCCTCCTCCAGCAAAGCAATCGCCCCATCCATGTCATAGTCGGGTGTGGTCACCGTGGCAGTACAATAGGGCATATCCGCAGGCATCACTGAGTCCGCCTTTGTACGCAGGCCAAAGTAAATATTCTGTGCGATAGATTCCTTATCAATCGCCATCTGAATTGCCGTGCGGACATTCAGATCATCCAGCGGCGCCACCTCGTCGTTC
>CASEPH010000176.1 GCA_949289625.1 uncultured Clostridia bacterium | reverse complement strand
ACATACTTGGTTTTCACATAGCCGTTGTTGCCCCGTTTGTACTGCATCCGCAGAATGTCCACCGCCTCGTCCCGGATGGGGTCCAGGTCGTTGCCCTGTCTGGTGATGCCAAACATTTCATCGGCGGCGCTACCTCCGCTGCGGCTGTCCAAAGTAACCTGAACGCCGATGGAGGGGTCGTAGCCGTTGTAGAAGTCGCAAAGGCTTTCAAAGATGCTCCGCTGGTCCTCCGGCCCAGCCAGACGGTAATTCACGTCCTCGAAGGCAATGGTCTTGGAGAAGGCACCGCCCTCCAGCCTGCACAGGCCGTCGGGGAACATATTCTGAAACGGGATGCTGTCCTGCACCGTATGGGCTTTCCTGTCGCCCTTCGCCTGCCGAATCACCGCCTCGATCTGCCTACGTTCGGCACGGGTGAGCTTACGCTTTGCCGGTTTTTCTGCCTTTTCTCGCAATCCGCTTCACCTCCTGTTCCAGTTGGGATTGCCGCACCAAGGCGGAATAGAGATTGTTGGTCTGGTAGATGCGTACCTTCGGCCGGATGAATTTGTTCTGGATCAGATGACCCAGGAACACTTCCAGCGGCTGCCCGTTCTTCTCGTACATGGCGAACAGGAAAAAGGGCAGCATCACCAGAATCATGCACAGCGCCGCCGTGGTGGTCCCCAGGCTCGCCTTTGCCAAAAAGAAAAGCGGCACGCCTATCAGCGCCGCCGCTCCGAAACAGATCACTTGTCGTTTGGTCAGCCCGAACAGGACCTTGCTCTGTATCCGGCTCAGGTCCTTCGGGATCATTACATAAGCGATTGTAAACACCTCCTGGAATAAGAAAAACGCCTTTCCGATGGGAAAGACGTTCTTCATGTTTATGGATTTTCTTCTTTCAAGAGCCTTTTGAACAAGGTGGGATAGTTACTGGCTCCATGTGCAATATGATAGACGAACACATTTTCCGCAATCACTCGGTACACGCAGATGTACTTCCCGGCAATCACATAGCGATAGCCGTTTCCACGCAATTCCTTGTCTTGCGGGATATGGCCGGATAGGGGAAACATCTCCAACCGGGAAAGCGTATCCAGAATGAGGTCCGTGATTTTGTGTGCGGAATTGGGACCGACCAAGTTCAGATGGAGTTGGGCAATTTCCTCCAGTTCCCGCTGCGCAGGCTCCAAAATGATGAGCTTAGCCACGCTGATAGATCGCCTCCAGACGTTTTCTGGATTCCTCCAGCGTATAAGCAGGTGCGCCGGAAAGCCGTGCCTGTTCCGCCGCCTCCAGTTTGGCCCGCAGCTTCAGGGTTTCCTCCCGCTGTTCAAACGCCTCAATGCTCATAACCACCAAATCGCCTTCGCCGTTTTTGGTGATATAGATTGGCTCCGCTTCTTCATGCGCCAGATCAGAGATCATGCCATAGTCATTGCGGAGCGCAGTGGACGATTTAATAATCACGGTCAACACCTCCTGTATTATTCTATAATAATTCTATCAGAATTATTTCCTTCTTGCAAGAGGTTAATGCGCCCCGAACAGGGACTTGGCGAGGCTGCCGGTCTTGAAAAGTGTGAAGCACAAGAGGACCGTGTAGCCCATACAGCCCCAAATGGCGCCGGAAATATTGTCGCCGCTCAAAGATATGCTCTCTACCAGCACCGCGTAGATCCCCACGCAGATCATAATGAGAAACGCCTGGAAGCCCAGGGCCAGCAGGGAGCGGAGATAGTTCTGCCCCGTGTTGCCCCACTCCCGGTTCACCATTGTGGCAAAGGGGATGGGACCTATCGAGGTCACCAAATACACCTCAATCATCCGGCCGTAGATGACCAGGAAGATACAGATGGAGAGTATCTGCGTACACAGCCCCACGAAGATACTCTGGAACCACAGCCCCAGCAGGGCGCCGATGCTCCAGTCCGCGAGCTGGGTCTCCAGGTCAGCGGTCACGCTGGATATGTCGATGCCCGCGTCCGAAATAATGACGCCGGCGCTCTGGCTCACCACATTCTGCGCCACATCGAACACCGCCATGACGATGTTCCAGGTGTTGGTGACGATGAGCACCGCGCAGAAGGTCTTGAAGATCCACTTGAAGAAGATCCAGGTGTCGAAGTCGTGGAGGTTGTTCTTTTCGATGATGAGCTGGATGAGCTCATAGCACATGACAAAGGTGAGAACGATGCTGGCGATGGGAATGATGACGGTCTCCGACAGGCTGCGGACCATGTTGAAGATGCCGCTGTTCCACGCCGAGGGCGTCATGCCCACCTCCCCGGCAATCTCGCCCACCTTGGTATTCAGGGTATCAAACATCCCGGTCAGGTTGGATATGATACCGTCAATGAGCAGTTCCTGGAACCACTCCTGTATCGCGTTAAAGATCAACGGGGATCACCTCCTTTGCGGGAGGCCCCGTGTACCGGGACCTCCCGCGGGGTTTACTGGCAAACATCAGGTGGAGAGCAGACCGGACAGCAG
>CASEPH010000175.1 GCA_949289625.1 uncultured Clostridia bacterium | reverse complement strand
AGGGCATATTTCATTTCCTGTTTCCTGCTCACATTGGGCACCACATCCAAATCACAGGCCGGATCCGGCACCTGATACCCGATGGTGGGCGGAATCACGCCCTCCTGCAGGGCCTTTATCGTAAAGATGGCCTCTACCGCTCCAGCGGCGCCCAGCAGATGGCCTGTCATGGACTTGGTGGAACTGACCGCCGGCGGATTTTCGCCAAAGACCCGATGAATGGCCGCCGTTTCGCAGGCATCGTTCATGGGTGTGGAGGTACCGTGGGCGTTGATATAGCCGATCTGTCCCGGGCAAAGTCCTGCATCCGCCAGGGCATTGGCCATGCAGGCAGCTCCTCCGGTGCCTTCCGGTGCCGGTGCCGTCACATGGTAGGCGTCGCAGCTGACGCCATAGCCCACCATTTCCCCCAGAATCGTTGCGCCTCGGCGCAATGCATGTTCCAATTCCTCCAGCACCAGCACGCCGGCGCCCTCCCCCATCACAAAGCCGTCCCGTTCCCCGTCAAAGGGGATGGAAGCCCGCAGGGGGTCTGTTCGTTCCGTCAATGCCCGCATGGAGGTAAAACCACCGATGGCCATGGGGGTGATGGCCGCCTCACTGCCGCCGCAGAGCATCACTTCGGCATAGCCATCCCGGATCTGCCGGAAGGCATCACCCACCGCGTTGGTACCTCCGGCGCAGGCCGTGACTACGCAGGAACACATGCCCTGCAGTCCATAGCGGATGGCTAGCTGTCCTGCCGCCATGTTGGTAATGATCATGGGGATCATAAAGGGCGACACATTGTCAAAGCCATGGCCAAGGCCCCTGGTATGGGACGCCTCCATGGTTTCAAACCCACCGATGCCGCTGGAAAAGAGCACGCCGCAGCGGCTACGGTCCAAACTATCCATAACAAGACCGCTTTGCCCCATGGCCTCGTCTCCCGCGATCAGAGCGAACTGGACAAACCGGTCCATATGCCGGCATTCCCGTCGACCCAGCAGTTTTGCTGTATCCAGATTTTTGACCTCTCCCGCCAGTTTCACCTTCTGCTGGGACGGGTCATATCGGGTAATGGGGCCGATGCCGCAGGTCCCGGCCTTGGCAGCATTCCAGCTCTCCATCACCGTATTTCCCAGCGGGGTCACCGCCCCCATTCCGGTGATTACCACACGTCTTTTTTCCATAGAACCCCTCCTAAACCGCCATGCCGCCGTCTACGCACAGCACCTGGCCGGTGATATAGCCTGACGAGAGCAGGAAGCAGACCGCCTCCGCCACGTCCTCCGGCCTTCCGTTCCGCCCCAGGGGGATGGTGGCGGCCATCTGTTCTCTGGCCGCTGGAACCATGGCATCGGTCATATCTGTTTCGATGAGGCCAGGTGCCACGGCGTTCACCGTGATATTTCGGGAGGCCAGTTCCTTGGCAGCGGCCTTAGTCAGGCCCACGATTCCCGCCTTGCTGGCGGCGTAGGCAGTCTGACCGGGATTTCCCCGGAGTCCCACCACGCTGCTCATGTTGACGATCCTTCCATATTTCTGCCGCAGCATGATCCGGGAGGCCGCCTTCATGCAGAAATAGGCGCCCTTGAGATTGGTGTCCAGCACCGCCGAAAAATCCTCCGGCTTGGCCGTCATCATCAGCCCATCCCGGGTGATGCCTGCATTGTTCACCAGCAGATCCAGCCGCCCGAACCGCTCCTTGACCGCCTGAATCAGCCCTTCGCACTGCTGCGGACAGCTGACGTCGGCCTGAAACGCCTCCGCTTCCACACCAAGTTCTTTCAGCCGGACTACCGTCTCCATAGCCGCGTCCGCTCTGCCGGCATAATTGATGGCCACCCGGCCCCCCTGGGCCGCCAATTCCAGGGCCACGGCCCGGCCGATCCCCCGGCTGCCGCCGGTGACCAGCGCCACTTTTCCACTAAGCTTCACTGTTTGTTCCTCCCAACGCCGCCGCAATTGTATGCAGGTCCTCCAGGCTGCGGATACAATAGGTCCGCACCTGGGGGGCCGTTTTTTTCACAAAACCGGTCAGAGTTTTCCCCGGGCCGATCTCCACCATAACGTCCACCCCATCCCGGACCATGGCCCGAATGCAGTCCGCAAAGCGGACCCCGGTCTGGACCTGCCGTACCAGCAGCTGTGGGATCTTCTCCACTTCTGCCGTGGTATCCCCCAGGCAGTTGAAATACACCGGGAATTTCGGCGTTTCAAAGGATATCTGCCGAAAATGTGCCTCCAGCGCATCTCCAGCGGGGGCCATCAGGGACGTATGGAAGGGACCGCTGACCTTCAGGGGCATACAGCGCTTTGCCCCCAGCTCCAGAGCGTAGTTTCCAGCCGCCGTTACCGCCTCCTGCTCGCCGCTGATGACCAGCTGTCCGGGGCAGTTATCGTTGCAGATCTCCACCACGCCCAGTCCGGCGGCCCGACGGCAGGCTTCCTCCAGAGGCTCCCGTTCCAGTCCCAGCACCGCGGTCATCCCACAGTTCAGGCCATCAGCCGCCGCCTCCATGGCCCGGCCCCGCAGCGCCACCGTGGCAAAGGCCTCTTCTTCGGACAGGACCTGGGCCCCATACAGGGCCCCATACTCCCCCAGGGACAGTCCTGCCGCCGCCTGGGGAACAATCCCCCGCCAGGCCAGCAGCTTTGTCATGCCGATCTGATAAGCAAGCAGGCAGCACTGGGTATATCGGGTCCTGGTCAGCTCTTTCTCCGGTCCCTCCAGACAGAGCCGTCGAAGATCAAAATCCACCGGGGCATGGTCATAGACCTGCCGGAACAAGGGCTCCTGCGCATAAAACTCCCGGCCCATCCCCACAGTCTGACTGCCCTGGCCGCCGTACAAAAAACCCAGCTTCATCCTGCGGCCTCCTGTCCTAAGTCGGCCATGACCTGTAGGCAGTCCCGCCAGATCTGGTCCAGGATCTCCGCCACGGGACGGATCTCCGTCAGCATCCCCGCCACCTGGCCTGCCATCAGAGAGCCGGTTTTGGTATCTCCATCAAACACCGCTCTCCGCAGTGACCCCAGGGTATATTTCTCCAGCTCCATTTTATCCGCTCCAGCCTTTTCCTGCCGCACATATTCCCGGGCCATCTGATTTTTCAGCACCCGCACCGGCGTGCCGCCCAACCGGCCCGTCACAATGGTGTCGCTGTCCTTGGCCTTCAGCAACGCCTGCTTATAGTTCTCATGGATGGGGCATTCTTGGCTCACCAACAGACAAGTGCCGATCTGCGCCCCCACTGCCCCCAGAGCAAAGGCCGCCGCCAGCTGGGCTCCACTGGCAATACCGCCTGCCGCGAACACCGGCAGCTTTGTGGCCGCCTTCACCTGGGGCACCAGGGCCATGGTGGTCATTTCACCCACATGTCCACCGCTTTCCGTTCCCTCGGCGATAAATCCGTCCACCCCCAAGGGCTCCAGCTTCTTGAGATACAAAGAGGCCGCAATGACCGGGAAAATCCGGCAGCCTGCATCTTTCCATAGGGGTACGTATTTGGTGGGGATCCCAGCCCCTGTGGTCACCACCGGCACCCGCTCCTCCGCCACCACTTTAGCAATCTCCGGCGCTGCGGGATTCATCAGCATGATATTGACGCCAAAGGGGTTTTGAGTCAATTCCTTGCAGCGGCGAATATGGTTTCGAGCCGTCTCGGCATCCATTCCTCCGGTTCCGATAACCCCCAGGGCCCCGGCGTTGGATACGGCCGCAGCAAATTCGCCGGTGGCGATGTTGGCCATACCGCCCTGGATCAGGGGATACTTCGTCCCCAGCAGTTCCTTGCAATTCATACGCATCTCCTTCTCGTTACCACTCGAACATGGCCCCTGCCCAGGTCAGCCCTGCGCCAAAGCCCACGGCGATAATCCGCATTCCGTCCTTCAGCAGTCCCGCCTCACGCATCTCATCCAGCGCCACCGGGATGCTGGCGGCAGAGGTATTTCCCAAATGTTCGATATTTTTAAAGAACCGGCACCGCTTTGGTGCCAACTTCCGCTGCACATAGTCAATGATCCGACTGTTGGCCTGGTGGCACAGCACCACATCCACATCGTCAATGTCCAGCTGCTGCTGTTCCAGCAGCTGTCGGATGGACTTTTCCACAACGTCCACGGCAAACCGGAATACCGCTTTCCCGTCCATATGGACCTTCGCCCGCTCCGGTCCTGGCCCCTGAACCCAGATACACAGATCGCTGCGGGTTCCAAATACGGTAGGAAAGGGTGACGCATCCCGGGCAATGATCGCCGCACCGGCTCCGTCTCCGAACAGCACGCAGGTATTCCGGTCCTCCATGTCCAGCACCCGGCTGATGACCTCGCAGCCGATCACCAGGCCATATCCTTTGCGGTCCGCCAGCAGGCTGTCCGCCGTTTTCAGGCCATAGAGAAACCCAGCACAGGCGGCGTTGAGATCAAAACAGATGGTATTCTCCCCCAGCCCCAGCCGCTTTTGCAGCAGGCAGGCGGTGGATGGGGTGGCGTAGTCCGGGCTGAACGTGGCCACCAGACAGACGGAGATCTCCTCCGGGGCGATTTTCCTTTGTTCCATGGCCCGGCGGGCCGCCTGTTCCGCCAGATCCACCCCTGACTCCTCCGTACAAAACCGGCGGGCATGGATGCCGGTGCGGCTAAATACCCATTCGTCGCTGGTATCCACCTGCCGGCTCAGCATATCGTTCGTGACCTCTCGCGCTGGCAAGCAGCGACCAGTGGCAATGATCTTCATTTTTTACGCTCCTTCCTGGGCTGTCCAATTCCGCGAAAGTGGGCCAGCCGCTGCTGCCGCAGGACCGTTCCCTTGCATTTTCCCAGCTCCGTCAGCGCCTCAAAAATTCCACGATCCACCGACTGGAATACGGCTGCCCAATCGGTATGCGCTCCACCGGGTGGTTCCGGCAGGACCTTGTGAATTACACCGCCCTCCAGCAAATCCTGGGCCGTCAGCTTCATGACACCGCAGGCCTCCCCACTGCGTGAGGCGTCCTTCCAGAGGATGGAGGCAAATCCCTCGGGGGACAGGACCGAATAGATGGCGTTTTCCAGCATGAGCACCCGGTTTCCCACCGCTAGCGCAAGTGCGCCGCCGCTGCCGCCTTCCCCGGTGACCACACAGACCACGGGCACCGTAAGGCCGCTCATCTCTGCGATGCACCGGGCGATGGCCTCTCCCTGTCCCTGTTCCTCCGCTTCCTTGCCCGGATAGGCCCCGGGGGTATCCACAAAGGTGATCACCGGACGGCCGAATTTCTCCGCCGCCTCCAGAATCCGCCGGGCCTTCCGATACCCCTCCGGTCCCGGCATTCCAAAATTGCACCGCAGGTTCTCCTCCAAATCCTTGCCCTTCCGATGTCCCAGTACCGTGACCGGCTGGCCATGGTATCGAGCGATTCCACCCAGAATGCTTCCGTCCTCCCGGGATGCACGGTCTCCCCGCTGTTCAAAAAAGTCTGTAAACAGCGCGCCGATGTAATCCACAATCCCCGGCCGGCCTGGATTTCTGGCCAGCGCCACGATTTCTTCCGGCGTCATTGGCTCCGCCCCCTTCTCTCATGGAGTTCCAGCAACCGCGTCAGCACCTGCCGCCACTGCCCCCGGGGTACGATCTGATCCAGGAACCCGTGCTCCAGCAGAAATTCCGACCGCTGAAAACCCTCCGGCAGCGTTTCGCCGATAGTCTGCTCGATCACCCTCGGGCCGGCAAAGCCGATGAGCGCTCCCGGTTCGGCCAGCATAATATCTCCCAAAGAGGCAAAGCTGGCGGTCACACCGCCGGTGGTGGGGTGGGTCAGGCACGAGATAAACAGCCCACCCTTTTTTTGAAACTGGGCAATGGCGCCGGCGGTTTTGGCCATCTGCATCAGAGAAAAAATCCCCTCCTGCATTCTGGCCCCACCGCTGGCAGAAAAAATCACCAGGGGCAGTTTATGCTTTTCCGCATATTCCGCAGCCAGCGTCACCTTTTCTCCTACCGCTGTTCCCATACTGCCCATGAGGAACCGGCTGTCCAGCACCACGAACACGGCCTCATTGCCCTGGATCTTTCCCAGGGCCGCTACCGCAGCGTCTGGAAGGCCCGTGCGTTCCCGGCACTGCGCTCGCTTCTCTTCATAGCCGGGAAATTCCAGTGGATCTTCCAACACCGGGGAAATCTTCAATTCCCGGAAGGTGTCCGGGTCCAGCAGCAGAGACAGCCTGTAATAGGCACCAATGGGACGATGGTAGCCGCATTTGGGGCAGACCTGTGCCCCATCGCTCCACGCTAGGCTGCTGCTCTCCTGGCCGCACTGAGGACAGATGCCCTTCCGCGTAGCAGTAATCTTTCCTTCCCGCATGGCCTGATAGACCAGCATCCGGTCCCGACGCTGCACAAAGAATTTATTCATGCCTGCTCCTTTCCGGCGCCCAGCAGCCGGTCACAGGTCTGCTCCGTCTCCATCAGAACCTTGAGACGGCGATCTAAAAACCCGGTGTCATACCGACCGCTGACAAATTCCACGTCGTGCATGATGAGATGATCGAGGGCCGCATTGGTGGGATATCCCTCAATAATCAGTTCCTCCAGAGCCCGACGCATCCGGCGGATGGCCTCCAGCCGGGTATCTCCCCAGGCAAGGACCTTCGCCACCAGGGAATCGTAATAAGGGGGCACCTGACAGCCAGCATACAGAGCCGAATCCACCCGAATACCCGGTCCCCCGGGTAGATGGAGAAACTCCGTAGTGCCGGGGCAGGGGCAAAAATCCCGCTCCGGATCCTCAGCATTGATGCGGCACTCCAGGGCATGGCCCTTGATTCGAACCTGATCCTGGGTCACCGATAGAGGCAACCCTGCAGCAATCCGCAGCTGTTCTTTCACCAGATCCACCCCCGTCACCAATTCTGTCACAGGGTGTTCCACCTGGATCCGGGTGTTCATCTCAATGAAATAATACCGGCCTTCCGGAGATAGCACAAACTCCACCGTGCCGGTACTGACATATCCGGCAGCCTTGGCCAGCCGGACCGCCATCTCCCCCATCTCTGCCCGAAGTTCCGGGGTAATTCCCCGGGAGGGGGCCTCCTCGATCAGCTTCTGCCTGCGGCGCTGGAGAGAACATTCCCGTTCCCCCAGATGGACCACATGACCCTGGGTATCCCCCAGGATCTGAACCTCAATATGTCTTGGGTGGAGGATCAGCTTTTCCAGATACATGCTGCCGTCTCCAAAGCAGGAGATGGCCTCGTTCTGGGCCTCATGAAACGCTTCCTCCAGTTGGGCAGGTTCCTCCACCTGCCGCATTCCCCGACCGCCGCCCCCTGCCGAAGCCTTCAACAGCACCGGATAGCCCACTGCCGCCGCGATCTCCATGGCCTCCTGTACCGTCTCCACGGTTCCATCGGACCCGGGTACCACGGGAACGCCGACCTGTTTTGCCAAAGCTTTGGCGGCAGCTTTATCCCCCATGGTCCGGATGACGTCGCCACTGGGGCCGATAAATCGGATTCCCGCGGCTGCACAGCGATCCGCGAACTCCGGATTTTCGGACAGGAACCCATAGCCCGGATGCAGCCCGTCGCAGCCCGTGGCCACCGCCGCAGATAAAATGGCATCCTGGTTTAAGTAGCTGTCGGCAGCCTTGGCCGGCCCAATGCACAGGCTTTTGGTGGCAAGCTGGGCATGGAGAGCATTTTCGTCTGCCTGGGAATAGACAGCCACCGTCTCAATGTCCAGCTCCCGACAAGCCCGAATACTCCGCAGAGCGATCTCGCCCCGGTTGGCGATCAATACCCGCTTTAACATGATGCTGCCTCACGAAGTCGGAACAGGGGCGTGCCATAGCCCACCGCCTCCCCATCGGATACCAGCACCTCTTCGATCACACAGTCCGCTTCCGCCGGGATCTGACTCATCATCTTCATGGCCTCAATAATACACAGCGTTTGCCCCTTCTTTACCGTCTGCCCCGCCGTAACAAAGGGGGCTTCCTCAGGACCAGGCGCCTGATAAAAGGTACCTACCAGAGGGGATTTGATATACTTTCCCGTATCCTCCGGCGCTTGGTTCTGCGGCAGGACCGGCACTGCCGCACTGGCGGCAGGCTGCTGGGAAAGCTCGATCTCCTCATCCTTTTTCCGCCAGCGGAGGCTGGTAAGGCCGGAGCGGGAAAACCGGTCCATCAAGCCATAGAGTTCCGAGAGTTCCATGACTTACGCCTTGTGGGCCTGGAGATAGTTCACAATATCCCCCACCGTCTTGATGTTTTCCATATCACCGTCAGCGATTCCAACGCCCAAGGCATCCTCCAGGGCCAGAGAAAGCTCCACCGCCTCCAGGGAATCCATCTCCAGGGTTTCAAACAGATTGGTGTCCAGCTGGATCTGCTCCGGCTCGTAGCAGAGGGTGCTGACCATAATATCCCGTACCGTATCCAGTGTGATTTCCATAAAACCGTCTCCTTAACTCAAAATTTTTAGTTAAAATATTTTAGTTAAATAACTGAACCTAATTATAGTCACAAATTTCCTATTGTCAAGAAAAATATTTCGCAAAATTTTTCGGCATTTGCAGATGGCCTTTCAAACAGAGACATGGCCCCAAGACCAAAATAGTCTCGGGGCCATGTCCTATATGGAAAAGGAGAATTGGCAATATGGATATATCATTTTTCTACCGATGTGGAGAACAGCCGTTTCAGCCGTTGAATCGTACCTGGTCGATATACCAGCTTTGGTTTTCCCCCGTCACTGTTGTTGGCAAGACTCACAAACTGGGGCAAATTCCCCTGGATCTTCCGCCATCGCTGGCTGTTTTCCCGGTTATTGTCCGTCAGCCAGGCTCGGTACCGGAGATATTCCGTCAACTCACCGCCCAACAGAATCAGAACGATCAGCGCCAGTGGTGCTGACCCGCCCAGCAGCAGGGACATGGACCGGAAAAAGGACCGGTCATAAGGGTAATCCCCGGGCATATAGATTCCCATTTCATAAATCTGACGATCCAGACTGCGCAGGGCCTCCCTGGCATTGCCGTAGGTGAGTCGTTCTCCAGTATCCGCCTGAAATTGCGTTTCCAGTCCGTTCTGTTCCAGGGCAGCCACATAGAGCTTTGCTGCCACCCTGGGGGACACGGTTACATCCTTGGTTTTGCCATTCCAGGTGAGTTGGAGACTTCGCTGGCTGCTTTTGTTTCCAGACCAGGAGATAAAATCGCAGGACAATTCTGTGCCAATCGGTATTTTGGACTCCTTGTTGAACCGTTCTTGAACCTGAAAGGCCATGGGAGAAGTAAAGGTCAGGGTTTTTCCTTCTGTTGCCGGAGGCGTCATGTATACGCCCAGATCTTCCAAAAAGCGCCGGAACCTTCCCTGATCCTTGGTATTGGGCAAGTCTGCATATTCCTGATGGTGAAAATTCTGTACCACTTGATTTTCCCGATAGGTATATGTCCCCACCACTGCCGCAAGGATCACTATACTGCACAGCAGCCAGATATACCCAATAGGAAGTTTTAGTTTCTTCTCTTTCACGACTTTTCCTCCCCTCTATACGTTATTTCTCATTACCTATATGTAAATTATATTTCACCTTAAATGCAATATACCATGAACGCGACCAGTTGTAAAGTCGCATTTCTACCAAAATTTCCAAATATTTTTATACAAGATCGCAAAAAGCGTGACCCGTAGGCCACGCTTCAGAGCTTTTCAAAAGTATATTCCCTGCAAAGGTGTTAAAAATCCGTAGGCACACCGTTGATCTGGGTGGATTCCCCCTGCTCCAGAGGTACCACCAGATACTTCACCCCACCGATCATCTGGGCGTGGATCTGCCCCGCCTTCTGAGGCGTCACCCGCAGGGAGATGGCCACGTCCTCGCCCCCCTCCGGATTGGCCGCCAAGGCCGCCTGGACGGCAGTTTTGGCCTCGCTGAGTTCCTGGGATCGGGTCACCAGCTGCTCCTTCAAATCCGTCACCTGTTCCTCCAGCTCCAGGGTCCGGAGCCGCTGGACACTCTCCTCCACCAGCTTCTGATCCACCACATTCTGGGCCTGGGGCGGCAGTTCACCGAACCGGTCCTGGAAGGCCTCCTGGATGATGTCCCGAGCCTCCTCCGGAATGTCCGCCTGGGTCAGCACGTCCTCCATCACCGCCTTGGTCAGGGGCATCGGAGGGGCCTCCTCCTCTCCCGGCTCCGGCATGGTCAGCTCACTGAGCTGCCGCTGCACCTTTAAAAATACGCTCTGTCCCTGCTGGGGATCCTCGAAGGCATCCTGAATGACCTCCTGGAACGCCGCCTTCTCCTCTCCCGCCGTCCGCTGAGCCTCGCAGAGCAGCACATCCTGAATGATCTCCCCGTGGGAATCCTTCCCGGTCTTGACATAGTACATAATGGCGCTGGAATCCGCCCCATGGTCAGCAAAGGCCGGATATGTAAAGCCAATCTCCGGCGCTCCCACGATCCAGCTCCGGTCGCTGACGCCGATGCGGTTTTCCTCCTCCCGGTAGCTGAGGCCCGGCTTGGAAAAGTCCACAGGACAGATGGACACGATCATATATTCATAGGTTTCGCTGGATTCGTCCAGCCGCTTCCGGTCGCTGGATCGGGCCACCACATCATAGACGTCGTGGAACACCAAAATCAGATAGTTCCCAGCGCAGTTATAGTTCTCAATGATCTGCTCATAGAGTCGATCCAGCAGCTCCGGGTTGGTCATCTTACTGGCCTTCAGGGCATAAAGATACTGCTGCCGCTCGTTGGCCGTCTCGCCCCGCTGAAAATTCAGCTCCAGCAGATTGTTTCCCAGAGAACCGGACAGGGTCTTTTTGGCGATCTCCAGATATTTATAGAACTCTTCCTCCTCCAAATCCGAAAAAGGTTGAGAGAATTTCAGCACCACATTTTTATTGCCGTCCACATAGCAGCCGCACAGACGGGTGAAGGTACAGCCCTTTTTGGTCATCCTGCGGCGCAATTCCAGCACATCGCGTTTTGAGATATTCATAGCATAGGTCCTTTCCAAAGAGAATTTCCGCACACAAAAGTATAAGCGTTCCGTTCCCCGGATGCAAGGCATTTTTTGAAAAACTTCCCTCCAGGTATTGACAGCATCAATAACAAATGTTATTAT
>CASEPH010000174.1 GCA_949289625.1 uncultured Clostridia bacterium | reverse complement strand
AGCGGAGCGGTATCTGCGATATACAAAGTCACTACATCACCCTCCCGGACAGAGGTATGCCTGTTCCTGAGCATGACCAAAAGAGCCTTCCCATTTGTCTCTAGCAGAATGGATTTGGGCCGCTGGCGCAGGGAAGTTCGCTCCACCTTCAGAATGACACCTTTGAGTATGAGATACTGTCCCCTCATCCCTGTACGGTATAGGCGAGCCGCGCTGATGGTCAGTACCGAAGCGCCTAAAAGAAATGGGATGGATACTGTGAAAGAGACAAATACCAAAGCCCCAATCGCCAGAATGAGGCATAACAGCGCCAGACCCATCTGTATGAACATATGGTGCTGCAGCGCCGGAGGAAGCAGTTTCCAGTCCTGTTTCATTGTCCTCTCCCCTCCTATACCAAAAACAGACTGCCTGATTGCAGGAGACGTAAGAGTACAGCAACCAGTCCATCCCTTGCTTGGGAGTGTTCCATGTCATATTCCAAAACACCGTCCTGAATCGTCTCGGCAGAGTAGATCTTTTCGGTCAGTGCCTGTCGTCCCTCTTCCCCGAGTAGTTCTGGTGTGGGCTCTGTCCCCTGCTCCTCCAGCCGAACCAATTCACTGGCGGAAAGTCGCAGGCCAGCGCACTGGATCCAGCACCAGACACGGCTGTCTTGTGTCATCTGCAAAGGCCGTCCGTCACCCTCCGGCAGGGGACAGATAATGCTCCCGGCAAAGAGTTGGTATAAAGCTAGCCATCCCTCTTCCTTGGTTGTTACGACAAGGCCTGCCTTCTCCAGGCACTCAATATAACGAACTTTCTGCGGCGGAACCGGCTTTGGCGCCAGTCTAGCTGCTTCCCAAAGGCCCGCCATCTCCGGTCCCAACGCGAAGATCTTGCCGCTGTGGGATACACGAACGATTTCATCCTGTGCCGGTACTGGCAGCCCCTTTGATAAGTACATCATGCTATTCACCCCATCCTTATCATCTTTTGCTCTATTACACGGACAGGGCGACACTTTTACAACAATGTCATAAGCATCACAGAGGCGAAGATAAGGATCAAGACGCCAGCCAGAAGAATGGCAATTCTCTTGACCAGTTCCGGATCCATGCGCTCCTCCTGCTCACCAATATCTACGGGCTTTATATCATCGTAGTAGCCATCATAATTGAGATCCATGGGTTTCTTTCTATGTTTTGGCGGCTGCTGCCCTGTCTGGTGTTTCCCACGCATTTTAGGAGCTGCCGCACACTTTTTGGGTTTCCCTTTTCCCTTGGGGTGTGGTTTCGACTGCTGCGCCTCATTCTGAACTGGGATCTTTTTGCCGCATTCAGAGCAAAAAGAGACGGCGCCTCCCATAAGGGAAGCGCCGCAATAGGGACAATACTTCATAAATTCCACTCCTTGTCTTAAATTTCAGCACAATTGCTGCCTGTTTTCAAGGACAGGAGTAGATAATAGGATTATACCATCAAAAGATTTTCTTGTCACCCGCGCCGGCCTTGCCATTTGCACTGCCATAAACACTGCCAAATGCACTTGCAAATCCGGCGTCGGCCTGCTGTGCAGTGGGCTGTGGATCCGTAGCCGGGGCGGAAGTTTTGGGCGTCGTGGACTTCTTCTGCCCCATGCGTGCCTTTTCCCTGCCAACAGAACGTTGGGCGTGAATTGCTGCCCATTCAGCTGCATACTTTGCAGAGAGCCAGGCCCGGTAGTGCTCCACTGTCGTCAGCAGCAGCTCATTGAGCTGCCGCCAACTGAGAATCACGGAGACGTGCTGCTCGGGTTTCGTGCCGAATCGTGGTACAATAAGCCCGGTCTGGTTCTCCTCCCCCGGCCCGCTGTCAGCCGTAAGGAAGTAATCAGACTTTGCCGCTACAGTCAGCCGAAACACCCGAGACAGGCTTTTCCCATCCGGGCGAGCCTTACCATATTTATTCAGATGTTTGGCTGAGGTGCCGCCCAGGTGCTCATACAGGGGCTCTTTCTTCCCGGCCTGCTTATACTGCTGCATTCGCATGTGCAGGGTTCCGGAAGCAGCCTCCTGGCTCAATGCCAGGAACTCCGGCACATCAATATAAATGCTGATGTTGTTTGTATAGCGATTACCCTTGGGGCGGGTGGTATCGTAGGACACGAACTGCATGTGTACCTTATCCAGGTGGAAGGTGTCGTTTCTGACCTCCACAAAGCAGCCTTTTGCATCCTTACGAATGATCTGACCCCAGTTATCCTGTGAAATTGGCTTGTTGTCATTTTCCATGCGTATCACCCGTTCTCCTGTGCCTGATCACCGTCTCCAGGATCAGTTTCGGCCTCTTCAGCGCTGCCGTCTAATTCCAGTGCACGAAGCCTCCTGCAAAGGTCAAGCAGCTTTTCCGCCGCCTTTTCGAACTGCGGCATGAAGTCCTTCTTTGTATCAAAGTTTACATAGAGCCAGACGAAAATGCTGTTCCAGAGCATCTCAAGCATCTCATCAGAGCAGTGACTCCTTTCCAACTTCCGCACAGTAGTACTCAAATTGGCAATTACCTGATTCCAAAGGACAAAGAACTCATCCTCCTCCGAAATTCCAAACTGCGCCAACCAACTGCGCACGGTATTGGTTTTTTTTGCGGAGCCACAGTTATATTCATTGATGACATATTTCACACTGATATTATCCTTGGTGATCTCCGTGTCTCCGTTCTCTATATCATGGAAAAGTGCCACACGCCCAAGAGGATACAAGGCGCACACAGTGGGTTTGCAGTCATGCACACTGCACCGGCCATCCTCCAGCAGCAGCGGGCAGCGCCTCTGAGGGCCAATCGGGACCATGTGTACCATGGGAAGCTGAGAGGAATCTCCGATATATACCTCTGCGCATTCCTCGATAACCTGTAGGGTGGTTTTCCCGAGCTTCTTGGCGATATTATAGATATCCCGTGCATTGAAGAGGATCGTATCCTGGCTTTTACAGCACTTACCGCACCGGCGGCACTTGAATCGGAATTCGGAGTCCAGGTCCAGCAGGAGCTTCTCCATTTCCCCCGCTGATTGAGCCTTTGCCAATTTTTCTTTGATATCCATATTCAACATCCCTTTCATAGAATGCGGGGGTATCCGAATTCCGGATACCCCCGCAATGTTATGCACCTCTTAGTGCCAGATTCTTTATGCTTCGATCTCGGCGTCGGCCAGCATCTGCAGAAACTCCTGCTCGGTAAGCGTCTTAATGCCCAAGGTCTGCGCCTTGGTCAGTTTGCTGCCGGCGCTCTCACCCACAATCAGGTAGTCCGTCTTTTTGCTGACGGAACTGGCAGGTCTGGCACCCAGGCTCAGCAATTTCATCTGGATGCCGTCTCGGGTGTAGTTCTCCAGCTTCCCGGTGGCAACAACGGTCTTACCAGCAAAGGGATTGTTCTGCATATCAGGCATGGTGTTCTCCTCCTTCAAAAATGTGATGTGTTTAAGGACGGGGCGCCAAAGTCTGGACTCCCCCGCATCGTTGTACCAGTTATAGATGTTGTCATGCATCACCTGGCCAAAACCTTCCAACTGGGTGAAATCAAACCGTTCTCGGATGGCCTGTTCAAAAGATGTCCAGGAGCCGCCGAACCGTCGGCTGAGGATGCGCCCGGCATGGCGTCCTACCTCCGGGATTCCCAGGGCCGCAATAAACTGGTTAAGCGTACAGGTGCGCCGCTCATCCACTGCGCTCTGCAGTCGAGCAAACGACTTCTCGCCAAATCCAGGGGTTTCGAGTATCGCACCCTTATGTCTCTCCAGTTCAAACAAGTCACCATAGTTTGTGACCCAGCCGTGCTGCACAAAGGTCGTCAGGGTCTGTTCATCCAGCCCCTTTATCTCCATCCGTGTTTTGCTGCAGAAGTGAACAAACTTCCGTACCAAGCGAGCAGGGCAAGCCTCATTTTCACAGAACAGCTGCCGGGTCCCCCCGCTGCTCCGGCGGACCTGCAGCATATTGCCGCAGCAGGGGCAAACCGTTGGGATAGAGCAATTACCGCTCTTCGTCTTATTCTCAGCGATCTGAGGAATGATCATATTCGCCTTATACACGCTGATGATATCTCCGGACCCCAGCGCCAGTTTCATAAAGTTATCCAGGTTATGGAGGTACGCGTGATTGACCGTCGTGCCGTCGATGTTCACATCATCGAATACGCCGGTCAAGCTGATCATCCCTGTGCGGGTGGTGGCAATCTCCAGGTGGCGGAATTTAGTCTCGTACCTTGTATCGGGCCACTTGAAGGCAATCATCCGGTTCTCGTGGTGTCCTGTGGCGCCCAGAGAGCGGCCATAATCCAGGTCGTCAAACTCAAAAATCAGGCCGTCGGTCGGATATGCGTAATCCCTGGGCTTATAGTAGTCCATAGCCTGACGGATGGCATCCTCCGAAGCGCCGGCGGCCAACATGGAATAGCCGACAGTGGTAAATCCCATTTGGGCCATAAACCGCAGGGTCTCCCATTTGGTTTTCCCGCCCAGATTGTCGCTGATGAGGTCAAAAGCCATAAATGTAAGTCCACGCTCCCGGACCTCTTCTGCATTCAGCTTGCGTACGCTGCCCGCAGCAAGGTTACGGGGGTGTGCATACGGCTCGTCCAGACTTCCATTGAGTGCATGAAACTCTTTCCAACTGATTACCCCTTCTCCCCGCACTTCCAGCGGCTGTGTGCATGGGATGGCCAGTGGGACGTTCCGCATGACACGCACTGCATGAGTGACATCCTCGCCTTGCAGACCATCGCCGCGGGTTATGGCCTGCAACAGTTTTCCGTCTTTATAGCGGAGCACCAGGGTAAGACCATCCAGCTTCCAACTGAGGACTGCCTGATGGCCGCCAAGGAAACTGTGGATGTCTGCAACGCTTTTTCGCTTATCTGCCGACAACATCGGCCGGCTATGACGCACGACGGCAAGGCTCTCCAGTACATTACCAGGGACTCTCTGCGTGGGTGAAGAGGACAGCACGATTCCGGACTCCTTTTCCAGTGTCACCAGTTCGTCATACAGCTGGTCATATTCCAGATCCGTCATAATCGGGTCGTCCTTTTTGTAGTAGGCCTCATCTGCGTCATTGATCGCTTGGATGAGCTCCCTCATTCGGTCCATATTCTGCATTCCTTTGCCTCCAATCAATAGATCTGCTTGCATCGCTTCTCAGCCTCGGCAATGCTCTGGCGCACGGACTCCAATGCAGCATCGTCAGAAACTTTTGCATCGTCCAGATCCAGAATCACGACATCGGCCCGAGCCAAAGGGTGACTTGCGTACACAGCCTTGACGCGGCCATCTTCCACCATAATGTAGATGGTTTGGTACTGGCACGCCTCTGCGTGCTCTTTCTGCTTCTCGATTTCCAAATGATTCACCTCCTCTGAAACAAAAAAAGGGACGCTTCTCAGCGTCCCAACCTGTGGCCCAAAGGCCCCTACTATATATAAAAAAGCGCCCAAAGGCTGGTTTGCCTTCAGGCGCTTTGAAACACGGCAACTGATGACTGCTGGTGCAATCAACGGATACTTTATGGCGCTATTATACTCGACAAGCTCCCGAAATGCAAGCCTTATCCAGCAGGGCAAGGATTTGTACCATGGGGATTGCATTTTTCCTATGAATAAGATATACTCTCAATGACAGTATCTGAGCCTTGCGGCAAAGTTGACCGTGTTTCTATTGTGCCATCACCCCTTTGGGGCGGTGGCATTTTTTGTTTTTCCGAGCCGGTTTCGGCAATAAAGCGAGCAGGAATTATTGTTCCTGCTCGCTTTTTTATATAGATACGCTTCCACACCGGAAGCATAACTCTTTGTTCCGAGCCGATAGGCTCGTTTCCATACACGAAAACACAAATAAATTCTGACGAAAGGAAGGAACTGTGCGATGGAATATCGAGATTTAGAACGAATTTTCCGTAAGCACGAAGCACTAGCACCAAAATTCCATCTGGATGGGCTGATCACCTTTGCAGATCTGGGAACCTGTGAGGATCCCTCCTACACTCAGGTGGACAGAACATACCTGGTCAGCAGCGACAACAAAGCCTTCCAGGCGCGCCGCCTGGGTTACTCCGTCTTTGGTACGTGCCTGAATGGAAAAGATCTCAGTGTACGATTAGATGCCTACATGCGCCGGGCCAATGGCTGGGTGCCCGGTGAATGCGCCCTTTTGCTCTACCAACTGCAGAGCATCAATGAGCGCGAAATTATGGAACCCGGCCTTTATATGTCCAAGCAGGAAGCCCAGGAAGCTATGCTTGAGTCAATGTGCCGGCAGGGCAATCTGGAGTACAGCGAGGTATTGGCCACTTACCATGAGAACAATGGATGGCTCGGTACTACCAGTTACGGGGCCGGCAGAGACTGCGCCTGGCTCAACGACAGCTCCTCCGGCAGCTGGGACTGGGCAATCCATGCCATCCGCATCTATGATTTAACCAAAATTGAGATCGGTCGGTTATACATTTCGCCAGCGGCCAATCCAGGTTTTACTACTTCCCCTGACATGGATCAGCGGGAGTTTGGAGGGAATTAAAATGTCTGGACAACGAGTTACTCTTTTCCGCTGCTCTAACTGCCAAAATCAGTTGACCTATCTGGAGCCAGTTTCACGGCGGGAACACGGCGTCAACCTGCAATTTGGCCATTCATACTGCACCGCAGGGAAAAAATACCGCCTCTTAAAAAAGAAAGCGGCCAAGTCCTATCCGCCCGACTGGTGTCCGAAAAAGAAATGGCCATGCGAATATCGGGTTTATGCCTTTAAGGACATCAGGGCCCGTTGCATGCATGGGATGTTCAGTGAGACCCCGATTCCAAGTGCATATCGGTGTGCTGTCCGGGTGGAGGGAAAGGTGGAACTGTCGCCTGTGGCCTTCCTCGCCAAGTTGGAGGACACACCCGCCTCACAGCTCCTGGGTGTCGAGGTAAATATGGGCGAAATCGTAGAAATCGACGATGGGCTTAAAAGCTGTTGCTTCTATTTGGGCAATGGCAATGCGCAATACTTGCCTTATTGGGACTCCGCCAAAGCCAGACAAAATGTGTATCAACCAGAGTCCGCAGAAGAATAAGTCCTCATGCCGCCCCGCATGAGCCGCAGCACACAGGAGGTGCAGAATGTTGCAGACCGAAGTCAATTCTAATGAAGAGCATGTTGCTCATATTCCTATTACGCTGTTTCAGGCGCCCCTCGCAGTTCTGAGTGAACATGGGCTGCTGATGAAAATGCACGACTACAATCGACCCTATGCCGAGCCGGTCCCCTCCCAGTACTACATGCCGGTTTTTCACGGAAATCTGGAGTACCATGGGGCACTGCCCGAAGATCCAGCGGCCCGCAGGACCAGCATTCTGGAATATTTCTTCGCCCTATATAACCGCGATGACCGGCCAAACCCAAAGACCAGCCGCAGTATGTCGGTCGGAGATGTGGTGAAGCTGGATGGTCAGTTTTATCTCTGTGCGGTTTTTGGCTTCACTCAGGTTGAATTCAGATCGGCGGAGGTAGACGGTCCAGTGGCCAACCTAGTCACGCCGGGCGGCGCCACACTTCAAGTCAATGTCTACCGGAAAACGGACTACCCCAGTATCAATATCGACCTGATCAAGGGCGATGGGCTGTCGGAGCGCATTTGCTTTGTGGAGCACAACCCGGAAAAGAGCCCTGGCCACCAACTGTATATCGGCGTCTATTGTTCCACGGAGGAGGACACCGTCTACTACGACAGCTATGTCAAAACTATGGAGGACATCGAAGTACAATGAAACAAAAAAAGATTAAGATTATCACCTTGGGGACATTCGAAGTGACCTCTGATAAACTGGTCATCTCAGATCCCTGCTATGATCTCGGGACCTGGTGCATGGGAACGGTTCCCAATGTTAAACCCGGTCTATGGACTGCCACTATCGGTATAGCTGACACAGGAGAGTTTGGTGAGCGGATTGCTTTTCTGGCAGCGTTTCATCAGGACAGCCCGCCAATTCAGAAGTTGAAGGCCTGCCCTGCCTCGTTCGATGTCGGTGTAGACAGCGGTCAGGCCGGCATCTTCGATTATAACCACTTCCATGATGAGGAGGTAATCGAAGACCAGGAGCTCACTGATTTTGGAAGCCGGTGGTTTACCTACTGTTGCTACCAGACCTTGGATGGCGAGCACCATGCTGGCCTCATTCCCTATGGCGTAGTTGCCAGCTCCGGTTTTGGGGATGGCTGCTACTCCTGCTATGTTTATACTGATTGGGACAGCAAAGCTGCCTCTTGGGGCGTCATCATTGACTTCCAACTTACTGAAATGCGAAAAATCATGCGACAGTTACTTTCCAAACAAGAGAAGGAAGGCCAAACACATTGAAGAGTATCTAAGATGGCCTCACTCTAAAAGCTAATAGCCCTGCGCCGCTCATTCTTGAGCAGGCGCAGGGCTTTTCTTTTCTCAATTACCGCTTGAGATTTTTTGCAATAGAAATCAGACTATCCATCTGCTCGTTGTTGAGGCCCTTTACAGCTTCCAGCAGCTCTTGCGACTTCACCGGATTGGAATCCTCTGTGTCAAAGAAATCCTTTGGAGTGATACCCAGGTAATCGCAAATATAGAAGAAGGCAGTCATGGATGGAAAACTGACTCCGTTTTCGATATTGTTAATGTAACTGGAGCTTTGACCGATGGATAGGCTCATATCGCGTGCAGAAACTCCTTTGCTCATGCGGAGTTCTACAAGTCGCCTTATAAAATCAGATTGTTCCATGTCTGCCTCCATCTCTTTTGGTATGATTCTACTATATGGAGGCAGCTATTATGTCCAAATCATTCATTCATTATTCTTGCCATATATGAATTAAATAGATATTATATTAGAAACGCCTATTGAATTTGGATGGATAGACATGGAATATGGAACAACTTGCTTTTTCATTGGTCACCGTGATGCCGGAGAGTGCGTTCTTCCCGCCCTAATGCAGGCAGTGGAGCGGTTGATCAACGACTGTGGCGTAACTGATTTTGTGGTAGGTCATTACGGAAGGTTCGATAGTCTTGCTGCCAGAGTGGTAAAAGAAGCAAAACAGCGCTACCCGGAGGTAACGCTGACCATGTTGCTTCCCTACCACCCTTTCGATTGCCCCATTTCTGTTCCGAAAGGATACGACAGCACTTTCTATCCTCCGGGCATGGAGCATGTACCCAAAAGATATGCCATTGTGCGGGCAAACCGCTACATGGTGGAGCACAGCGGATACTTAATCGCCTATACCTGTCATGCTGCCAGTAATTCCAGAGAATTAGTGGAGTACGCACTCCGGCGTGAAAAAAAAGGGCTGATCCACGTTCAGAACATTGCGGACGAGGTCAAAGAATAGAACCGCCCAGAAACAGCTGCAAAAGACACTCAATTTCGTATGTGCCCCTTCCCTTCTTGTCAGCATATGGTACAATGTATAATTTCCGGCGACCCGACTTAAATCACAAACCACAACGGAGCCAGATCCCTGGCTGGCCGGATCAATCGAGCAGAGCTTTTACGTGAAATCGATACAGCCTATAGAGAAATCTTGGCAAAACTTATCGATTCCAGCAAATTGAAAGCCTGCTGCACTTTTGTGCAGCAGGCTTCGCCAATTATTTTGAAAAATGTGCTACAAACTTTTGTGCCATCTCAGCGAACTCATAAGAATTTTGCAGATACTCCATGATTGTGTCAATTTGCGAGTTCGTCTCAGCAACATTCGCCGACATCAAAAAGGCCCTAATACCACTTCCTAGAAAACTACACCAGACATTAAATTCCAATTTCCCGTTCACAGGGTCTCCATACTCAACAACTATCTGAAGGATCTGATCACCGTCTAAGCCTATGAAATGGACCGGCAATGCGAAATGGAGACAACTGAATTCTTGAACATTCACTTCCAAAAAATGCATTCGTATTTCTCCTCACAAATGTTTTAATCACAATGGCCGAAAAGAAGGGCAATGCACCCGCCAAACAAGCAGGTACACATATAATTTTTAATAATAGTGCAACTCCATTATTTTGTCAACAGCTCTCTCTTTGAGGTTGACATTTGCAGAATGCAGACTATCCGGACTAAAACGGGGTAGAGATCATAATGATCTCTACCCCGTTTTTTCATACCCCTGAATTGTCTATATCCAGCGGCGTCAGGAGATCTTCCTCCAGAAGGCAGCCGGCTACCAAAGGGAGCCGCCGCGCATATTGTGTGCGCAGAAAGCGATAGTCGAGCCCATTGAACCGCACCCGGTCCAGACCATCCATGTCCTTACAGATGCAATAGAGATGGATGGTGTGCTCCTTTTCTTTCCTGGACAGTCCTGGCTCAGCCATGATTGCCGCAATGCCTGCGTCGTCATCACGGCAGTGCTGGGCAATGATTAGCTCGGCAATCCGATACTCCTTCCGACTCAGCCGAATCCCGCGCAGCCGGATACCGCGCTTGCGGATCTGTTCAACGGACCGCTCTCCATGGACATCGTCCATATCCTCACTCACCCGGCCCAAATCATGAAGCAAGCTGAAGTAAATCAGGATCTGACGGTCCGACTCAGTCAGTGTGTCACCGGAATTGTAGATATAGATGAGAGATAGGAAGAGAACTCTCAAGATATGCAGCAGCCCATGAACTTCAAACAGCGACTCCTGTTCGTAACCAAGGGAGCGCGCCTGCCTTCCATATTCCAGATAGGACTGCAGCGCCGGCGCCATCAGCCTTGGCACCGTTTCTTCTACTGCCGGGATCATATCCTCATAACGACACTCTGTTATGGATCCTGGCCAAACAATCACTTCATTCTCATCCGCATAGGAGGGGTAGTGCGCTACGATCTGCTCCGGCCTCACCCGGGCCACGGCAATTTTGGTGCCCCGTCCGGAGTGGACAGCAAACCACAGCGCGTTGCCAGGATGAGTGGTCCAGGAGATGGCCTGCTCCGGTGGCAGAGACAGCTCCCCCATGCCACGGTAGATCGTTACAAGGCCGTCTGGCTCCAGCGCAGGAAGGCGCGGCGCCGGCGCATACCGGAACACATCTCGCAGTACTGGCAGAGACCACATTCCATTTGCATAGTCAATCCGCTTATAGATACTGTGCCAGACTGAAAAAACAGTTTCTGGAGGGATGGACTTATACCGCAGTTGGAAGTCATAGATCAGCATGGCCAGCGGAACATTCTTTCGGTAGAACCTGCTCCAATCCTGTTCAGCCAACGATCGACAAACCCCTCCTTGACGGGCAAGTTTGCGGAACTGTGCTTTACCGGATCCGTGTATGTAGTCCCTTTGAAGAATGATTTCCGTATATAGGCCCAGCTCATAGTCGGCATAGAAGGTGTTAAAATACTTTCTCGTGGGATCATGTACGACCTTCTCAATATGCAGGCCATAGGAGCAAAGCACAGCGGATAGCTCCTCGTAGGTCAGGCCATCTTGTGCGCATGAGGCAACGATGTCCTCCGTAAGAGGCTCAAATCTCGTCATCACGCCGCGTACTTCACGGATTAACACCGGGTTTTTCATGTCACTCTCCCCTCCCCTCTTTTAGCTTACGGAAAACGTCCACGCCGGGGATCAGAGTGTGGCTGGTTCCATTATCGAAGATACAATGGATTTGGCCGATATCATCCACCCATCTCACAGTTCCCTTGGTGTTGTCCGGAACCGGCCGCGGATCCTCGTTCATGTGAACCAACAGTACACGTGTTCCTGTCGGGTACTCTTTTTTATGATATTGGACGCTCACGAAATCACGCTGTTTCATCAGCGTTCTTCTCCTCCCCTCATAAATTGCTCTGCCAACCGGAATGCAGCATACATTGGTTCCTCCAACATTTTGAGGCGTTCATCGCTTTCATTCTTTCTGGCGCCAAAGGGCTGCGGTGCTCGCCAGATCCATTTCCCAAGGAGGTAGGCCGGTGTGTACCAGCGGTCATATTCCTTGAGCGTCAGCACATCGCCACGAATTACGACCGCAGGAACCCCATAAAGCGAAAGTTGGATGTAGGTCATCTGCACGCAGGTGATGTCCAAATCGGAAGCCTGGATGACAAGTTGTTCGCTCGGATTGACCCCTCTTCTGGCCAAACAATCCACTGAAGCAAGCAGCAGGCTCCCACTACCACAAGTCGGATCATTCAGCGTATAATAGCCTTCCTGCGGAAGCGCAGGCGGATCTCCATAGATCAGCAGGGCCAACAACTTTGCAATATCGGGCGGCGTGAAATCTTGCTTGAGCGAGCGATTCGCCGCACTGCATTCAAAAAATGGCGCACTCAGTAGATCTTCAAAGGTGCAGCACTCAATATTCCGCAAGACTGCGCGGATAAAGTGATGAAACGCTTGCTCGAATGCTTCCCTCTCTGAAGTGACATATCGCTCGATCAGTTTGTCCAAATGTTCAATCCGCTACGTATGGACAGGGTCGGTCAGATGCTGATTCGAAGTGCACAGTATGCGACGAAATCACGGAACACCTCCCTCCTGCTAATTCGCCCACGTGTAACTTCAGCTATTTTCAAAATCAGCTCGGTGAAACCCTTGTTGTGTTTCATAAGCACCAAATTGAAAGAATAAGGGCTGGGACGCATCTTGCGCTCCCAGCCCCCAGTTTTTATGGCATCTCAAATATGGCAGTCCAAGGAAATCAGCATGGCATCTTCAGGCAGCGATGCGATATATTTTTCCACCACTTGATCCCATGTTTGATTATTTTCATTCCTATTGTCCTCACCACCACATTCCATCTCATAGAGGTCGCTCCATCTGTCATCACGCAGAACGGCATATGTGCATAATGGATATTGATACTCCTCAGATAGGGCCTTGCATCGCAAATGGTCTTCCAGTGATTGGCCCTTGTTGTAGATCAATGTCCCACAGGAGGTAATGCCTTTTTCCGTAATCGACAAATCATGTCGATCTGCGGGGAGCTCACCAGACTGGTACCACTTCTCACATTTCAGAAAAGTTTCATGCTCTCTCTGAATGAACAGTTCCTTCATAACATCCCATGCGATATCCCTTTTTCGAGCTCCTGTGACCCAACAGTATCCATCTGGTGCCGCCTCGGCCGGTTCATTTTTTAGAAAATAGCTCAAATCGCCGGAAAAAACGTCACGGCAGTCTGCCTTGACAAGGAATCTGTTCGGCCAGCGACCACCAATCTGAAACCAGTCAAATTCGGCATTGGAGTTAATATAGAAGCCATAGGCATCGGAGCCATCTTCCTTCACAAAGCAGCAATATTTTTCAGCATATTCCCTGTAATCAGAATACTGCTTCCGAAACGGGATGTTTTCCGCTCTCATCCGCTTTGCCTTCCTTGTTCGCTTGCGATGGCGCAATGGGCCAAAAGCTCGCTGATAAACTTTCCCACCATAAACTTCATAAGAATCGGAAAATCTGAAGTCATATTCGGGCACCCACTGGCCATTCAGTAACCGAACCATAACCACGCCATAGTTCTCATACTCCTCTTTACACTTCTCCGTGCAGTCAACAAATTCCATGTAGGCTGTATCTTCAATGTTCTTCCAATAGGGATACATCCGATCCAGCACTATGCCTTCTACGATTCTCTCAAACTGTACCTGCTCCTTGACAATGGTACTGTCCAGGGTGTCCAGTATCGCATTATCCCCAAATCTGGCACGCCGAATCGCTGAAACGAGGTCAGTTAGCGGTAAAGATGTAGGAAGTTTACTTGCTTCTCCAGCGCTCTCTGCCAATGCTATGGACGTCAATACAGTAAAATGCATTTTTTTGAACTCCTTTGTCAGAATCAATACTTCTTGCGCAATGCCGCTCACGGCTGTGTTTCGACATACCGCTGCCTGACCAACTGCG
>CASEPH010000173.1 GCA_949289625.1 uncultured Clostridia bacterium | reverse complement strand
AGAACTCCTCACAAAACAGGGCTTCGTTGATGTTTTTTCCATCAAACCAGACGGGCACTCCGTCAGGCGGATTGTTTTTCTTCATAGGGCGTTTCCTCCTTCTTTTGTCGTTCCAGCCGCTCCTCCAAGCTGGCAATCAGGTCCTCTTTGTTCAACATTTCTACGATTCTTATCCGTTGTTCCAGTTCGGCGGCAATGAGCAAATCCGCCAGATACTCCACATAGTCCAGCATCTGGCAGGCTTCCACAAACCGGTCATCCAAAGCATCTTCCGGCACCTTGGGCGCATACTGTACCTTCCAGCGTTCTAAAAGATGCAGATAATCGCACAGCACTCGAAGGCAGCGCATTTCCTCCTGTCGGTATGCCGTCAGCAGGGGGCGTTTCGGCTTGGGCAGAGCGATGGCCGCCGGAGGCTTATCCGGGTCAATCCCGAAGTTCTGGGCCAGTTTTTGTGCCGCCTCGAAGCTGCTCAAGCCAAATAGCCTTGCCACAAGGTCGATCACATCGCCGGTGGCCCCGCAGCCGAAGCAGTAAAAGTACCTCTCGTTCAGCTTCATGCTGGGATGCCGGTCCTCGTGGAATGGACAGCGGCACATCCCACTGTGATTGACCTGCAAGCCGTAATGTTCCGCTGCATCCCGCACTTGAATCGTTTGCTTCACCAGCTCAAACAGCGTCATTTTCGCTCCCTCCCCGCTGAAAAATGATTGGATGCCGTTTTTTTCATAGAACCTCTCTTTCTTGCGCTTCCGGCGCAGCTGTTGTATAATATTGGTGTAGTTCCGAAAAAAGTAATCCGCTTTCAGATTATCCTTTCACTAATAGGAGAAATCCCGGGTGTAAAACGGAACCATTTTTTGAAAAATCATAAAAAATTTTTGAAGGGGGTGGAGTCATGGCGTATCTCA
Source organism: uncultured Clostridia bacterium (assembly GCA_949289625.1). The sequence continues at coordinate 1,854 of CASEPH010000173.1, read as the reverse complement.
CAGCTGATGAGCTTCTGGATACCGAAGATGGCTTCACCGAATGGAATGAGGACGCAGCCGCCGGATTGACGGAGGAAACGCTGGAACAGGCCCTTGCGGAAGAACGCCTGGCAGAGCTGGAAAGCGAGCTGGAGCAGGACGAGCATCCCGTTAATTATGATGCCGAGCTGGAGACCGAGGAGGAAGAAGCGGCCCCGGTCAGCGATAAGCGGCTAAAGCGGGAGATCCGGGCAGAATCTTTACGTCGGCTGGAGGAAGCAGCCCGCACGGAGAAGGATTTCCGGACGGTGGTGGAGGAATGGAACAAGCTGGACCGGAACAGGGAACGCCGGGAGCGGGACCACGAAAATCTCCGTGGAGATGTGCCGCTGGAATACCAGGTGGTGCCGGAGCCAAAGCTCATCCCCAGATGGATGAACAACCCTGCATACCGGCAGCTGATGGCCGGGGATTTTCTGGATGTCCTGTTTGACTGCCCCTATGAGATGCACCAGCTGAGCGCCGACCCATTTATCTCCGGCATGATCGAAAATCTCAGTGAGGAACACAAGGAAGTCCTGTATTTTCTCTCTTTGCGGCTCTACAGCACCACCCGGCTTGCTGCCATTCGTGGGCAGTCTGACCGCAATATCCGCAAGCTGCGGAAAACCATCCGTAAAAAATTGCAGCGCCAGATGTATGACCATCTGTGCAGCAAGCAGGAAAACGGCCTGACCTTGCGGGAGCGTCGGTTTCTGGAGGAATACTCGAAAATCGCAAAGAAACAGGGCAAGGACGCCGTGATCCGGCGGGAAAACAAGACCAAGCGCAGAAAAAAGAAAAAACGCCCCCGATGGCAGGGGCGATGAAACAGAAAGGGCACGCATAATGAAGAATCTATTTGAACAATCCCGTTCTCAGTGGGTGCGCTACGATCTTGATGAGCTGAAAACAGCGGAAGATGGCAAGCGGTACATCACCCCCGGCAAAAACGCAAAGCCGGATGTCTACAATCCGCTGAAAGAGGTCCCGAACATTGTGTTGGATGCACTGAATGTGGGGATGCTGCTGATGGGGCGTAAAGCGGAGGCAGAAGTGGAAAAGGCCGTGATGGAGTTTGTCACCCGGTACGGCCTGCTGGGTCTGATGACCGCCTTGCCCACCACACCAACCTTTATGGAGTACGAGGCGGTTTACCTGCCCAAAAACCACTTTATCAAAGAGGAATCCATGGGAACAGATGAATATCTGTCCCTGTTTTACCCCTTTGACAAGTTAGACCTGGTGAAAAAGGGGATCGAATCCATATGGAATGTATCTGGAGATCGGGCCATGATTGCCCTGACCATGACGTTCATGGACGAACCGATGGCCAAGACCATGAGCTTCCAGCGGGAATATGCGGAACCTTACGACTGGGTTGCCCAGCAGTTCAAAGACTGGGCCTTTACCTTGACCACCGCCTTTTTCTACTACAATGACTATGACTTCATGGGCGAGGACGAACGGGGATTGCATCGTAAGGCTATGGCCGCATTTGGCGGGATCGCTCCCAGCTACCACATCGAGCTGCTGGATAAGCCTACCATTTACTGGGATTTCCATTCCCTGCTGCTGGGTATCCAGATGATGTTCAGCTTCATGCTGGTGGACGATGAGCAGCCCCTGCGCCTGTGCAAGCATTGCCATAAGGTGTTTTTGGGCAGCCGTTTCAACGCCGCTTTTTGCAGTCCACGGTGCAAGAATCAGTATAATGTCTACAAGAGCCGTGAGAAATCCAAGGGGGAAAAGGACTAATCAGGATACTTCTTGCCCCACCGGAACCCGGAACTAATGGGGACACTTTTGATACCCTTGTTTTTGTTTTTTGGTGTA
>CASEPH010000172.1 GCA_949289625.1 uncultured Clostridia bacterium | reverse complement strand
CATTTTCTTGTGGGCGCATACCAATACATCGGGGAATAAGGCAATTTCATCAATGGCCAAGTTAATCTTGGTAAATGCCTCCGGGAAGAAGGATACCTATCTTGCACAATCCGGCAACACAGATGCAGATCTTACGCCGTTTGCGGCAGGTGAAAATAAATTGAAGACAGCCACCGCCAGCTTTGATGGGTCAATACTGAGCTTGAGCAATGACGGAAGTGCGACTTATACCGTTGATACAAAAATGGCCGAAGGTGAAATTAAAGGAAATTGGGCATGCCTGTATAAAGCTGTTCGGACATCCTATACCGTGACCTATACCTTCCAGAGCGGCACATCTGACATGAAGCTGCCAAGCGATGTTATGGATCTTCTGCCAGTGGCGGGCTCTGTTTTGCATGGAGACGCAACCACAAATCCCAAACTGTCATCCACCTGCGTGAATGTGTCCGGCGGCTACTGGGAATTTGAAGGTTGGACCGGCGGTACAACGATCGCAACGGAAAATGTGAAACTGGTTGGCACCTGGAAATTTTATTCAAATGAAATTACCCTCACACCAGTGGACATCACAAGCTACACGGGCGGAGACTCCATGAACGACGACAGTTTCCCTGCTGTTCGGTATGAGATCACAGCCCCCGTCGGCGTTGATGTGGAAGATCTGACGTTCTCTGCGGGTGACCAGAGCGGAAAAGCCATCCAGGCTGGCAGCTATTATGTCATCCCTGCCCTGAGCAACACCTTCACGCTGCAGGAAACAGAGGTGCAGGGTGCCGCCGACAGCAATGTTCAGGCAGGTACATATGATATCGACGTGGCTGATGCTGACAACATTACCGCAAGCGCAGGTGAAACAAACTATAAGGTTGTAATTGCTGACGAGGGCGAACTGACGGTACGCTATGTGTCGGAGCCGGAGAAAGTGCTGGACGAGAAAAATCCTGTAACCATCACTACCCCGGTGGTTACCAGCGAGGGCCAGGTCAATACCCAGAACGGCATGGCTGTGGCTGTGATCGAAGATGGTGCAAACTTCTATACCAATGGCCAGAATAAACAACTGGGCATTGTGGGCACCGACGATACTAACGGATCCGGCGCGCAGATTTCTCTGCTGTTTGATGACATATTGGCGTTGAATGAGGCGGTAGGAGAGAACGAGGATGCAGTTCAGCTGCTGATCAACCGTGCAAATGCTGCCCAGTCCGGAGTGACCTTCACCAGCGGGCAGTATGAGTTCAGGTACATGGATCTGGTCAACGCCAACGACGGTAACGCCTGGGTCAGCACGGACAAGGATATTACGATTTTCTGGCCTTATCCCGCGGCGGTGCAAAGCAACTATTCCGATTACACCTTCCAGGTGGTGCATTTCACGGGCCTGCACCGGGAGGATTATGCGGATAGCACTAACGGCGTCGTTAATCAGATCAACAGAGCCGGGGTGGAAGTCATTACGGCCACTGCCACTGCAGACGGCGTCAAGTTCACCCTGAAGGGCAACGCCAAGAACGGCAGTTTCTCCCCCTTCGCTCTGGTGTGGCAGAAGACCGGCGGTACCGTTACTCCCGGCACCGA
>CASEPH010000171.1 GCA_949289625.1 uncultured Clostridia bacterium | reverse complement strand
TAGTACCCGGTGACGCACCGGATCAGGGCCTGGACCTTTTCATCACCGCTCAATCCCCGAGGCAGCTGGGCCAGACGCTCTTTCCAGAAGCCCGTATCGCTGGTGAGGGTTGCGTTAATCAGAAAGGGGTTGGTGGTCATGCCAACGGCGCCGTTCCCAAAGGCCTCCTGCTGCTCCGCACGGATGGCGGAGTCGTGCCAATAAATAGACTGGGTCTTGCTGGTCATCCACTGCAAATACTTGTTCTCACTCATAATGCTGATATCTCTCCTGATTTATTCTTTAAATGCCAGTCTTTCGATTTCCGCAGCCCGTTCCATCAGCCTCATGTACTCCAGACCGCGCACCGCACTCTCCATCGCTGTGGGATAGGGCTGATATTCCGCCACAATATACCCCTGATAATTCACATCCATCAACGCATGGTCATAAGCCTTAAAGTCGATCATTCCTGAGCCGGGATATCCACGATTGGAGTCGGAGAAATGCACATAGCCCAGGATGTCCCCATACTTGCGCACCACGTCATAGGGGTTTTTCTCCTCCATATGCATGGAGTGTGTATCAATGTGGAGCTTCACATGAGGCAGGCCCAGCTTGCGGATAAAGCTGCCCACCTCGTCCACGCCGTTGAGGTAGTTGGAGACATACTGCAGGATATTTTCAATCAGCAGTTCCCCGCCCACCTGGCCGGCGTAGGCATCCAGCTGGACCATAGCCTCTGCCAGGCGGTCCAGGTAGACCTGCCGCTCACTCCAGCTGGGGATGTTTCCGCGCATGGTGCCAACCACCACCGGGCAGCCGATCTCCGTACCGAAGTCCAGGTGCTCTTTCAAGCGGTCCACAGCCTTGGCGCGGACCGCGCCGTCAGCGTCGGTGAGACACAGTTGATTGATCAGCTTCTCCAGGCCAGTGCAGATCCCGGAGTACTTCAAGCCGTTGTCCTCGGCAATCCGCTTGAACTCCTTGACATCGTATTCCTTGGGGCTGTGAAAATACAGCTCAACCGCCTCGTAGCCGGCCTGACGGGACCACTCCAGCACCTGCTGAATGGATCCGCGGAATACCGCCGGCACCCGTTCGCCCAGATTTTCCAGGGCGCACTGCACACCGTATCGAAACATATGGCATCTTCTCCTTTCCTGTCGCAGATCCTCTCTCAATGGGGATCCATCAGTTGATTTCCGGAAAAAGATATGAGGTATACGCCACGATATACCTCATATCTCTCCGTGGGCCGCTGGCGTCAGCCGCCCAAATATGCTTTTTTCACTTCCTCGTTGGACAACAGGTTTTCGCTGGTGTCGGACATCACGATCTCGCCAGTCTGCATGACGTAGCCGCGGGAGGCCGTGTTCAGCGCAATTTTGGAGTTCTGCTCCACGAAAAGGATGGTGGTTCCCTCCTTGTTGATATCCCGGACTGCCACGAAAATCTCCTGGGTGATCAGCGGGGCCAAGCCAAGGGAGGGCTCATCCAGCAGCAGCAGCTTGGGTCTGCTCATCAGCGCGCGGCCCATGGCCAGCATCTGCTGCTCGCCGCCGGAGAGGGTACCCGCCATCTGGGTGCGCCGCTCCAGCAGACGCGGGAAGCGGTCGTACACATTTTTCAGGTCATCCTTGATGTGCTTGCTGTCCTTGCGCAGATAGGCACCCATCATCAGGTTCTCCTCCACGGTCAGCTGGGAGAACACGTGGCGGCCCTCCAGCGACTGAGCAATGCCGAGGTTGGCCACCTTATAGCCGTTGTACTTCTGGATCTCCTTCCCCTGGAAGAGGATCTTGCCCACCACGCCGCGGCGGGCGGTCAGTCCGGAGATGGACTGCATGGTGGTGGTCTTGCCGGCGCCGTTTGCGCCGATCAGGGTGACGATCTCCCCCTCGTCCACGGACAGGTTGATTCCCTTTACCGAGTGGATATTTCCATAGTAGTAGTGGAAATCAATCAACTCAAGCAGCTTCGCCATTACTCATCACCTCCCAGATACGCCGCAATCACGTCGGGGTTGTTCTGGATTTCCGCAGGGGTCCCCTCTGCCAGCAGACTCCCCTGGCAGAGCACATAGATGTAGTCGCTGATGTTCATGATC
>CASEPH010000170.1 GCA_949289625.1 uncultured Clostridia bacterium | reverse complement strand
TTGGGATTTGAACAACTTGAAGGAGGCCCTCGGGCCCAACAGGTCGTACGCATTGGCCATGCTCCCCAATTTGGGCAGCAAAAAAGCCGAGTTGCTGCTTTGTGCAGCGACTCGGCTCATGCTCCCGTATTGGCTGGTGAGGGCAGAAAAAATGGGCTCTTGAATGATTTCAAGAACCCGAATGCTCTCCAGCATAGTCAATTATATCTGGCTAAAATATTGCAATCAATGCCATGCAGCTGCCAATTTCACCTCCATTTTACTGCCCTTTATTCTCCCATTCGATTCCCACTTTGTCTGCTGCTTTATGACTCGGCGAGTGGAGATGTGCTTTGATTCTGCATCTGCTTCAGAATCAGGTCTGGAATGATGATGCACCACAGATAAGCGGCATACATCCGCACAGCCTTTTTGGAGTGACGGTAGTATGTAGATGAGGCCATACCAAGGGCGAGAAAGGCATCTTCATTTGATCTAAAACACGTGTTGAAATACCGAACGGAGAGAATTTTATAATAGAGTTCCCCATGGCGATGGTCCTCTTTAACCAAGAGAAGTGCAGATTCCAGAATTGAGAGCAGCTGCATAGCGTGTCCCATACCGTTCAGCCGTTCAGCGATGCGCTGCCGAGCAGTATCGTGATCATAGTCGATGGACAGATTGATGAAATCAGAGATGGATTGCCGACGCCCTTCGTAACAGAACTCATTCAACTCAACCAAACTTTGCGATGCGGACCGCAGCATTGGGCCGTACACCCGCAGCAATGTTTCGGTTCTCTTGACCTCCTCCTCGGTGACAATCTGTAGAATGTCTAAATTTTGAAGAAACTGTGCGAACTTGTCCACTATGAAGCCCTCCTTTTCAAAGATACATGGCAGGTACATTTTATATTCAACCTTCCACTGAGACGGCATTTCCAATGTAGTCCCAAGGAAGGCGGAAATGATAGATATTGCGTAAATTGGCACCTGATTTCCTCGCGCTTTGTCAGAGGCTCCCACTGACATCATCAAGCATAACGGTGCCTGTTCACTTGCCAGCTGCTCTAACCGTGGGGATCAGTCAGCGAAAATTGCGGCAAATCATCCGGAACCGTTGGTGGGCAAATCTGACAAATATAGAGTCACTTTATCATAATTCTTTGTCAAAAGTAACTCGGAATTTGTCGAAGTTGCTCCAGCATAGAAGAAAATTTGCATATTGGGGGATTGGAGGGAAGTAATAATTGGTATGATTGTTGAAACCTTCACCGCGTGGTAAGATTCTTTTATACTTATTAGAAACTCTTTTCCCACGGGAATCTGATTAAGCAGTGATCAGCGAGTCATGTATGGCTTGCAAAAATGGAAAGGCACTCCAACCGGACAGGTAGGGGGCCGCAAAAGTGCGCTTTGGTTTGTGATGACGCAAATTGAAGTGCTATTTTTTTGCCCAAATTCCGTTTGAACAGCGGGTTTGAGAATAATTTGAAAGGCGGTATTGACCAATGACAGACCAGAAAATTTACGCAGACAACTTCCGATGCACATTTGATGACCCAGGTGATTTCATTCAATTCCTGAAGGAACGAAAAGAGAACAGCCGCTGGATGACGGCACCGTCCCGGAACCTCGTGTTCGAGTCCCTGGAGAAGAACACGCAGATGGGCGAACTGTACCTGAAGCTCTACGACCATGACGGCCGCGCGGAGATCATTGCCGACACGATGGAGAACACCAGCTTGCTACTCAAGGTCAACGGCGAGACTTACCCTGTGCGATCCTGTGCGATCAAGTCGATTTTGGAACGGGCCCGCATTTCCGGGCACGCCCTGAACAAGGTATCCAAGTCGATCTTCACACAGATCCTGAACTACTGCATGGATGTGACCTCCGGGGACAGTCTCATCAAGGTGGCGGATGACAAGGTTTCTGCAGTACACGGCGGGGATCCGAAGGATTACGCCATTCTGGAGATTCTTCCGCTGGTCCAGTGTGTCCGGTCTATTCTGGATCGAGACTTTGCGGGAAATCACTTCCTGACAGCCAATTTCGACCATTCCATCGTAACAGCCATCTGGAGTTTGGATGGTCAGGCCAATGAGCTGATGGAGACCTACCGGCAGGCCGTTGCGGAAAAGGGTGTGACCGAGGCGATGTCTGCCCGGCCAGGGTTGCGCTTCACTACGTCGGATGTCGGCGTGAGTGCGGCCAACCTGTATCCCATCCTGCTTCTGGGCGGCAGCAATCGAATCATTCCGCTGGGGGACCCTTTGAAACTGGACCATAAGAACGGTGCAGACCTGGATGCCTTCGCGTCCAGCATGGATCAGCTCTATGCCTGCTTCAAGGAGTCGATCGAACGGCAGCAACAACTGCTGAATGTGGAGATCCGCTATCCCTATACCACAATGCTTGGGGTTCTCAAGCGTATCGGCATCACCAAGAAAATGAGCTATGAGGTGGCAGACCTTTTCGCCGGCCAGTCTGGTGTAAGTTCTGGATGTAATGCCTATCAGCTCTATCTGGCCATGTCGGATGTGATTTTCCTTGCGCAGTGCGAAGGCGCCAGCGCCTACCGCATTGCACAGCTGGAAGAAAACATCGCGCGTGCTCTGCGCATCAACTGGCATGAGTACGATCGGCCCGGTGACTTCAAGTGGTGAGCGCCATGGGAATCTATCGTGTCCCTTTGGTTTGGCAGATGTACGGGCATATGGATGTGGAAGCCAAGTCATTGCACGAGGCAATCGAGTATGCGCTTGGCCCGGAATGCCCGTTGCCTGAAGGCAGCTATGTGGATGATTCCATCATGGTGGATCTCATTGCAATGGAGTGCCACGATGAAGCCCACAGCAAAGAATTTCAAGCGTATTTGAAGAAGAACGGGGGTGAATAAATGTCTGATTGGGCAAGTGGAATCGTAGATGTGACCGGGACAAAAGCCTCCATTGAGGCATTTCTGAACCGGTTCCTCTATGATGCTGAACCACCGACAGTGCCGGGCGTAAGGTACTTTGCTCGGAGCGTGCTCTATGAGAGCCGCGATAAGATCCAGGAAGAGCTTGATAGTGTCTTTTTGGATGTGCCGGAAGGCGAAGAGCGGGAGTATCGAGTCTATCCGGAGTTTGCGTGGTCTGCGGCTTATTGCCTTGCGGGGCTCTATTCCATGAAGTATCCCGGACGGTGTGCCGGGTTGGCAGATGCCTGTGTGGAAGACCAGGTTGATGTCATAATCCGCACAAAAGCTGCATCAGGAGGGTTTCAGGAGCTGATCCAATGCAACCGGATCGGTGTCCTCATATGCCAGGCAGATTCACTACACAATGCTCGCTGCAAGAACTGCGGCCAGATCGAGTCCATGGCAGATTTTGAGACCCTGGACGATTTGGAGTGTTCCGAATGTGGCGGCACCGAATTTGAAATGAGCGAGGAGATGTAACTATGGCGCTGGATTTGAATTATAAGCCGATTGCTCTTGTGGATACCTCCACCTTAACGGAGGAAGAGTGGCTTGCCTGGCGGAAGAAGGGGATTGGCGGTAGCGATGTCGCTGCCGCCCTTCATCTTTCTCCATACAAAACGGCACGAGATCTGTACTTCGACAAGACTGGGGTTGAACCAACTGTCGAGCAGCCGGACAAGTCCATCACATTTGCCATTGGCCACCTGCTGGAGGATGTGGTTGCTCAGATCTTTTCCAAGAAGACCGGGTTCACCGTATACCGGGATCAGACGATGTATCAGCATCCGCTTTTCCCGTTCCTGCTGGCTGATGTGGACAGATTTCTTATCCTCCCGGATGGCAGGAAAGCCATTTTGGAGTGTAAGACGGCCCACTACAACATGCAGTATCTCTGGGCCAACGGAAGTGTGCCGCGCCATTACGAGCTCCAGGTGCGCCACTACATGAGCGTTATGAACATCGATGTCGCATACATTGCATGCCTCTTTTCCAACCATGAAGATGATTTCGTGTGGCAGAGAATTGATCGGGACCTTGATGACGAGGAAAACACGATCTACTTCCTGGAGGACTTCTGGAAAAATTATGTCTGCCTGCGTAAAGAGCCTCCGCTGACGGAAAAGCCCGATTTGGTGCTTGAGACCATCCGCAGTTTTTCGGGTCTGGCAGATAAGAATGCTCCCTGTATCCAGTTGGAAGAGCATTTTGCCAGCCGACTGGAACAGATCATCGCGTGGAAAGAGGAGAAGATCGAACTGGATCGGCAATCGCGGCAGTTGGGCAGCAAAATCAAGAGTGCGTATGCCCCGATCGTAGAGCTGATGGGTACCGCATGCAAGGCCTCCTGTCAGGGCAATGACGGAATCTATGCCGTTTCCTATGTCCCTGGGTATCGGGAAGGTATTTCCAAGACTCAACTGTCCCAACTGCGTGCACAGTATCCGGAGATCTACCGCGATTTTGCGGATGTGACCGAATACCGCACATTCGATGTGAAAAAGAGCAGCCTGTAAAGGGGCTGCAGTGCGACCGGTATGCATGACAACACGGATCAAGAAGTTGGAATCAATGAAGATTTGGAGGTGACTGAATTTCTATGACATATGTATGCTCTCCACTGTCGGCGGCCACAAGGGCGGAAATGCTCTCAAATGCGGCCAAGGCGAAGAACTATATGGGACTGGCAGAACGGGAGTTTGGGGATCGCGCTGTTGCTCCTCACGCCTTCCTGCCGTACCTACTGGATGATGGTGTTCCGGAGGAACGAGCTCTGGCAGTTGAGTTTGGCAAGAAACTGTTGGCGCTGTGCACACGGCTTGTGGTCTATGGATCCAGAGTGTCGGCGGGTATGCAGGGAGAAATTGCTATGGCTGAGCAACTCGGAATTCCAATCTACTACCGGACGGAAACCGGAGGGGTGCGGGATGCGATGTAAATTCAGCCATGCAAGGTACAAGGGGCCAGATGGATTCTGTGTGTTCCTGTATCACACCCAGGACCTGCAGGTGCCTGTCGAGGCGAGGAGACACAGCAGATACGGAACGGACTGGGCGCTGATCACTGCTGTGGGATATGGACTGACGGATACCAGCAGTGTGGACGTGGAATTGGAAGGCACATGGCAGAACTCAAAATACGGCATGCAGCTTAATGTTACTTCATGCCGGGAGGTGCTGCCCAACACGGCGGCCGGAGCCATCGCCTATTTGAGTTCAGGACTGATCAAAGGCATTGGGCCTGAAACGGCAAAGGCAATCGTGGCTCGTTTCGGGACGAATGCCATTGCAGTGCTGGACAGTGAGCCGGAAAAACTGCTCGAGGTCAAGGGCATTGCCAAGGCCAAGCTGGAAAAGATCCTGGTATCTTACCGGGCAACCAGAAAACTCCGCGATCTGACGGAGTATCTTGCCCCATTCGGCGTGTCGGTCAAGAAGATCGCCAAGATACAAGAGGTGTTTGGCGATGACAGCCTGGCCATTGTTCGGCGTGATCCGTTTCAACTGTGTAGAATACGTGGTTTTGGATTCCTGACAGTCGATGAAATCGCACGCAAGACCAAAGTCAGTCTCAAGAATCCACTGCGCTTTGCAGGTGCCATTGAATTCTTGCTGGATGAAGCAAAGGGAGCCGGGCACCTGTTCCTTCCGCTTGAGAGCCTCTCAGAGCGATGCTATGACCTGCTCAACCGCGACTGTGAGCAGGAGGTCGTTTCTCTCAATGATGTCGCTGCGGCGCTGCAGACGGCCCACCAGGAAAAGCGGATCTACAATGAGAACGGACGTGTCTATCCGTACTTTGAACGGCACTGCGAGGTTCAGACAGCAAAGCGTCTGGTGTCTATGCTGCTATACGGTGAAGCGCCCACAATTCATGGACTGCGCAACGAAATTGAGGCGAGTGAGCGCGCTCTGCATCAACAGCTCGCCGATTCTCAGCGCAGAGCCGTGGAACTATGTCTGACGCAGCCGGTGTCCATCATAACGGGCGGACCTGGCGTGGGTAAGACTACGACCCTACGGGTGATTCTGGATATCTACCACCGCACGCAGCCGGACAATGA
>CASEPH010000169.1 GCA_949289625.1 uncultured Clostridia bacterium | reverse complement strand
GGTGGTGTTCAGCCAGCGGGACACGCCGGTGACGCTGGGGTCGGCCACGGGCACGGTGCGGGTGGCGGTGAACTCCGCCTCGTTCATGCCGGTGTGAATGACGCCCTCCTCGCCGTCGATGACGTAGGTGTAGCCGTCGGCGGTCTCGATGATGACTTCATACCGGGTGCCCTCGGGCAGGTTGCGGATGATGATCTTGTCTCCGCCGGTCAGGGTAATTTCATCGCCGCTGCCGATGGTGCCGGTGTAGTCGCCGTTGTAGTAGAAGTTGTTCTCCAGGTCGTCCCCGTCCTTGTCGGTGAGGATGACGGTGAAGGTGAACTCGTCGCCGCCGCCGTTCACGTCAAGCTCGATGGACAGGTTGCCGGTGGGGTCGCTGTCGCCTCTGTCAGAGCCGCCGCCGGAACCGCCACCCTGACCATCACTGTCAGGGGGATCTTGTTCACCGCTCGGGGTGTCTCCGCCAGGTTTCCCATCTCCAGTTATTTTTTCCCACTTTGCATAAATGGTTTGGTCAGCATTCATTGTGACCTCAGTGATCTGCACAGTGAGCGTTTCGTCTGAGTACCAGCCAACGAATGTGTAACCATCATATACCGGGGTAACGTCCTTGAGAGAAACCACGGCACCGGACGGATAATACCCAGGGCCCATAGCCGTTCCCCCATTGACCTCATAGGTCAGCTTGAAGTTCTTGTTTAAGACCAGCTGATTTTCATTGTCGGATGCAAAACTGATGTAGTACTGGGGATCATCGCTGGAAAATGCAGGGACATCCTGATCTATGATCTGGTAAGGCTTCTTACTTTCAGACTCATCGTCACGAAGTCCGCTGAAGGTTTCGTAGATGTCCCCTTCTGCTACTAAGCGCCCAACACTGTCATTTTCGGCAGTGATCCCGATTGAAGCGCCATTAAGGGGAGCTGTTATCGCAATATGAGCAATCTGATACTGTTCTGCCCCTGGACTAAAAAGACTATGGTAATACCATTCAAGAGCTTCTTTCTGTTGCTCTTGGGCGAGATTATTCAAACTGTTGTATAGCTCCAAGATCTGGGGCTTCAGGATAGATGAACTGAGATAGTTTATACAGGCATCCACAAACGCGTCTTTGGTTCCAACATAAACTTGATTACCTTCCCCATCGTCTTTCACGAAATCTGTCAAGCCAATTAGCGACGCAGTTTCCGCAAGGTCTTCTGGATCAGCAGAGTCAAAGGAACTCTCAAATTCTTGGACATATGGTGGTAACGCCACTTCCATAATAATGGCTGTAAATGTTTCTTCTCCCTGTTTGAATGCGGCTGAAAACTCTTCCAAGGTCACTTCTGGATCTTCCGGCTTGTCCACGCCATTCCAGCCGAGCTGCAAATTGTTGACCGTACCATCGCAGGTATTTCCAGTCACCTGAGGGTTTCCGGATACAAACACGGTCGCGTCATAGCACTGATAGATACCGCCCCCGGCCTCTTTGGCCGTGTTGTTCGTAACGCTGCCGCCGGACAGGGCAAGTTTACCTGGCTTGTATCCTCTTTTGCCATCTTCCTCTGTGCCGCTGACGTAAATACCTCCACCGAGGGGCGCTTGGTTCCCTTGAATGTCGCCACCAGATACGATTAGCAGAGAGTCTAGATACGAACTCCAACGATCCTTTTCCAGCGGCGCAATATAAACGCCGCCGCCTGCATTCTTTGCGGTATTATCGATAATTTGCGCATTGTCCTCGATCTCAAGCTCTCTGGATTCCACATAGATGGCCCCACCATAAGGAGCAGAATTATTCCGAATAACAGTATTGCCGCCTATACTGGAACCAAGGGGATTAACACTGAAAACATACCTCAGACAAATTGCCCCGCCGCGATTGCCCGTACAGTTTTCAATGGTTACATGATCTTTGATGGTCAAAGTATCCCAAGCATAAATGCCTCCCGCGTTCTCTTTGTACTCTCTAACACTGTCATCCGGGTCAACCGGGATAAGTTCGCAGTCGCGGATGGTAACGTGGTCCGACAAAGTGATTGGATCAGTGGCATAGATTCCGCCTACAGCGTCTCCCTTGCACCCCTCAATCAAAACATTACCTGAAAATGTTGCTTCGGATCCGCACGAAACTCCACCGGTTTCTCCCCCGATGCAGTTCAGGATCTTAACATTACCACTCAGTTTTGTGTAGGAACCTGCCCCCCATATGGCGCCGACGGTGCTTCCGTGGCAGTTTCGAATCACCGCATCTCCAGAAATGTCGCAATAGACTTTATCATTGATTTTTACGCCGTCATTTATTTCTACCGCACCGGCTGTTCCACCGTAATTATCGGAAATTTCCCCGCCGGTCATTGTAAAAGAGCGGGCTTTGATGCATGAATCGTGGCTCCGGTTTTCAGCAGTACCATTATACGCGACTTTTCCGCCATACATTTCCACATGCGGCGAACGGGAAGATACGCCAGATCCGTCATAGTGCTTTCCAATCGCAGAACCGAGACACTCTGTAATCAACACGCCGTCACAGATGACAAGGCTAGCCGTACTATAACCATCTGTGACAGAGACAATGCAGGAATCCTTTAAATTTCCACCGCTGAATATCAGACTGTCTTCTGTCAATCCAGCTTCTCCAAATGTTAAGGTACAACCATTTTCCACCCGGAACATGGCAGAAGTGTGCTTGTTCACTACCTCTGCCAAAGTCAGTTTAATTGAATCGGAACCTTTTGCTGGAAGAATGGTAATATTGCTCGTAACCAGATTATCACAATCCACCGTTCCGCTGCTGGTCACCGTAATGGTGCCGCCGCCGTGTTCATTAAGTTTTTCCACCGCTTCGGACAGGGTGACATTGCATTCGCTCTTGACTGTACGATCCGCACTCTCATAGGAACACATCGCATACTCCGTCGCCGAATCTTCTTCCTCCGTCAGAAGATTTGGCTCCGCTTGGGGCTGACCCTTGCACTGTGCCGGGTTCGCGCCTTCCCCGCCGCACACGGGGCAATCCTCGTTAAGGCTTCCCTCGGAGCATCTGATCTCACAGGTGCAGTCCGGCTCGGTGATCTCCTCGACGCCCACGCACTGCGTCAGATCCGCGCTTTCCCCGCCGCATACAAGGCATTCCGCGTTGGGGCTGCCTTCGGCGCACTTGGTCTTGCAGGTGCATACGGGTTCGGTAATTGCCTCAGTACCCGCGCACTGCGTCAGGTCTGCTCCTTCTGCGCCGCATATGGGGCAGTTCTCGTCAAAGCTTCCTTCGGCGCACTTGATCTCACAGGTACAGTCCGGCTCGGTGATCTCCTCGACGCTCATGCACTGCGTCAGGTCCGCGCCTTTTGCGCCGCATACAGAGCATTCCGCGTTGGGGCTGCCTTCGGCGCACTTGGTCTCGCAGATACAGGTGGGCTCTGATTCCGGAGTCCCGCCCGGCTTTTCCGCAAAGGCCGCCACCGGCAGCATGGAGACAATCATGCATAGAGACATGACCGCCGCCAAGAATCGTTTTTTCATCTCGCTTGTTCCTCCTTTAACCTTGAGCTACAGCTTCCGGCTTCCGCCGGTTGGGATAACCACACATCTCAGGGGCCCCTCCCCCCCCCTGCCGGAATCCCAGCCGATGGACAGCTGTTCAGCCTCCAGCAGGCCGTCGCAGGCCTGTTCCACCATCCAGTCCAGCTGGGCCCGGAAACCGTCCCGGGTCGTCTGCCACAGGTGCTTGAGGCACCTGGGATTTGCTTTCTCCTCCGCCACCCGGGCGTCCCGGCACAGCTGCTTCATGCTGTCGGTGACGGCGGTGCGGCCCAGGGGGCGGCCGTTCCTGGTCTGGAACAGGGGACCCCGGACCACGCCGCTGCGGCTGGCGTAGTCCAGCAGCTCCCGGCGCAGGAAATCCGGCAGGCGCACCGGGCACGCCTCCTCCCCGCGTAAGGCCTCCACCGTCAGCTGCTCCAGGTCCCCCACCGCCAGTTCGGTGCTGCCGAACAGCTTGACCAGCAGATAGATCCGCTCCTTGCCCAGAATCCGGGCGGTGGACAGCAGCCGCAGGTACTCCCGCCGGGTCAGCTCCGGCGTGCCGCCCTCCCCGATCTGGAGGGTTTCCCGGGTCTGCAGGTCCCGCCGCCCCAGAAAGGCCACCAGGTGATTGGCTGCCGACAGGCGGGTGTTCACCGTCCGGGGGGAGTAGCCCTCCGCCAGCATGTCCTGCTGCCACCGGTCCAGTGTCCCGGGCAGCAGAGTCTTGTCCTCGGGCAGGGCGTCGTACAGGGAGCAGATATTCCGCTGATAGGTGTCCAGCGTGCCGGGGGTGCGCCCCTTCCGGGCCAGCTCCTCCAAAAAGGAGGCGATGCACTCCTCCGTCAGCCTCAGCTCCGCCGTCCCCTGCCCGGCAGCACGCGCCTTGAGACCGTTCAAGCTCCTCCCCCCTGTCCCTCGTAGGCAAAATAAGTGTTTTGAGATCGGCTCGAGCCGTGAGGGGCAGCGAACTTTTCCGAACATGGAGGAGTCGGCGGCGGCCGAGGGCCGCACAGAGGCAAATAGGGTGCAAAAATCCGGCCACATAAACAGCGATGGTCTATGCGGCTGAATTTTTGCACCCAAAATCAGGAAGAAGTCCTTGAAAATTTGGAATTCCCGTGCTACAATGCTCTTACTTCTATGTAACGTTTTGGCGTTTTTGCAAAAAAGTACGTCAAAACACTTATTTTGTCTTTATTGGATGAGGCGCATTTTCCTTAAAATTCCCGCGTGCTCCGCGCCGGTGGAGATGAGGTAGATGCGGGTGGTCTCCACGCTGCTGTGCCCCAGCACGTCGGCCAGCTTCACCACGTCCCGGCACACCTTATAGAAGGTCCGGGCGAACAGGTGCCGCAGGTTGTGAGGGAACACCTTGCTGGGGGCCACCCCGGCCG
>CASEPH010000168.1 GCA_949289625.1 uncultured Clostridia bacterium | reverse complement strand
AGTGGACGAAGCTGGACTTGCCGAATTTTACGAGCTGTTCTGCCCAGAGCGGTATGGCTATGAGAAAAATTCCCCCTGCTGTGAATTTCAATATCCGGTGAAGGAACATCTTGTGGAGCTTTCTTTCCGTATGAACGAAGCCGGACTCTCTAAGATGGGAACTGACTGGCTGCGGCAGCTCAAGGAACGGCTGGACAGCGGGGAATGGCTGAACCACACCCCTGAAGGAGAACCAGAGGGCATCCTGATAGCGGTGTTTGTGGATCAGACCCGACGTATTGGTCTTGTCTACCAACAGCCGGGAGACGACCAGTATTTTCAGCTTTTTCTGAACCCAGACTTAACAAAGGCGGATGCCATCTGGTCCTCGACGGGAAATAGGGAACCGGAGGTTTATACGGAGGATGAGATGACTGCGATAGAGCAGCATATCAAAAACACCTTTGGTGAGTTTGAGAATGTGTTCCATGAGCTGGTTTCCCCCGACATCCATGTGGACATCTGCGTTGTTTCACCTTCTGAGGAGCGGGACTATTGCACACTGGTGACGATCGGCATGGGCGCTCACCGGATGAATGTGCCGGAGGAACTGGCGGAATACAAGCTGGAGCGGGCGGAGCTGGCTATCGCGCTGCCGCCGGACTGGAAACTGGATGAGGAATCCCTGAAGGATGAGCGGTGGTACTGGCCTATTGGCCTCTTGAAGGTGTTGGCCCGCCTGCCGATTTCCGGTGATACCTGGCTGGGCTTTGGTCACACGATGGATAAAGAATCGCCGTTTGCGGAGGACACGGAGCTCTGCGCCGCTATTCTGACCAGTCCCCAGGGCGTGGAGGAAGGCGGCGAGATCTGCCCCCTGCCAGGCGGCGAGGAGATCCATTTCTATCAGGTGATCCCCCTCTACCGGGACGAGCTGGAGTACAAGCTGGCCCGCAGCGCCGAGGAACTGCTGGAACGATTGGAGGCGGTTGGCTTTGTGGTGGACCCGGAGCGGCCGGACGTGGTGGGGCCGGAGGATTGGGAAGAAAATGAAGCGGAGACGGACGGCACCTGGGATTTGGATGACGCGAGGCGGCATCTGGAGAGGATTCGGGAAAAACGACTGCCCGTGGACGAGATCAGCGCCTATAACCACATGGCAATTTATCTCCGCTGGTGTATGGAGCAGGATCTGATGAGTTTGGAGTTCCTGGAACGGTGCTGGGACACGGTGGAGGAATTTCGTGCGGATCCGTCCGGAACCGATCTGCGTCCTTTCCTCCGGGATTCTCTGGGCGGGCAGTTGTTCTCCGCCTTGTTTGACGAGGAGGGGGAAGCATTTGCCCGATATTACTATGGCCCGAACTGCGGCGTGAACGGCCCCAGTTTCCCCGACGATGTCAATGACTACGCCCTTCAATACTTCGGCCCGGCACGGTATCACTCCGACGAGTTCCAGGGCGGGGCCTATCTGTTCGTCCCCTTTGACGAGGACTATTATCAGGCTATGGCAAAAATCATGGAAAAACGATTCGTCAGCTGGCAGGAGCAAAGTTTTGATAAAGACACTCTGTAGCCTTTGGAACCTGCAGAAGCCATTGGCGCTTTGGCAGATGCCCTGCAGCGGTCCACAGTTTGGTGTTTCTGGTGAGCCTGATGGGATCTGCGGCACACAGTTGCCGCTTGGGTACTTCGGAATAAGGTGAGCATAAAAAACGTTATTTAAGTGCAGCTGCAGCACAAGTTATGGAGTATTTCAAGAAAAAAGGACTCTGATGATATTTGACCATCATGGGAACTTGAAATATAAGTACGGAAGTCGACATTTCTGATGCCGTGGCTATAAGGAGGAAATCGCGTGGAGCAGAATGAGATCAGGGACCGTATCATAAAGGTTTTTCGCCAGAGGGTTCCGCGGGCCAAACTGCCTGATCCTGAGCAGCTTCGTGTGGAGCAGGGGAATTGGCGGGACTGCGTAAGACTTTGTCTGACTGCCGAGGCGGTGGAGAAAAATATGCAGAGCAACAGCGCTGCCTTTGAGGGCTGGGCTCTTTTGATCCATGTCTACTGCAAGTTCCAGGTGGAGCTGGATCTCGACCTGGAGCACGCGCCGTCCGGGCAGCCCGCCCGGGGACATTACCAGCGGTTTCTCTATCGGGCTTTGAAATTCTCGCAGCAATACAGCAGCTGGTTCTCTCTGTCAGAGCGCCTCGTGCCGCGGGTGGAGCAGTTCAGGCAGTACCTGTATCACGGCGGATCACCAGCCCATCCCAATCCAACGTTCTGCAACGGGCTCCCGTCTAAACCGGCAAAGGACGGAACATCTCTGGAGT
>CASEPH010000167.1 GCA_949289625.1 uncultured Clostridia bacterium | reverse complement strand
TGAGGATACACCAGATCATAGTCTGAGAGCATATCGCAGTGCGCCACTTTACCCACCACGTTCTGTACCTCTCGGATGATCAGACACCGGTCGGCCATTTCCTGTGCTGTATACTGTTTGCTCAAGCGGAATTCCTCCTTTGTTTGTTTTCCGCAGATGTTGCTGCGTCTATAAAAAAGTTACTCAGTTATCTTTCAAAGGTCAAGAACCCACAATTCTATGACAATGGGTGGTTTCCCCTATTTTTATCTGTTTTTATAACTTTTTCGCGATATGAAAAAAATGAACGAGAATTGAAAAGATTTGATTGTACTCTATCACCTGTTAAAAAATTGGGGCTGTAAAGCCTTTGGCCTTACAGCTCCAATGCTCCATACCCATATTCTGTGTGATCTTAATCACATTGTCCAGTTCCATCATGGTGAGCTGGCGTGCAATGACAAGATACGCCGTATTCGTGCAACGTATATGGCACCAGTCTGCGGTTGCCGCTTTTATATGATAAAAAATCAAAACAAATATACATAACTGACTTGCAGCAATCCACAGAATAGCTTTGGATGATAAACTAACCTCTTACAATGATGGGCCAAATCAGTTTTTGTTGCTTGCGGTAGCGCGTAATCTCTATTACAATCAAGCAAAAGCATTTATCATTTGTCGTCACGTTTTCATTTAGTTAACATAATACTCATTGCATACTGAAAAAAGGAGTGTTTTGAATGATCGTAAAAAATGTAAGCTTTTCCATGATCTTTGGGCAAAGTCTTCCCGGCTTTGCCATGACCCCTGACAGCATTGCATACTACCCCGACTGCCGTCCGGAATCTTCCAGCGCACCCTCGGAGATTTCTGACGGATCCGATGTGCCTGCCCTTCCCACGCAGGATTTTGAACTCACCGTTTCAGAGGGTCCCTATGGTCTGAGAGGAATTCTCCGGTCTGAGCACGGCTGCCAGAAGATCGACGATATTGTGGAAAGTCCCTTCAGTCTGTCTTTCACCGCCTTTTCCGGCTCTGAAGGTGTGGAAGTTTTTCGCTATACGCTGATGTTTAGCGATTCCACGGATCAGCTAGTGGGATTTGCTTGCGGCGTCAAACCATTTTTCCGCAGCTTTATGCCGCTGCGAGGAAAGATTCTGGAACGTGGATGATCCACAAAAGGCCTTGCTCCTTCTTTTTGTTTGACAAGTCCCTCAAATTGAAGTATGATAAGGGACGTGACCTGGCCAGACAGCCGCGCTGGATGCGCCGAAAGGCCTCCAGTGAGGAAAGTCCGGGCTCCACAGGGCAAGGATAACGGGTAACGCCCGCCGTAGGCGACTACAGGAAAAGTGCAACAGAGATATACCGCCGTCGGTTCATGCCATCACTATGTCAACCTTTTGAGCGTTACTGCTCGCCTGATAGTGCATTGGCAGCTCCGGCGGTAAGGGTGGAAAGGCGAGGTAAGAGCTCACCGGCTGCCGTGTGAAAGCGTGCAGCCCTGTAAACTCTATCCGGAGCAACACCGCAATGGGAACAAGGCTTGCCCGGCTGTTCCCGATCAGGTGGCTGGAGCCCAGCGGCAACGTTGGGCCTAGATAGATGGCTGTCAAATACAGAACCCGGCTTACAGACCAGATCACGCCAAGATGCCGTCGGAAGTTCTCCGACGGCATCTTTCTTGCTTTGTAGAATTGACATTTTTCGTAGACTTTTCTATAATGTGTTCATAAGAAAAAAAGGAAGGATGATCGTATGTTCTGTTCAAAATGTGGCGCGCAGTTGCCAGAAGGAACCAACTTCTGCACACGCTGTGGCACTTCCACCCAAACCACTGGAGGCGGCACTACAGGCACATCCCAATCCGGCACATATACCCCTCCCGTCTACACCCGGCCCACCGAGAATCCCTATGCAGCATACCGGCCAGAACCGCAGCAACCGGCTTTTCCCATGAAATGGTTTAAATTCACCATCTATTTTCAACTCTTTGCCAACGCGGTTCTCAATTTATTCAACGCCTTTTCCTCTCTGCTGGGCCTGAGCTATGGCACCTACGCGGAGGACGTCTATTTCGCATATCCCGGCCTCCACAGTTTGGATATTATTATGGGCATTCTTTATCTGCTGTTGGCCGCTTTCGCCATTTTCACCCGGTTCCAGCTGGCCGGATTTAAGAAGCGTGGTCCCACTCTGCTTTATGTGTTCCTGGCGGCCAATCTGGTACTGCTGCTGTTCTATGTGGTGGCTGCCTCTGTGGTCACTGCAACCAATCTGGTCAGCGTGACCATCGTTTCCAATACGGTGACCATGGTGGTCCTGCTGATCTGCGACTACATCTATTTCACTAAACGCCAAGAACTCTTTGTAAAGTAACTCCCGTTTGCGCAAGCTCTCTGAAATACAAAGCGCCCCTGACGCAGAAATCATATCTGCGTCAGGGGTGCTTTTTCATCCATGAAACCATTATGCCGTGGGCTCAGCCACCGTCTCAGATTCCGTCTGCTTCTCCGCCGCCTTGCGCTCCGCCTTAGCCCGTTTGGCTGCTTCCTTTTCCTTCTCTTTTTTGGCCTTCGGGTCCTCCTCCATGTTTTGGGCACGGATCACAGCCAAAAGCTGCTCACAGGCAGTCTTTGCTGCACAGGAGGTGAGCGCCAAGCGCATCGCCATCACAGGCAGCTCCTCTTCCGTCAATTCAGGGCTGATTTCTGCTTCCACCGAGGAAAAGGCCTGGTCGATACCCCGGAGAAATTTCTCATAAAAGGCCGCTTCTTCTCCCGTTTGTACCTCGGAGTTCAGCAGCAGCTTCATGTCCCGGACTGTCAATACATTTTTCAGCAGACCAATGGCGGTGAGGTAGATCAAATGCTCCTTATGATAGCGTTTGCCGCAGGCTCTGGGCAGCAGGTCATCCTTGACATAATTATTGATCATAGCGGAGGTCATAGAAGGCACCTTGCCGCCTACACTCTGACGAGGCAGGTAGGACACCACCTGATCCATATACAGCTCGATATCGGGAAGGGTATCCCAGCTCTCCGGTCGGTCATGCTCCAAAAGCTTTTTGATCTTTAAAACTTCTTCCACATTGTCGCCCTCCTTCAAATTACCGTCATTATATCACATGATTTTTAAAATGTGAAGAGGGGCAATACTGGACCGGCCTCCAAGGCACGATGACGCAGCGTACCCGCTTCCAACACCATATATCCATGGGCGCTTCCCTCCTTGGGAATGGAAATGGAACCGGGATTTGCGTACCAATATTGGTTCTCCCGGCGAATCGCCGGCACATGGGTATGGCCGCAAAGCAGCAGGCAGTCCTTTGGAAGTGGCATCTGTTGGTCCTTATGGCCATGAACCCCATAGATAGTCATACCTTCCCAGTACAGCAAAGCCCACTCTGCCAAAATGGGAAACTCCAGCATCATTTGATCCACCTCTGCGTCACAGTTGCCGCGAACACACAGGATCTGCTCCTTTTTCTCATTGAGCATGGCTGCCACCCGCTTGGGGGCATAGTCCTTGGGAAGATCATTTCTGGGGCCATGATATAGAATGTCTCCCAACAGCAGCAGTTTTTGCGGCTGCTCCCGCTCCATGGCCTCCAACAGTTTTTCCGTGTAAAAGGCAGAACCATGGAGGTCTGAGGCAATCATCAGTTTCATGTTACGTTCCTTTCTTACAGCAGAGGAAGCATGCCCCCTCAATACAGTCCACAAGTTCCACGCTGGAAAATCCAGCCTGGAGCAGCAACTCCGTCTCATGTTCCACCGTTAAGGGCGTATCGAAGTGAACAAACACATTGTCAGGAATCCCACTGCTGCGCCGCTTTTCCCGGCACGTTTCCATCAGTAGTTCCTCTTCCTCCCGACAGCAGGCCAGATAGTCCACCTCCCAAAACTGTCCCCCGAATTTCAGAGCACGGTATATCCGCTGATAGAGTCCCAGCTTTCGTTCCGGCGTAAAATGGTGGAGGCTTTCCACGCTCACCGCACAGTCAAAGCATTCGTTTCCCAGTTCCGTTTGAAAATAGTCTCCCTGGATGCACCGCACCTGGGGATGCTTTTTTTGCAGCTGGGCCAGCATGTCCCTGGAAAGATCTACCCCCGTAATTTGCAGTTTCGGAAAACACTTCAGCAGCTCATCGATCTCCAGCCCCGTACCACAACCAAGATCCAGCAGTGTTTGCGTAGCTTCCGGGATCAGCTCAGGAAGCCGGCGATAAGCCTCTTGCCAAATCGCCATATGGTCCTCATACTGTTCCAGACGAACGCGAAAGAAATCCGCCATTTCCTCCAGGGGTTCCTTCTTGGTCTCCTCCAGCCACTGCCGAAGCTCCCGCATATGGGCGGAAATATCCGGTCGAATGACAATCTCAGGCATCCTTGATTCCTCCATTACAGTTGTTCCACCCGCCGAAGCCACCCAGCCGCAGAGGCGTCGCTAGGCATTCTCCAGTCCCCTCTGGGGCTGAGACAGACCGAACCTACCTTGACCCCGTCCGGCAGGCAACTCCGTTTAAACTGCTGCTGAACAAACCGGCGATAAAAGTTCTTCAGCCAGTTCTTGATGGTCTCATGATCAAAGTCATTCTGAAAGGCTCTCTTTGCCAGATGATAGATCTTTTCTGGTGTAAATCCGAACCGCAGCACATAGTAGAGAAAAAAATCATGGAGGGCATAGGGCCCCACAATGCTTTCTGTCTCTTGAGCAATTTCCCCATTTTCGTCCGGCGGAAGCAGTTCCGGACTGATGGGAGTATCCAGCACATCCCGCAGTACATCAACGCTGGCCGGGAAAACCTGGTACTCCACAAGAGAATCGATCATCCAGCGAATCAGGGTTTTGGGAATAGAGGCATTGACGCCATACATGCTCATGTGGTCCGCGTTATAGGTACACCAACCCAGAGCCAGTTCGCTGAGGTCGCCGGTGCCGACCACCAGTCCCCCCACCTTTCCTGCATAGTCCATCAGCACCTGGGTCCGCTCCCGCGCCTGGGA
Source organism: uncultured Clostridia bacterium (assembly GCA_949289625.1). Next base: position 10,702 of record CASEPH010000167.1, on the reverse strand, counting down.
ATTTTCAAAGGTCAAATCCGTCACAGCCCGGTCATGGCCAATATCCCGAAAATGCTGTTCCACTGCTGCGGCAATTGGAATGGTCACAGAGGTAACGCCAAGGCTTTTCATCAATTCTAGGGAGTTGTTGTAAGTCCGGTCCGTGGTGCCAAAGCAAGGCAAGGTAATTCCCACCACATCTGACTGGGGCCGTCCCAACTGCCGCATAGCTTCCGCTGACACCAGCAGCGCCAGAGTGGAATCCAATCCGCCGGATACACCCACCACAGCCTTGCTGCCCGTAACGCTGAGCCGTTTTTTCAGACCCGCCACTTGCATTTCAAAAATACCCATGCACCGTTCCTGACGATCCTGCCGGCTCTGAGGCACAAAGGGAAGCTTTTGCAGGGGATACCGTGTCCCGTCGCAGTCCGGAACCTCCGCAATGGAAAGGGGCACACTGACAGCCGGTTCATATTTTCCATACAGTCTGGCCGTATCGCCAAAACTGCGGTTTTTGATCCGATCCGCCCGGATTTTTCCCAGATCCAGATCCATGGTCAAAACATAGTCCGAATCCAGGATCTGCTCATTTTCTGCCAGAATACTACCGTTCTCCACGATCATGCTATGGCCCGAAAACACCAGATCCTGCGTGGACTCCGTGCTCCCGGCAGAACAATAGACATAACCGCAAAGGCACCGGGCAGACTGCTGGGATACCAGCTGTTTCCGATAATTCCGCTTTGCAATGACTTCGTTACTGGCAGAAAGATTGAGGATCAGCTCCGCACCGTTGACCGCCAAAAAGGTGCTGGGTGGCAGCGGCGTCCACAGATCCTCACATAGCTCGATTCCAAAGGTGGTTCCATCTGGCAGTGAAAAGATCAAATCCCGGCCTGTGGGAATTTTCTCTCCCCGGTAAGAGAATTCTTGGATTCCCGCTGCATCCAAATCCTCCGAGGAGGAAAACCAACGCTTTTCATAGTATTCCCCATAGTTCGGCATAAAGGTCTTTGGCACGATCCCCGCTACACGGCCTCCGGTACACACCACACCACAGTTATAGAGTTGACCGCAGATCCTCAGAGGCACCCCAACCACGGCTGTGATGTTCAGCGACGCCGTCAAAGCGGCAATTCGCTCCAGCCCTGTCAGGCAATCCTCCTGCAGGTTTTTCTGAAAAAACAGATCCTGACAGGTATACCCGGTCAGGCACAGCTCCGGAAATACCGCCAAAGCGCTTCCAGCTTCCGCTGCTTGCGCAAGCTGGGCACAGATCTTCTCCGTATTCCCCGCCACATCCGCCACCGCAATGGCAGGCACACAGCAGGACACCCGTATAAATTCAAACATGACCTTCATCCTTTCATGTTGACTGCTTGTTTTATCATACCCTTTGAGGCTAATTTCGTCAACTGAAATAATGAAAATACATTTGCAGGAGGAATGCATATAAAAAGTTAGACGTGAGAACGCTTGCCGCCAAGCCGACTCGGAAACGTTCTATTTCATGGCAATGAAATAGTATCAGACTCCACGTGCTCCTCTTCTACAAAGAAATGGAGCAAGCGATATATCGCTTGCTCCGACCTGGTACGGGTAGTGGGGGTCGAACCCACACGCCTTGCGGCACAGGAACCTAAATCCTGCGCGTCTGCCAATTCCGCCATACCCGCCTATCGATCCGTATACAATTTGAAAACAGTGACAGTATACCACAAAAGCTGCAAAATCGCAAGCAAAACCTCTGAGGCATCCGAAAGGAGGCCTCAGAGGTTTTGGTAATTTACCGCTTGATCTCCTGGGGAATCTTATACTGCTGCTGGTAGTGGCCCAGCACATCTACATTACTGTAGTATCCGTCAGAAATTTTAAAATGCTTTCTGCCACCTACCAAGATAATATCTGCAACATTTACATTGGTCCGCATTTTCTCATTGCTAACACTGGCACCGGGATGCTCCCAGTAAATAGCAGCAATGTCGTCCCGCTGAATTTCTGTGGTTTTGAAAGTCTCCTTGATGACGACCCCGTTTTCGTAGCAGATCACACCGCCCTGCATGGTCTTAATACAGTAGCCCAGCAGCAAGAGCCCCACCAGCAGCAATGGGATGGACACAAAATTGAAGCCGCCCTTGCTGATACTGTAGCCCATAACAGCAACTCCGGCAATCAGAAACACAGCCGCAACCATCAGCATGCCGCTAATTGCAATGAAAAGCGGCTTTGCTTCCCCTATTTTTTTCCCATACTTTTCTTCCACAAGCCATACCTCCTGTTAAATTGGCCAAAAATATATTATGAATATAGCACAATTTTATAGAAAAGTCAGTAATTTTTTCCGGAAGAAACAAATTTCAGGATTTTGACCGTGGTCAGCCAATATTTTTATTCAAACTGCCGACTTTCCTTCACCATTTCTTCACATTTCTTTTGGTCCATGAAATGCCATACGTCTGCCCAATCTCCTGTGTTTTTCCCTTTTCTTTCAGCGGTCTTTGTGCTATACTGGGGGTATCCTGCAAGAAACGGAGGCATTTTCCATATGTCAATTATTCGATATGAATTTGGCGGTCTTGTCTTTTCCGTGACCTACGATTTTGCCAGACTGGAACGCAATTTCTGCAAGGTAGCTGGTCTATATCAGGGCCAGCCCCGCATTCTGACGATTCTAAAGGAAAACGAAGGCGTTACCCTCTCCGCGCTATCCCAGCTGTGCAACATCGGTATGCCCAGTCTCTCTGTCTCCGTACGAAATCTCCAAAAATCCGGTTTGCTCCGTAAGGAGGGAACCGGAAAAAATCAAAAGCTGTACTTGACCGATACCGGCAGATCCCGTGCACTGATTTTTCACCAGCAGATCGACGCCTTTTACGCCTCGCTGCTGGATTCCCTGGGACCTGAAAAATCTCAAGCCCTCAATGATTCCTTTACTGCCTTCGATCAATACATCAAGGATTTCAACAAGCGTTTTGAGGAGGAACAGGGATGGAACAAGAAATGACGGAGCATACTTCCACCGGCGATTTGTTCTCCCCTGCCCTAGAGCTTTCGGCGGTAAATGCCATCTCCTCATTGGGACTGGCGCATATTGGAGACGCTGTCTATGAGATTCTGGTTCGCACCATGCTCATAGGAGACGGCCTGAGCACCGGGGCACATCTGCATCACGACACGACCCAGCTGGTTTGCGCCCCAGCCCAGGCCCAGGCTGCGGACAAGCTGCTGCCACAGCTGACGGAGGAGGAACTGGGCTTTTTCCGCAGAGGCCGCAACGCCGCGGTAAAACATATCCCCAAGAACGCCACTCGAGCCCAGTATTCCAAAGCCACCGGCCTGGAAGCGCTATTTGGCGCGCTGTATCTTCTAGGCCGTAAAGACAGGATCTCCTGCCTATTTCAGATCATTATGGAGGACACCCATGCCACTTGACGCCGTTTATCTCACCCACGTTACGTCCGAGCTGCAGCAAACCCTTTCCGGAGCAAAGATCGACAAGATCCATCAGCCTTCCCGTGATGAAGTGGTGATTTCCCTTCACAGCCGGGGAGGCTCTTTCCGGCTGCTGCTGTCGGCCAATCCGTCCCATCCTCGGGCTCACGTCACAACAGCGCAATACGAAAATCCAGCCACACCGCCCATGTTCTGTATGCTGCTTCGGAAACATCTGGCCGGCGGACGGTTAACGGAGATTTCCCAACCTCCTATGGAACGAGTCCTGGACTTTTCCTTCCTCTGCACCGATGAGTTTGGTGAAGAAGTCACCCGCCACCTGATTATTGAAATCATGGGCCGCAATTCCAATCTAATTTTATGCGGCGGCGATAACCGTATCATCGACTGCGTCCGCCGGGTGGACTACGAAATGAGCCAGCAGCGGCAGGTGCTGCCGGGCCTGTTTTACCGGTTCCCGCCGGCCCAATCCAAAGCTAATCCTCTCGAAACCTCTCTGACACAGATCTCAAGCTGGCTGGAGGTCATCAATGCCCCGACTCGTCCCGACGGATTCCTTTTGGATCACTTTTCCGGAATTTCTCCGCTGATCGCCCGGGAATTGGTTTGCCGATTTGATCCAGAACTGGAGGATCTCAATCTGCTGCCAGGATCCACCCGGTATACCTTCGCAGCATATCTGAAAAAATCCTTTGACCAGATTGGCAGCGGCGAGGGCACGCCCTATTTGCTGCTGCGTTCCGGCAGTCCCTGGGATTTTACCTATCTTCCCATTCTCCAATATGGTTCGTCGGTGGAATCCCGGCCCCAGGAAAGCTTTTCTCAGCTGCTAGATCAATTTTATGCCAAAAAAGACGCTGCGGCTCGGATGAAATCCAAGTCCTCTGCCATCACCAAAACCGTTACCAACCTCCGAAACCGCACCGCCAGAAAGCTGGCCAACCAGCGCAAGGAGCTGGCGGCGACCCAGAATCGGGACCGGCTTCGTATCTGTGGCGAACTGGTGACCGCCAATCTCTATCGAATTCAGCGGGGACAAACTCTGCTGGTGGCGGAAAACTACTACGATCCGGACCTCAAGCCTCTGGAGATTCCCCTGAGCCCCATGCTCAGTCCCCAGCAAAATGCCGCCAAATACTTCAAGGACTACAACAAAGCCAAAAACGCTGAAAACTATCTTACAGATCAGATCGAAAAAGGACAGGCAGAGCTGACCTATTTGGAAAGCATTCTGGAAGAGCTGAGCCGGGCGGAAAATGAGCGGGATCTCAACGAAATTCGCAATGAATTGACTTCCGGTGGATATATAAAAAGCACTGGTACCAAGAAACGGATGAAAGTTTCTCCGTCTTCCCCTATGGAGTTTTGTTCCTCCGAAGGATTCCGAATCCGGGTGGGACGCAACAATACGCAGAACGACCTACTGACCCTGAAATCCTCTCGAAAAACAGATTTGTGGCTTCATACGCAGAAAATCCATGGCAGCCACGTCATCATCTCCTGTGAAGGCCAGGAGCCGGGAGAGGCTACCCTAACAGAAGCAGCCCAGCTCGCAGCTTACTATTCTCAGGCCCGGGAAAGCCAAAACGTGCCGGTGGACTATACCATCGTAAAGAACGTGAAGAAACCAGTGGGCGCAAAACCCGGAATGGTCATCTATGACCACTATAACACCATGTATGTGACCCCATCTCCAGAGCTTCCGGAACAACTGAAAGTTTGACCCTCCCAATTAACAAAATAAAATAGCGAGAGAACTGCGGACTGGGATGCCCTGTTGGGGCTCCAGTCCGCAGTTACTATGCAGAATCCATATGCTATTTCTGTTTCTTTTGCTGCTGTATTTGATACGCCGCCAATTCCCGCTCTTCTTCCACCAGATTCTCATAGAGCTCCAGGCCGGACCAGTTCACATTGGTATCCGTCAGCATGGCCCGAAGGACCTTCTCCTGGGTGATCTGTCCGCAAGCCCCCAGCAAGAAATGGACCATGGATCCCTGGGCATAGGCAAGCACCAGCATACGACGTTGAAACTCCCGACCCGGGATCCCCAGCGCAGCTTTTTTACCTGCCAAGACTTCACCAAGCAGCAGCGTCTGGTCAGACGGCTCCACAGAAAGTACCCGAATCGCTGGAAACATCCGCAGTACAAACCGAAGCTTGCCCACCTCTTCCCGCGAAAAATTGTAGAGCAGAATCGTGGGATCTTTCATAGGTTTCCTCCAAAAAATCAGTATTATGGCTTCTGATAGGTAAATCCAATGGTCTCCCGTCCACAGTGGGAGGAAATGATACTGCCCGCACGAGCTGTCAGAACCTCCTGAAAAATCCCCGACTGCTCCACCAACTCCGTCAGATGTTCAAACAGAGACTGGTCAATGCCGGCGTGATACACACAGGCAATTCCGCCGTCGGATTCCTCCTTTGCCAGGGCCAGCTTGTCCTTTAAAAACTTTTCAAAGCACTCTGCTGTCTTGCCCCGGTATTTCTTCCCCACCGAGAGCACACCGTCGCCCATCTCCACCGCCGGCTTGATTCCAAGAAGATTGGCTCCCAGAGCTGTGACAGAGCTGCATCTGCCGCCCTTGGCCAGATAGGTCAGGCTGCCAACAACGAAGGAGGTATTGGTACGCTGAATCAATGCCTGGATTTTCTCTGCGATAGCTGCTGCCTCCATCCCCTGTTCCCGCATCCGGCAGGCTTCAATGGCCAGCAGGCCGCCGCTGCAGCTGAGGGCCTGAGAGTCCAGCACATACACATCTTCCATCTCTGCAGCAGCCATCTGTGCATACTGACAGGTGCTGGAAATCCCGCTGGACAAGCCAATATGAATTACCGCATATCCCTGCTGGGTGTACGACGAAAAAAACTGGCTGTACTCCTCCGGGGAGATGGCCGAGGTCTGGGGCAGAATTCCCTGCTCTTCATAGGTCCGATAGATGTCCTCCGGCGTAATATCCACACCGTCCCGGAAGGTCTTTTCTCCTTGATGCACATACATAGACGTGATTTGAATGTCATATCGTTCCCGCATCTCCGCGCTCAAATCACAAGCAGAGTCACAGGAAACCATAATTGGTTTACTCAAGCATTTTCCTCCTTCATGAGATGGGCAGAGAATTGATAGATCTCCTTACGGAAGTCCGGTTCCGGACTAAGCCGTTCAAACACCACTCGATACCCATACTTTTTGGCGGCCACCTCCATATGGGCCATGGCCACACCCACATCGATACACTGAAAATAGTTGAACTGATTGAATTTCAAGATCCGGTTATTCCTCCGGTAGATATGAATGCGGTGGGTGTCCACCAGATACCGTACCGGCTCCGTATTCATGCAGCTGGGAGCCATCCAGGTCAGCTCCATGATCTCCTTTCTGGGAAATCCCATATCGCCGTAAGCCACGGCGCTGAGTTTCTTTTTCTTGGTGATCTCCTCCACCGACTGGCGGAAGGGTTCCGAGGACCGGCCGAAGGCCACACAGGTGATATAGGGCAGCACATCTTCAAAATCATGCTCTGCCTCCAGGGAGCCCTGCCAACAAGTGGCGATGCCATGGGCCGTCAGCCAGAGTACCGCCATTTCCCCGATATATCCAGCGTTTTGCAGACAGTTCTTGATCTTCTCCGACCGAATCACCAGATAGTGCGGCGCCTGAAGCCGGGGCACTCCGTTGACCACCTTGCACATATCATCCAGCGGCAGAATGTCGAAGTTCCAGTCGATAGAGTCATCTGGCACCGTCAGGTCCGAAAGAAAGTCCACCAGTCCATCGATCAGCTCCGGCTCCAGTTCCTCCATATCATAGCTGCGAATGCTTTTTCTTGCGATGATTGCTTCATCCAGTGTCATATTGCTCCTCCCTGGTCCTGGTCCATATCAAACAGGAACCGCACCACCGCTTCACCAATGGGTCTAGCCTGACCGGCAGACGGATAGCAGTGTATCTTGATCGATGGGTTAAAATTCAGCTCTGTAACGGCATAAATGCTCTCCTCTGCCGGACGGGTGATGTCCTCTGTGATTAGATCCACACCACAGAACACCGCCCCTACCGCAGCGGCTGCTTTCAGGGCGATGGCCCGGTATGTAGGATGCACAATGTCGGTACAGTCGATGGCGTCACCGCCCGTGGACACATTGGAATTCTGCCGCAGTGTGACAATCTCCCCTTTTTTGGGCACCGTCATAAAGCTGCGCCCATGAATCTGCAGATGCAGCGCTTCCTCCGCCCCCATGCCGATGAAGCTCAAAGGCCGGGCATGATTGGGTCCCCGGCGGGGATCGCTAGACTTTTCGATCACCAGATCCCGAATGGGACGAATTCCATCGCCGACCACATAGGCAGGCATCCGCTTGCTCACCGCCTGGACCACATTTCCGATCACCAGGAACCGATAGTCATCTCCAGGGATATATTCCTCCACCAAGACCTCAGAGCTGTTGGAGAAAGCAATATCCAGCGCTTTTTCAAAATTATCCACCGTGGGATACTCTGTAAAGACGGTGATACCTTTTCCATAGTTGCTGAAGTTGGGCTTAACCACGCAGGCCACATGGTTGTGAATCTGAAATTCCTCCATGGCGGTCTCTTTGTCCTGATAGATCTCCCCACGGGGGGTGGAGATCCCATTTTCCTGTAAAAGTCGTTTTGTCAAATACTTGTTCCGCATCAGCAAAATACTGACACAGTTGTCTCGGCTGGTCTTGGTGGCCTGCTTCACATATTCCACATGGTCGTCCCGCATCAGTTTGACAAAGTTGTCCTTCCGATCCAGCACCTCATATTTGACGCCCAGCTTCAGGCATGCCTTGATGAGGGCCTGGGTGGAAAGCTCCATGTCCTCAAAGCCCTTGAGTAGATAGTACATCTCATTGGATTTGTTCAGCGCCCGCTGGGCCGCCTCCACACCAAAGGCCACATAGCCCTTTTTCTCGATTTCATGATAGATTCTGTGGCTGTAGAGGAGCTCGGGATTCTCCACCCGCTGCCGGGCAATGGACATGGCTTTCAGGGCCTGGGGTACATCCAGTTCCTGATAAAAAGCCGTCATTTCGTCGATAAGCCGCAGGGCAGCCTGTTGCAAAGTCTCTGTGCGTTCCGGCAGCACGATCTCCACCGAGGTGGGATCATAGGCTGCGCTGGCAATATGGTTCTCAAAGGAGATTTTCTGCCACTGGGCGGTAAAATCAAAGTCAGGCTTGGTGGCCAAATACAGCAGGAAATACTCCACCAATTCCATATCCGATTTGCTCATTCCGTTCTTATCCAGCGGATTGAGGTCAAACATCCGAAGCTCTATGTGGTTTACGCCGTTTTCCCGCAGGTTTTTCATCAGATACTTCCCTTTGGGTTTTAGCCGAACCGGGGAATAGAACTCGCTGGAGGAATACAGTTCCCCTCGACGCACCGTGTCCACAATGCTGTTGATATAGGTATCCAGATTCTGATAGTTCAGGATCACCTGTTCCTTGTTCCAGTAGCCGTATTTGCTGTTGCGCATGGAGGCATAGCCCAAAAACCGGCCTCCCCCCACCGGAATTCCCTTGTCCATAAAGCTCTCATGAAAAATGGGGCTGGCAGCGGTCATCAGCACCGGGAACCAACTGTAGAGATAACAGTTTTTCGCCATGGTGAGATAGAGTTCACTGCGGATATACTGCAGATCATCCTGTCTGCCCATGATCTGATGGAGTCTGGCGATGAGCCGCTCATCAAAGGAAAAGTTGTAATGGATCCCGCAGTACAGCATGATCTTTTTCCCGTACTTTCCCGCCAAATACTCTCGATATGTCTCCTTCTCCCGGTTCTTGCCCACATAGTGCGCCACCGGAATGGAATCTTCATCCGCAATCAGGGGCGGATTGCTGATGGGCCAGAGATACTCCTTTTCCTCATTCTCCACCGCGATGGTGGTGGTAACGATGTCATGGAGATTCTCCAGCTGGTCGTAGACCTGGTCAGGGTTGCTGCAAACCTCCGTGCCGATCTCCACCTGAGATTCAGAGAAGTCGGTCATGATAAAGGGATGTCTTGCTTTATCTCCAAATGGATGGGGCGTCAGGGCAATGTTTCCGTCCTGGCAGATCCGAATATTCTCCTTTTCCAGCCCAATGGCGCTGCTGAGCAGCAGCGCCTTCATTTTGGGCATTTGAAAGACTTCTTTCAGATCCATGGAGACCACGTCCTTTCTTATTTGCTTTCAATGAGAACCTGATCTTCTTCGCACCGCATGGTAATCTCCGAAATCGGCGCCTCAAAGCTGTCGATGATCTTCTCGGCAATGGGATCCTCCAATTCCTTCTGAATAGTCCGGCGCAGATTTCTGGCACCGTAGACCTCCGAGAAGGAGTGCTTCACCAAATAGTCCACCAGGGACTCATCCCAGGTCAGGGTTAAGCCCCGTTCCGTCAGGGAATCCTGCAGCTCCCGCAGCATAATTCCAGCAATGCCCCGGAAGTTCTCCTCTGTCAGCTTGTTAAAGCAGACAATTTCGTCCACCCGATTGATAAATTCCGGCCGCAGGAACTCCTGCAGCGCCTTCATGGCCTTATCTTTGGCCTGCTGGGAAGGACTCCGGTCAAAGCCCAGGGAGGTGCTCCGCTGTTCGCTGCCGGCATTGGAAGTCATAATGATGACGGTATGCTCAAAATTCACCACACGGCCCTGGGCGTCGGTGATCCGGCCGTCATCGAGCACCTGCAGCAGCACATTGAGCACATCGGCATGGGCCTTCTCCAACTCGTCGAAGAGAATCACGGAATAGGGCTTCCGCCGGACCTTCTCCGTCAGCTGTCCAGCCTCGTCATAGCCCACATAGCCCGGAGGCGAACCAATCAGCTTGGAAACAGAGTGTTTTTCCATATATTCCGACATATCCAGCCGGATCAAAGAATCCACTCCGTCAAAGAGTTCTGCTGCAAGACGCTTGACCAGCTCCGTTTTACCTACGCCCGTGGAACCCACGAAGATAAAGGATACAGGCCGTTTTTTGGCAGAAATCCCTACACGACTCCGGCGGATGGCTCTGGCAACACTGGCCACAGCTTCATCCTGACCCACAATGTGCTCCTTGAGCTTCTCTTCCAGAGTTTTCAGCTGTTGATACTCCTGGGCCTGGATCTTGCTGGCCGGGATCTTGGTCCACAGCTCGATGACCCGGGCCAGGTTTTCCGTGGTGAGCACGGGCCGGGACTGGCTCTGGAGCTGGGTCCGCTCGTCGCTGAGCTGGAGGCTCTTGCTGCGGATCTCCGCCAGGCGTTC
>CASEPH010000166.1 GCA_949289625.1 uncultured Clostridia bacterium | reverse complement strand
AATCAAAGACACCGTTCTGATTCAGTTCATTATGAGCGTGGGTAATATCATGTCCGTTGGATTTGAAAAAGCCTATGCCCTTCAGACGGATCTGAACCTGAATGCATCTGAAATCATCTCCACCTATGTGTACAAAAAGGGCCTGCTGGATGGTGATTATGGTTTTTCCACTGCTGTAGGACTGTTCAATACAGTGATCAACGTCATCCTGCTGGTTTCCATGAACGCCATCGTCAAGAAGATGAACGATGGCAAGGGTGTCTGAGGAAGGAGGAAGTAAGTTGGATACGAAATTTTCCAAGTTGGCCGGCGTAGACAAAGGAATCATGGTTTTTGCCTATGTGATCTTAGGCTTGTTCATGGTAGCCATTATTTTTCCGGTGATTTATATCATTCTGGCATCCTTTATCGATCCGATTACCCTTCAGAACCACGGCCTGACCTTCGATTTCAGCAAATGGACCCTGACGGCTTATGAGCGGGTCATGACCAACGACCAGATCTGGATCGGCTTCAAAAATGCCATGATCTATTCTGTGCTTTTCACAATCATCTCTGTAGCGGTGACGCTGTTGGCAGCCTATCCCATGTCCCGTCCGGATTTCAAAGGCAAAGGCCTGCTCAACACGCTGTTTGTCATCACCATGTTCTTTGGCGGCGGCCTGATTCCCACCTACCTGCTCATCAGCAATCTGGGAATGCTGGACACCATGTGGGCAGTCCTGATCCCCGGCGCCTTCAGCGTGTGGAACATGATTATTGCCAGGACCTACTACATGGGCATTCCCGGTGACATGCAGGAAGCGGCAGAGATCGACGGCGCATCGGAGATGGTCTACTTCTTCAAAATCCTGCTGCCACTGTGCGCCCCAATTATCGCCACCATTGCCATGTGGCAGTTCGTGGGCATGTGGAACAGCTACTTTGACGCCATGATTTACCTGAACGATGCAGCCAAGCAGCCGCTGCAGCTGGTCCTGCGGGCAATCCTGATTCAGAGCCAGCCGGAACCGGGAATGGTTTCCGATATGCAGAGTACCGCCGCCCGTGCACAGCTGGCAGAACTGCTGAAATATGCAACCATTATCATTTCCAGTATCCCCCTGATGATTATGTATCCCTTCTTCCAGAAGTACTTTAACAGCGGCATCATGGCCGGCGCAGTAAAGGGATAATGTTACTTTGTATGTTTGACAGACGGAGATCTGCCAATATAATGAAAAGGAGAATACATCATATGAAAAAGCTGACAAAGATGCTCTCGCTGTCGCTGACCCTCGCCATGCTGATCGGTCTGCTGGCAGGCTGCGGCGGTGCAGGAGGCCCTGCAGGTAATTCTGCAGGACTGGAAGTGGACCCGGCAACACTTGCCTTTCCTCTGGCAGAAACCGCTACCATTACCGGCTTGACCAATTTCCCCGCCGGTACGGAATCTGAGCCCAATAATCGTACCATTTTCAAGCGCCTGGAAGAGCAAACCAATGTTCATGTGGAATGGAAGACCATTCAGTCTGACCAGTGGGGCGAAAAAATCGCACTGGAAATGTCCAACATCAAGACACTGCCTGACTTTGTGTTCAATGCCGGCTTCAGTGATACGGATCTGCTGAAGTATGCAAAGCAGGGCGTTATTATCAACCTGGAAGAATACATCGACAAATATATGCCCAATCTGTCCAAGGTGTTTGAGCTGGCTCCCGAGTATCGGACCATGTGCACCGATGAAGATGGCCATATCTGGGCGCTTCCCTGGATTGAGCAGCTGGGTTATGAGAAGACTGCCATCCAGACCGTGGGCAATATGAGCTTTATCAACACCGCATGGCTGGACTACCTTGGTCTGGAAATGCCCACCACGGTGGACGAGTTTGAGGATGTCCTGATTGCCTTCCGGGACAATGCAGCAGACCTGAAGGCAGAGTTCAACATTGAAGGGGACATTATCCCCATGTCCTGCATTATGAACGATGGCGACCAGGATCCCTGCATTCTGATCAACGGCTTTGGCGAAGGCTACGGCGATCCCGACCGGGGCCGTCACATTGCGGTTACCAACGATAAGGAAGTTATCTGTGTTGCCAATACGGAGGGCTTCAAGGAAGGTATCGCTTGGCTGCATGAACTGTATGCCCAGGGGCTGATTGACCCCGAAGCCTTTACCCAAGAATGGTCTACTTATGTTGCCAAGGGTAAGTCTGGCCGCTATGGCGTGTGCTTCTCCTGGGACGTTGCCAATATTGCCTCTCTGGAAGGCTGGGAACCCCTGCCCGCACTGACTGCCGATGTCAGAAATATCACCCCGCAGAACGGCTCCTTCACCTCCGGCTTTGACCGCGGCCGCTGCGTGGTCACCGCTGTCGCCGAAAATCCCGCTTTGGTCTGTGCATGGCTGGATCAGATGTACGCACCGCTGCAGTCTCCGCAGAACAACTGGGGAACCTACGGCGAGGACGACGAATTTGACATCTTTGAAATGGGTACCAACGCCAACGGTGAGCCCATGCTCCAGCACGCCCCTCTGGGAGATGCTTCTCCTGTAGAGGTGCGGGAGGCAGAAAGTGTCAACGGCCCTCTGGCTGTTCTGGACAGCTACTATGATGTGTATGTGACCTGCCCGGATGACGCACAGTACCGTCTGGACTGGATTGAGCAGATTTATACCCCGGATATGAACAACGACTATGTGTTCCCCAACGTGTTCATGAGCAGTGACGATACCAAGCGTCTGTCCGACCTGACTGCGGATATCACAAAGTGCATCAATACCGCAAAGGCGGACTGGGTTATGAATGGATTCACTGACGCTGACTGGGATCAGCTGCAGGCGGACCTGGACGCCTACGGACTGGAGGAATATCTTTCTATTTTCCAGAAGTATCTGGACGCTTATTACGCAGAATAAGCCAAAGGCCCTGCCCCCGCAAGGGGGCAGGGTAGGATCTTATCTGTCTGCTTTTTGACAAAGGCCCTCCCGAGGAGCTTTGTCAAAGAACAGACAGCCGCAGATTTCCCATGAGGTGTCATCCCCTTTTGGAAGAACCTGCCTGTATGTTTGTTTTGTAAAAAGGAGTATCCTGTATGATCAGTAAAAAGCTGCAGCGTGCCCGGGATTTTGAAAAAAAGTACATTCCCTACGTGGCCGAAGAACTGCCCAAATTCCATGTAACAGG
>CASEPH010000165.1 GCA_949289625.1 uncultured Clostridia bacterium | reverse complement strand
CCTTACCGATATTGGCACCGAGGAATTGGGCCATTTGGAGATGATCGGCACTCTGGTCCATCAGCTCACCAGAAATCTTAAAGATAGCCAGCTGCAGGACAGCGCCTTCGCCCCTTATTTTGTGGACCACACCACCAGCGTGTATCCCACATCGGCCAGTGGCTTCCCGTGGTCCGCAGCCAGTATGGCCGTCAAAGGCGATCCTATCACAGATTTGTCAGAGGATATGGCTGCTGAACAAAAAGCCAGAACCACCTACGACAACATTCTTCTTCTGTCGGATGACCCTGACGTGAGCAATGTCATTAAGTTCCTGCGGGAACGAGAGGTCGTACATTTCCAGCGCTTTGGCGAAGCCATGGAGCTTTTGAAGGACGGTCTGGACCGAAAAAATGTCTACTACATGAATCCTGCGCTGCCGCAACAGCGCTAAAGAAGCCCAAATTCAAAAATCGGAGCAGCACAGAATATGCGTGCTGCTCCGTATTATATACATCAGGATGGATGCTCGCTGAGGGCAGTGGCAATATTGATGGCGTGGTCCGAGCACCGTTCCAGATCCGTAGCCATATCTGTAAATACCACGCCTCCCATGGGATTGCAGGTGGCATTCATCAGCCGTTTGACATGGTTCTGAACAATGGTCTCTTGCGTATCATCCACCAGATCTTCCAAGTCCTCCGCCTCCTGCAGCCGGTCAAAATCCTCTTTTGCAAAAATGTCAAGGCACAAGCTTACGGATTGCAGAGAGAGGTCTGCCAAATGACGCAATTCGTCCAAAGCCTCCTGGGATAGCGTAGCCTTTTGACTGTGGACCTGGGCCTCATACTCGATGATATTCTCTGCATGATCCGATAGTCGTTCAATATCTGCCACCACCAGAGTCATCCGATAAACACGATTGAGGTCCTTAGCCGACATATCCAGCGTCCGAAGTTCCACCAATTTGGAAATAATGGCACGATCTAAATAGTTGACCGTATCCTCGTTCTCCTCCACAGCTACCGCCTTTTCATCGTCCAGTTCAAAGAAACATTCCACCGCCAGGCGAAGGTTGTCCAGTGCAATGTTTCCCATCCGCGTAATTTCATGGTGCGCCTGGCTCACTGCCACGGCAACAGGAATACTGCCGGTCTGGGTCATATAGATCAGCTTTCTCTGTTCAAACTGGCGGGATTCATCCTGTCGAATCGGCAAAAGTTTTTCAGAAATGCGAACGATGGTTTGGGTAAAGGGCAACATAATGAGCACCGCAGCTACCGCAAAAATGGTATGGGTATTGGCAATCTGCCGTCCGATATTGTCCGGAGACAGGCTCTTGATGGCCTCCAGGATCTGCGGGAAAATGTTAATCAGCACCATCAATATGGCGGCACGGAACAGGTTAAACACAAGATTCAGCAAAGCGCACCGTTTTCCGTTGCGGTTGGCTGTAAGAGATGCCAGCAAGTTCGGCGTAACCGAGCCAATGGCTGCACCGATTACCAAATACACTGTGGTCTCGTAGGAAAGGATCCCCTCCACGGCAAAGGCCTGAAAAATTACCGTAGAGGAGGACGAGCTCTGCAGGCACGCAGTAAACAGGATTCCAAAAACTACGGTAAAGAACGGATTGGAGAGTGTAGAGATAAAGCTGACAAAGGTCTCTGTCTCTGCCAGAGGCGCAATCGAGGACTTCATAAACGAGATCCCCTGAAACAGCATGCCAAAGCCCATAATCACAGAGCCGATGTGTTTGACCAGGTTTTTCTTTACAAACAGGTACATAATAGCGCCCACAAATAGGATTAGCGGCGCATATGTACTGAGATTAAAGGCGGTGATTTGTGCAGTGATCGTGGTTCCGATATTGGCGCCCATAATAACGCCGATGGCCTGGGACAGGGACATAAGACCAGAATTAACAAAACCAATGACCATGACGTCGGTGGCGGAGGAGCTCTGGATCAGCATGGTGATCGCAACGCCCACCACCACTGAAACCAATTTGTTCTTGGTGGCGTATTCGAGAATAATGCGAAGATTTTCTCCGCAGGCATTTTTCAGACCCGCAGACATCATAGTCATGCCATATAGAAAGAGGCCTACGCCTCCCAGGAGCATAAATACTTCATAGACTGACATATAGACAACCTTCCCTTTTGACCATCACTGCAACATGCAAAAACGCCCCCCTCTATTGGGCGTTTGCATCCAGACGATACCCTACATTACGGATTGTTTGAATGATCCTACCGCTATCTCCCAGTTTTTTTCGTAGCGTTTTGATGTGCATATCCAGGGTACGGCTGGAACCGCCGTAATCAAATCCCCAGATTCGTTCCATGATGATTTCCCGGCTCATGACACGACCGGCATGGACCATCAGCAGCTCCAGAAGTTCAAATTCTTTGTAGGTGAGTTCACAGGGCTCACCATGAATCAGCACTGTACGGCTGGCTTCATTTAACACCAGATCGCCAATCCGCAAGACCTTTTCCTCTGGCTCTACGTTTCGCGTGCGGGCCTTGACCCGGCTCACCAATTCCATAACGCCAAAAGGCTTGGCAATATAGTCGTCCGCTCCCATATCCAGGCCGCGGACGGTATCCAACTCTGATGATTTTGCTGTGACCAGAATTACGGGAAGCGAAGCAGTGTCGGCCTGGCTTCGGATCTGCCGAAGCAAATCCAGACCACTCATCCCGGGCAACATGACATCCAGCAGCACCAATGCAGGCTTTTCACGTTTTAACGCCTGCAGAAAACTTGCCCCATCTGCAAAGCACACGGTATCAAAACCGCTAGACGTAAGGGCATAGCTTTCCAGCTCCCGGATTTCTGCATCATCTTCTACAATATAAATCCTCATGCATATCCCCTCTAGCGTATCATAGCAGAAAACGTCGAAAAGAGGAAGGGGAAAAACAAAGTTTGTGGAAAGTAAATAAAAGATGTGCAGAAAAACCGGCTGAGTCTTTGCTCAGCCGGTTTCGTAGATTGCATTAAGTTTCTGTAGAATTGTCGATCATCCAGAAGAATCGATGACTGCCAACAGTCATTACATATTCCTGCTGCTCATGCCAGGCAGAAGCGGTGATAGCGGGATTATACCATAGATCCACCTTTTCTTCCGTGACACGCTCCCCATTGTCAAATACGCGAGATACAGAATTCTTGACCTCATCCGTGACATTGGAATAGCTGGTGATCATCACCTTATAATTTTCTATGTATTCGTCGATGGTATAGCCATACCGAAGCATCCCTTCCAGAATACACTGGGCAACCATCATTTGTCCCCGTTCACCTTCGCCGCCGGATTCACACATTACAATGCGCTCCACCATCTTTCGTTCGTCGTCGGTCAGTTCATAGCCGCTATCGCGATGTTCCTGCGCAGGGACTTTCGAAAGATCAGAATCAGAGGAAGCGTCGTTTTCAGCATTCTGCAGCGCAGCTGTGGTTTCTTGTGCCGCCGTGGGCTCAGCCAAACCTCCAGCGGACCAAGGATCCACAGTATACGTTACCACAGCATCGCCGGCATCGCCCTGCGGACTGTCTGAAACCGCCTTGGAATCCATCCCAAAAATACTGAACACCAGCACGGCAAGGCAGATTATGCACAGGGGACATACGACGCGTAATTTGCAAGTCATAGTTCGTTACCTCGCTCGTTATTTTTTGAAAAAACGCACAAATATTTTGTGTCTGCTGGAATCATACATTATCTTTGCTTAAATGTCAATTACAAAATGTAAATATTTTTTTGACATAACTCAAAAACTAGTGCTTATTTTCTCGAATATCACCACATATAGTCGAAGTATTATTCATATTCAACAAATTAAAGCAAGATATTTTGTTTATAAATACGTATTCATTTTGTAACTAAAATCCATAATATTTCATAATGGTAACAAACTCGACACGTTTCTACAGAACGTAACAATGTTACATCTTGCGAATAATCTCGAATTTTCGCAGGTTTACGCAAGTTTACATAAGGCTATCTTTTTCTGAAATATTTACGAATTTGTAACTATTTTCGACATGTTCTTACAGGTTCCGTATTTGATTGCGACTTTTGTTAGAATTTGTTTCAACGCAAAAAAGTTGGGTTCAAACGACGAATGCGTTTGAACCCAACTTCCCTATTTGCTTTTGGTCAGCATCATTGAATCATTGCTAAAAATTCCGCTTCGGACAGTACCGGAATCCCAAGCTCTCTCGCCTTGCGCAGCTTGGAACCTGCCCCCGGACCAGCTACCACAAAGGATGTCTTTTTCGATACACTGGCGGATGCTTTTCCGCCAAGCTGTTCAATCCGCTCGGTGGCCTCTTCTCGGGTCATTTGCTCCAGAGATCCAGTCAAAACAATTGTCTTACCGGAAAGACGTTGATCGTCTCCCCTACCCTCAGATTTTGTGTTGACGCCTGCCTCCACCAGTTCCGCTACCAGCTTCTGATTGTCGGGACGGCCAAACCAGTGAATCACGTTTTCCGCTGTAATTGTTCCAATGTCCTCCACCGCAGTAAGCGCCTCTTGATTGGCCTGCTGGATGGCTTCCAGGGAGCCGAAATGATTGGCGATCGCTTTTGCCGCCTTAGCACCAACCTGACGAATCCCCAGCGCAAATAGCAACCGCCAAAGATCATTTTTCTTGGAGCGTTCAATGGCGTTTACTAAATTCTGTGCAGATTGTTTTCCCATGCGCTCTAGAGGCACCAGCTGCTCGGGCGTAAGACGATATAGGTCTGCTGGTGTTTGGACTAGCTCCGCATCCACCAATAGTTCCACAATTGCCCCTCCAAGTCCCTCAATATCCATGGCGTCTCGGGAAGCAAAATGCGTCAGGAAACGAACCTTCTGGGCCGGACAGCTTTCGTTGGTACAGCGGATCGCTGCACCGTCCGCGTCTCTGGCAGTTTTTTCACCGCACACCGGACAGTGGTCAGGAATTGAAAACGGAACAGTGTGCTCTGGCCGTTTGGACATATCTACAGACAAAATTTCTGGGATGATCTCCCCTGCTTTTCGGATCAACACCGTATCACCGATCCGAACATCCTTTTCGGATATAAAATCCTGATTGTGCAATGTAGCATTGGTTACGGTGGTGCCCGCCAATCGCACCGGAGACACAATGGCCTTGGGTGTCAGCACGCCGGTACGTCCCACCTGGATCACAATGTCCTGAACAACAGTGGGCTTGATCTCCGGTGGATATTTATAGGCGCAGGCCCAACGAGGAAACTTTGCCGTGCTACCAAACACGGTCCGCTGCTCCAAATCATTGACCTTCACCACGGCTCCGTCGATGTCAAAAGAATACTGTTCCCTGTTGTCGCCAATGGACTGGATCTGACGCTCCACTTCCTCCGCAGTGCTGCACAGCATATACGGAATTACCTTAAACCGCAGGGATTTCATATATTCCAGCGTCTCGGTATGGGACCGAAAGGATTTCCCCTCACAAAGCTGCAGATTGAACACAAGAATATCCAGCTTCCGCTTTGCAGCAATTTTAGGATCCAGCTGCCGCAGACTTCCTGCAGCTGCGTTTCTCGGATTGGCAAACAGGGGATTCCCTGCATCCTCCCGCTTTTGATTCAGGGCATGGAACACACTTTTCGGCATAAACACCTCACCCCGAACAATCAGCCTTTTGGGTGCATCCGGTAGCTTCAAGGGGATAGAATGGATAGTCCGGAGGTTTTCGGTCACATCCTCTCCCACAACGCCATCGCCCCGTGTAGCGCCACGGACAAATACACCGTCCACATATTCTAGCGCCACGGAAAGTCCGTCTACCTTGGGTTCCACACTGTAGGTATGCTCCGGAGCAGTTTCCGATATTCTTTCATCAAATTCCCGCAGCTCTTCAAAGGAGAATACATCCTGCAAGCTCTCCAAGGGAACAGGATGCTGTACAGACGCAAAGGCCGCAACAGCCTCTCCCCCTACCCGCTTGGTGGGAGAATCCATGGCTGCCAGCTCCGGATGCTCTGCTTCCAGCATCTCCAGTCGACGCAGCTTCTGGTCGTATTCATAATCAGGCATGGTGGGATCGTCCAAAACATAGTAGCGATGGCTCGCTTCGTTTAGCTCCGCTGTCAGTGCGGAGATTTCTTCTGCAGCTGTCATGATGATTTCCTTTCATTCCGACGCAAAGTATTTGGCGTCGTCGGCGTCTCCTACGCTGTTAAAATAGGTGTAACTGTCTGGTACAGGCCCCAGCAGCACCGTTTCGGCAACACATACGTCCGTGCTGACGTGGTCTGTCACAGTGCCTGAGGGCAGCAGAATCACCAGATCCAATGCCACGTTCAGCATGAGTCGATGAATTGTTTGATTGATACCGGCGTCAGCAAAATCTCCGGAGAAATTGGCATCTGAGGAGGATACGGCTACGATCTTTACCGGGATCTTCGGGCCCCGTCCGGACAGTAGCTGGATCCCGGTCAGGTTTCCCATGGGGACACTGATAGTGTCGTCGCTAAGATCGTAAAAATCATCGTCCAAAATCTTTAAAAGCTGGGTCTTGAGCCGGTTCATCTCCTGCATATTGGTGGTAAGAGCTGTGATATTCCCGGAATTGTCCCGTTCTAGGGTCACCAGATCATCGTACTGGATGTCACCCTCCGTAATCTGGAGGTTTACCGCTTCGTTGATGATATTTGAGGCCAGATCGCTGACCGTTGCCTTGGCCAATTCCTCAGTTAGCGGATTCACTTTGGTTCGCAGCAACGCCGCTAGCAGCAGACTGCCCACCAACAGAAAAGCCAGTCCTCTGTAACGTCTGCGTTTTTTTCTCATGGAGCGCACCTCCTGGATACACTCTATGAGATTTTGGAAGATTTATTTCTTTTTTAAATGGGCACCTGCAGCCTTTAGCATTAGTCGCTTAGTGCCAACCTGGTCAAATGCGATTTCCAGCAAAGCATCTCCATTCATTTTCAGGACACTGAGCACAATCCCCGTACCAAAGGCGGTATGGATCACCTGATCGCCCTTGGACAGCTCCAAGAGCGGTCCAGCTGGCTTTGGTACATAGCTAGTATGCCGTTCCGTTCTGCTGCCAGTCTGGCTGCGGGTTTGCCCATAGCGCTGCCCCCCCGTTGAAGTTCCAGGATTGGTGCGGCGGCGCTGCTGAACACAATCCTCCGGAATCTCCGTCAGAAACCGGGAGACCCGGTTAAAGGAAGTTCTGCCATAGAGCATTCGCTGCTTGGCATGGGTCAAATAGAGCCGTTGTTTGGCCCGGGTGATGGCCACATAGCAAAGCCGGCGCTCCTCCTCCAACTCTTCTGGATCTGTCAATACCCGCATGCCGGGGAACAAACCTTCCTCCATGCCCACCAAAAACACGTTGGGAAACTCCAGGCCCTTGGCGCTGTGCATGGTCATCATCACGGCAGCATCTGCGTTCTGATCGTATCGTTCAATGTCTGTATACAGGCTGATCTCTTCCAGAAAACCAGCCAGAGTGGGCGTCTCTGCCTCCTCCATGTAGCTGAGAATGCTGGATTTGAGCTCCTGCACGTTTTCTTTTCGAGTCCGGTTTTCCAGGTCGTCCTTGGCCTCCAGCATGGCAAGATACCCCGTCCGCTGGAGCACCTCATCATAAAATTCCGGCAGTTCCAAGGTGTCGAGGGCATTCCGAAGTCCTTCAATCAGCTGAGAAAATTTCTCCAATTTGGCCGCTGCTTTTTCAAGGGAGGGATAGCTTCTGCAATCCGCAATGACTCTGTAGAGCGGAAGATTGGCGGTTGTCGCCTGGCGTTCCGCAATTTCCAGTGTTTTCCCGCCGATCCCTCTGGCCGGAACATTGACGATTCTGCGGAGGCGAAGGTCATCCGAGGTGTTATTGATTACACAGAGATAGGCCAGCATATCCTTTACTTCAGCTCGATCAAAAAAGCGGGTGCCCCCAATGATCCGATAGGGAATGCCGTTGCGTTTAAAGGAAAGTTCTATAGCGTTGGATTGGGCGTTGGTCCGATATAGAACGGCGCAATCCTTAAAATGCTCTCCCCTGGATAGTCCCGCTAAAATCTTGGATGCCACATAGTTGGCCTCTTCCGTTTCGTTATAGGCCTCGTATACAGCAATTCGCTCCCCCTGAGCGTTGTCCGTCCACAGACGTTTCCCCTTTCTTCCTTTGTTATGGGAAATGACTGCATTAGCTGCCGCAAGGATATATTTTGTGGAGCGATAATTTTGTTCCAGGCGAATCACCTTGGCGCCGGTATACTGTTTCTCAAAGTTTAAAATGTTTTCAATCGTAGCGCCTCGAAACCGGTAGATGGACTGATCGTCGTCTCCCACCACGCAGATATTTTGATACTTCCCGGACAACAGAGTGGCCAGCAGATACTGCAGGTTGTTGGTGTCCTGATACTCATCGATGAGCACATATCGGAATTTCCTCTGATAGTATTCCCGCACTTCATCAAAATCCTGCAAAAGCCGCACCGTCAGCAAAATAATATCGTCAAAATCCACAGCGTTGGCCGCCTGTAACCGCTTTTGATATTCTTCATAGATGTAACCAATATGAGTTGCCCGAAAATCTGTGCTGGTTTTCGCCTGAATCAGATATTCCCTGGGATCAATCATCCGATCCTTGGCAGATGAAATTGCGCTGAGCATAGATTTGGGCGGAAATGTTTTTTCATCCAACCCCAGATCCTTGAGGACTTCCTTGATCAGCTTTTCCGAATCCGCAGAATCATAGATGGTAAAACTGCGGTCATATCCCAGGCGGTCAATGTCCCGACGCAGAATCCGGCAGCAGGCGGAATGGAAGGTCATAGCCCATACATCCAAAGCAGACTCACCCAGCATGGCAGATAACCGCTCTTTGAGCTCATTAGCGGCTTTATTTGTAAAGGTAATGGCGATGATATTCCATGGTGCAGCGGGATACAGGGCACATAGTCCTTCCGCTTGCTGCCTTGCCTCTTCCGTAGGATGAGAGGCATAGGCACAGAGAAAATCCACATCTTCTTTTGTAAGATTCTCCGGCACTTCTTCGCTATCCGCGGCGCAGCCAAATTGAATTAGGTTGGCAATTCGCTGAATCAAAACCGTGGTTTTTCCACTTCCTGCACCTGCCAATAGCAGCAAAGGTCCCTGGGTCGTCAAGACCGCTTGTCGCTGCATTTCGTTAAGATCTTGATAATGTTGCGCAATTACAGTTTTGCGCGCTGACAGAAATCGTTGTACGTCTTGCTGTTCCATAGCTGCTCCTCTTCCCAACGGACGTTATTCCAAAACTAAGTTGGCTTTTATTCTAGCACACAAAGAATGGTCCGTCAAACCGCTTTGGTGATTTAATGACAGCAAAACAGAGCTCAGTTCGACAAAAGCTTCTATCTCTCGGCCTTGTTTTTTCCAAGGTAATCCGATATAATAAAAGAACCGACATCGGCACAAAGGAGGTATTCCTATGGAAATCCAACCCAAGGGGTTTTTGCATAATAAATTGGATGTAAAGGTGTTGATCCTTTTTATCCTGGCCCGTATTGACACGCCGTTGACTGCTGAGGAGATCTACGAAATTGCCTATCAGGACGAGAGCCTCAATTATTTTACATTGGCGGAAAGTCTGCCGGAGTTGGTGGAATCCGGCCATCTCCAGGTCAACGACCAACAGCGGTATTTTATCACGGAAAAAGGCCGAAAACAGGGCTCAGACGTAGAGGATTCCCTTGCGGTCCCTGTGGTTCAAAAGGTATCTGACGCTATTTCCAAAAAAATAACCCAGCTTCGCCGGGATGGCTATATTACCACCCAGGTGGGCCAGGATGAAAACGGATATTGGATTGCCACACTGTCCTATCGAGACGACAATATGCCCATGATGGTCCTTTCTTTGATGGCACCTAACGAAGAAGTCGGCGTAACCATGTCCGCTAACCTGAAAAAGCACGCGGACGAGCTCTATAAAACCGCCCTGAATCTTGCGATTGAGACCAACAAGAAACGGAGTGACTCCTTTTGAAAACCCCAGCTGAAGCCGGAGACACGATACGGGTTGAAATGGTACGCTGTGGATACACCACCGAAACTCTGTGCCAGCGTACCATGATTTCCAGACCAGTACTGCGGGAAATTCTATCCGGCAGAGCCGAAACCATCAGTACGCGGAATATCTGTGCGCTTGCCAATGCCTTTGGTTACTCCGTGGCGGATTTTATGGATCTCCTGGCCTCGGCTAAATAATACTGAATAATGAATATTGCATAACCGCAGCCCTGTTGCAATGGACAACATGGCTGCGGTTTCAATTTTGGGAAGCGTTTATAATAAGGTACCCAATATAGACGCAAGCAAAAATGCAAAATAAATAGCTGAACCTGGAACGCAAATCGCGTCCAGGCTCAGCCTGGTGGTGGAGCTGAGGGGAATTGACCCCCTGTCCGAAAGCAACTTGACAGGACCTTCTCCGGGCGCAGACGATTATTTACATTCCCTTACCGTGGCGCGAACCGTCACGCTCCACGGCTTGGTAGCTTCATCATGCATGGTACGCGCAAAGCTTAGCGTACGCACGGTCACCACTCAAATCACACCCAGACCCGGCTCGTGGTCCTTCCGGGATGGATGGGCCGCTAATTAAGCAGCAGCCAGAACGACGTTATCGTTGTCAGTTAATTTTAAAGTTGCCCGTTTTATAGAGGCCAGGCGCCTCTGCCCGCTGATCAAGCCTCACTGCCCCCGTCGAACCCGTTACAGCCCCATGGAGGCGCAGGCCATATTTGGCCTGCGGCTGACAACTAAATTAGTATCTGCCAAAAGGATCCGGCAGCTTGTTGGGCTCAGGATAATCTTCGCCCAGAGTATCCACAGTGACGGACTTCATCTTCATCTCCGTTTTGGGACGGTCGTTGGCGTCTGTCGCAACTTGCGCAATTTGATCCACCACGTCCATCCCCTCCAGCACCTTACCAAAGGCAGCATACTGGTTGTTGAGATACTTCGCGTCGGCGTGCATGATAAAGAACTGGCTGCCGGCGGAATTGGGATGGCCGGCTCGTGCCATGGAAAGTACGCCCCGCTTATGGCTCAGGGTGTTCTGCACACCGTTCATCAGGAACTCTCCCTTAATGCAATAGCCCGGTCCACCGGTTCCATCACCAGCAGGATCGCCGCCCTGGATCATAAAGCCGGGAATGACACGATGAAAAATCAGTCCATCATAAAAGCCCTGCTTGGCCAAAGATACAAAATTGTTAACTGTTTCCGGTGCGATCTCTGGGTAAAGTTCTGCAACGATCTTCCCGCCATTTTCCATCTCAATGGTGACAATTGGATTCGACATCAGTATTGATTCCTCTCTTTCATAGCACGGTCCATCTGACGCTTGGCATCCTTTTCTGCCTCAGAAGCACGTTTATCGTGAAGTTTCTTGCCCCTGGCCAACGCAATTTCCACCTTGACCCGGGAGTTTTTCAAGTATACAGACAGCGGCACCAGTGCGAATCCAGCTTGCTGGGTCTTGCCCATCAGCATCATGATCTCCCGTTTGTGCATCAACAGACGCTTGGGCCTCAGAGGATCCTGGTTGGAAAAGCTGCCGTGTGTGTAGGGAGAAATATGCATCTGCCGAATAAAAATCTCTCCATTTTTTACCGAGCACCACGCTTCTTTCAGGCTGATGTTGCCGCTGCGAATGGATTTGACTTCGGTGCCGAAGAGTTCGATGCCAGCTTCAAACCGTTCTATAATATCATATTCATGAAAAGCCTTGGAATTTTTGGCGACAATTTTGACGCCGTTTTTCTCCGCCACCAGTCTCACCGTCCTTGTTTGGGCATTATAGCACACATTTGAGAATTACGCAACCAGGAAACAGGGGCAGATTTTAAGTTCTTCTGTCGGCTGCTGTCGGCATCTGCTTAGAAAGCTCTCGATAGGTCAGTAAAATCATGGTCAGAGAAATCAAAAATGTCAGCACATCGGACACCGGCATGGAATACAATACCCCATCCAGGCCCCACCAGACTGGAAGCAGAATTGCAAAGCCTACTCCAAAAACCACCTCGCGCATTACGGAGAGCATGGTAGACATTAGGGCTTTTCCAAGGGATTGCAGAAAAATAAAACAAGCCTTATTGACGCAGGCCAGTATCATCATGCAAAGATAGATACGGAAAGACTTAATGGCAAAGGCGGTATAGTATTCACTCTCGTTGGCGGCGCCAAACAGCGCTATCAGTTGTCGTGGAAATCCCTCCACCACCAGCAAAGCTATTGCGCCCACTGCGGCCTCCGCAATCAAAAGGCATGTAAACAAACGCCTTACCCGGTCCCTGCGGCCTGCTCCCATGTTGTAACCCGATATAGGAATACATCCTGCCGCAATACCTACCACAACGGAAATTACAATCTGAAAAAACTTCATAACGATCCCCAGCACAGCCATGGGGATCTGCGCATATTCTGTCATGCCAAACACTTTGTCCTGGGCCCCGTATTTTACCACCATATTTTGAATGGCCGCCATGGCTGCAACTAGGGAAATCTGCGACAAAAAGCTGCAAATCCCCAGGGGAAGGAACCGACCGATGACAGATCTAGTCAAATAAAAACTGCTTTTGCTCAGCTTGACCGCTTTCATGTGAAAGAGATACCAGATGGCAAGTACTGCAGTGATGATTTGGCCAATGACAGTTGCCACTGCTGCACCCATCATCCCCCATCGAAATACAAAAATAAACACTGGATCTAAAATAATGTTGGCGATACATCCTGCCAGCGTGGACGCCATGGCAAATTTGGGACTGCCATCTGAGCGAATAATCGGATTCAAACATTGGCCAAACATGTAAAACGGGACCCCTAATGTAATCCAGAAAAAGTATTCCTTTGCATGAGAAAATGTCTCCTCATTGACGCGTCCCCCGAAAAGCGTCAGGATCTGTGCTTGGAATACCAGATAGATCGCTGTAAGAAATAAACTTGCCAGAACACACAGCACAACCGCATTCCCAATGCTTTTGTTCGCCTCATCCCGTCGATTAGCCCCCAAGCAGATGCTGACAAAGGCACAGCAACCGTCTCCAATCATAACCGCTATAGCCAGTGCAACCACGGTTAACGGGAAAACCACCGTATTGGCTGCATTGCCATAGGAACCAAGATACGATGCGTTGGCGATAAAAATCTGATCGACAATGTTATAGAGCGCCGCCACCAACAGAGAAATCATGCAGGGCACCGCATATTTCCCCATTAATGTCTCAATTTTTTCCGTTTCCAAAAAGGAATTTGATTTTTCTTCCAAAATAACAACCTCCCTTATTGCTAGAAATGCGTGTGACCGAAAGCTGGATTTACGCCTTCGGCCACACGCATTTGCCTGTCAGTCAAGGTATGTTCCGACAGGACTTTCATTATACTGTTTGATGATCTTCAGAAACATGGAGCCATCAGGTTCCGTGTGTTCCTCCAAAATTTTATACCGGGTATGCTTTCGCTCCAGCGACGCCTTGTAGGCTTCAACCTCTTCCCGAATCCGTTCTTCCGTCAGCTTTGGGCCAATGTCATCCTTGAGCATGAAATGAAGCGTTTGACAGATGCATGCTGCCGCAATCCGTTTCATAGACTCACCTCCCTCTGCTGTAATACAGAAAATGTATCAAGCAAATATAAAAACAGCGAGCCGCAACAACTGGATTTACGCAGTTTTGCTACTCGCTGTTATGGTTAGTATATCAAATTATTTTAACTTTTGCAAGGGGGATTTTTCCGAAATTATTGTTTGTTTTGATACTTTTTCGAGAAAAGCGAACCAAGGGAAACCCATCGATCATGTAAAGACACTACCCTAAGGGAATCAGCAGCAGTCCGGTTTATGGGACTATTGCTTTGTTATGCTGATTGCAGAAAAGGAGGAAATCAAAATGCGTATCCATTCCAACCAAACTCTTTATATCAGCGACCTATTAACCGTTCCCATGCCTGCAAAAGACAGCTCCAGACAGGCATATCTCAGAAAACTTCAGCTTCGGAGAATTCTTTGCACCCTGCTCCCCTTTTGTCTGGAGGCTGCAGTATTGGTGCTGGCATTGATTTTGATTCTGGCGGGAATCTCCGTCTTCGCCATTGGACTGGGTGGTTAAAATATCTGGGTAGACAAATAGTCCTCTGTGGTCTCCCCTCTTCGGATCAGCATCGTCTCCCCATCCGGACGAAGCAGATATTCGCCGCAGCGGAGCCGTCCGCCGTACTGATAGCCCATGGAATGACCGTGCGCGCCCACATCGTGGATCACCAGGGCATCCCCCTGGTTTAGTTCCGGTAGCATCCGGCTTTCCGCAAATTTATCTGTATTTTCGCAAACCGTTCCCACCACATCCCAGGGCGTTCTTGGTACATCTGGAGCTGTGCCAACCACGGAAATATGGTGGTAAGCGCCATACATCATAGGCCGCATCAGGTTGGAGGCAGAGGCGTCCACCCCGGCAATATCCCGGAATCCATGGCGAATGTGATTGACTCTGGTCACCAGAATGCCAGCAGGACCAGTCAGCCATCTCCCCAGTTCCGTATAGATCGCTATGCCTTCCAGGGGCGTTCCGACAGTACTTTCTTCCACAGCACTGCGCACTTCCGCCCCAATTTTCAAAAGATCCAGTGCCACATCTTCTGGCTTGTATGGAATGCCCAGACCTCCTGAAAGATCGATATAGGCAATGGAAATCCCTGTGCTTTGGTGCAGTTTCAAGGCAAGTTTCAGCAGCAGTTTCGCCAATGTCGGATAATAGTCCGGCTCCAGGGTATTGCCGGAGAGATAGCTGTGGAGTCCCACTGCGGAAACGCCTTTTTCCATTAACACCCTGGCGCATTGCTCCGCTGCCTCCGGTGTAAATCCGAACTTGACCTCATCCAGTCGGACTTCACCCTTTCCGAAGCGAAAAACACCGCCAGGATTGATCCGAAGCCCAACTGTATCTGGCAACGGCCCCGTAGCCTCCAGCCGATCCACCAACCCAGGACCATCCAGAATCATGCGGCATCCCAGATTTGCTGCCGCGGCAAGATCTCCGTCTGTGGGATAGTTCGCCATAAACAAAATCTCGTCCGGCGTAAATCCGCATTTGCGGCAAAGCGTCAGCTCTGCCTGAGAGGAACAAACCACGCCGCAGCCGCTTTCCCGCAGAAGTTTTAAGATGGCAGCTGTGGGAGTCGCTTTGACAGGGAAAAACTGCCGAAAACCTGGGTTCCAGGAAAACGCCTGCCGCAGCATTTTACAATTCTTTTCGATCTCCGCTTGGGAATAGAGATAAAAGGGCGTTGGCAATGTTTGAAGCAGTTCTTTCAGCGACTGATCTGACAGGAAGGTTCCATCCTTTTTCTGTGGATCCACCGGTAAAGCCGGCACATTTCGATAGAGCTTTACAGGATTTTTCAGCACTACGTTTCGGATATACCGCAGTGTTTCCTTCTCCCCCTTTTCGGCCAGCATAGTGAGCAGTACCACAATTTGCTGCCTGGTGATAGGATGCATCAAGTTGGAGTCCCGACTGCGGTTTAAATAGTCCAGTGGATCTTTGTCCGTGTAGTCTTTGCCATGATAAACCCGGCAGGCAGCTATCCGGTCCAGACACAGTTCTACCATATATCTGGTGGGCATGGGCTGCCCCACCATCTGCATATTCTTTCCACCATAATCCATCCAGTACTCCAGATGGTGCTTGTTCCGTCCCTTATGATGCAGCCATGCCGTAGAATAGCCGAACTCGTTCCGTTCGGAGGCATTGGGACTATGGGTGCCCGTATAATACTTGGCGCCAATTCGAAATTCAGTCCAGGAATACTTGGAGAGGTCATGCATGAGCCCCTGCCGAATCAGACCGACCCGAAAGCAATAATACATAACCAATAGCTTGTGGTGGGTGATGGTCTTAAAATGTCCCAGAGCCTTCATATCCATGCCTCCCGTGTTGGATTCTTTCACTAGTATACCGCGAAACCCATGGCCGTGCAAGTAAAAAACGCTAGGATTCCATACGCACATCCAGATTTGCAGTTCAGCAGACAAGCAGGCGATTCATAGAATAGACAGAGGTGACGTTATGATAACCCTGCTTTTGACCGCCAACACGCTGCTGTATTCTCTGCGTCTGACCACAGCATCCGGCTCCTTCCCAAAGCCTTTGTCTGCCCAAGAGGAGCAGATGTACCTCAAGCGAAGTGCGGAAGGAGATCTGGAGGCCCGGAATATCCTGGTAGAACGCAACCTTCGGCTGGTGGCACACATTCTTAAAAAGTACTATGCCTCCTCCTCTGATCAGGATGATCTAATTTCCATTGGTACCATCGGTCTGATCAAGGCCATTTCCACCTTTGACTGCAGCAAGGGCGCACGGCTTGCCACCTATGCAGGCCGCTGCATTCAAAATGAGATTCTGATGTATTTTCGGGCACAACGCAAAACCACAGGAGACGTTTCCCTGTCGGACTTGATTGAAACCGGAAGCGACGGAAGCGCTTTGAGTCTTATGGATGTCCTGTGTACAGACGAGGATATGTTTGAACAAACGCATATTCGCAGCGAAACAAGGCGTTTGGCGGCACTGCTTCAGGAAACTCTAACAGAGCGAGAACGACAGATTTTGACCTGGCGTTATGGTCTGGGAGGCGAAGCGCCTATGCCCCAGCGAGAAGTGGCAAAAATGCTGAACATCTCCAGAAGCTACGTCTCCAGAATCGAAAAAAAAGCCC
The DNA here is from genome assembly GCA_949289625.1 of uncultured Clostridia bacterium. The sequence continues at coordinate 26,160 of CASEPH010000165.1, read as the reverse complement.
TCGGAAAACTGAAAGAGGCCCTGGACTCCAGCGAATGAGTCCAGGGCCTGCCCCTTACGTCGCCCGGTCCGTTTCACTGCTTTTTTTGAATCCATATATTCCTCCAGCAACAGACCGGATAGTCCAAGCCGTACCAGCCTAAAATCCGAGTACACCTGCCGAACGAACCACAGAGGCACCATAAATGCCGCATAGAAATATCATTTGCAAACTCCCGTTGATTTTTTCTTTCCGTTAGATTTTACCACACCGGAAGAAGGGAAACAAGCATACGCCCTTTTCTCATATTTTATATCCATCATTTCAACGCGGAAAACGCTCTTTCCTCTGGTAACTGTTGTCGACCTGTGCTATACTGAACATGCAATCGAACATCAGGAGGGATTCCGATGCTTACAGAAGAACGCCTGCGGGCAAAGCTGCCGGGAGACGACACAGGAATCACACTGCACAACAGTTTTTGTGATATATGCGCTCCCGGCCCCCATTGCGGTATTACCTGTTATGTGAAAGACAACAAAATTATCAAGGTAGAGGGAACTCCGGAGCATCCCACCAATCACGGCAAACTTTGCGCCCGCGGGTTGTCTGCCCGGGACTATATCTACCGAGCAGATCGGATTCAGACGCCGCTGCGCAGAACCGGTCCCAAAGGTTCCGGCCAGTTTGAAGCGATATCCTGGGAAGAAGCCATGGCGGATATTGCTGCGCATCTTACTCGGTATAAAACAGAATCCGGCGCCTCTTCCGTAGCTTTTTACTCCGGCTATGACAAATGGTACCGGCCCTTTCTCCAACGAATGGCCTACAGCTTTGGCTCCGTCAACTATGGTAGCGAGTCCTCTTCCTGCTTTACTGCCACAATACTTTCCTGGAAATGTGCCACTGGGGCAGAAATGGTTCAGCCAGATTTAGGAAACGCTGGTGTGTTTTTAGGCTGGTGCGCCAACCCTGGTATTTCCAGCTATTTGATGAACGGCGGACTCCAGCATGCAAGAGCCCGGGGCATGAAGACCATCATCATTGATCCACGCATTACCCCTGCCTCCCAAAACTGCGATCTTCATTTACGGATCCGTCCCGGTACAGATGGCGCTTTGGCCTTGTGTTTGGGCCGGGAGCTGATTCATGAAGGCTGGATCGATAATGATTATATTCGAGACCATGTCCATGGATTTGAAGCCTATCGTGACTATGTAGAAACCTTCACCCCAGAATACACTGCCAAAATCACCGGCTTGTCGCCTCAGGATATCCGACTGGCCGCCCAACTGGTGGGAACAAACTTGCCCTTGGCCATCAATCCCTCCAACGCTTCTTTGGTCCATTTCAAAAACGGGATGCAAAACCATCGGGCTGTGATGGCCCTCTCCGCCATTACAGGCAGCTACGATCGAAAAGGCGGCATGATTCCAACACCCTTAACCTATGCCCATTCTATCGGCGGATTTGAGACGCTGGAGCCGGAATTTTCTGTGGAGACCTATCCCAAGGACGGACCGGTTCCCATTGGCTGTGAGCGTTTTCCTCTATGGCATAAGCTGATTGGTGAAATGCAGGCCTGTGATTTGCCTAGAGCCGTGCTGACCGGGGATCCCTACCCCATCCGTGCTCTGTATGCCCACGGTATGAATTTCCGTATGTTCCCTGGCTCCAAGGAGATGGAGAAGGCCCTGCGTTCCTTGGAATATTTTGTGGATGTGGACCTGTTTCTCACGGATAGTGCCAAGCTTGCAGATATTGTACTGCCGGCCTGTTCCTCCTGTGAACGAGGCGAATTCAAGGTGTTCGGCGGCGGTTATGCCCAGTATACCGAACCGGTGATTCCACCTTTGTATCAATCCCGTCGGGACGACGACATTATTCTGGAACTTGCAAGGCTGCTGGATATTCAGGATCCCCTACTTCGCCAGGATGCAGACGCCTGCATCCGGTATATGCTTCGAAACACCCCCATTGATCTGGACCAGCTGAAGGCACATCCAGAGCTTCCGCAGAAAATACCGGATGTCGAAATCACACCAGTGGGCTGCCATGGTTTCCAGACACCAAGCGGGAAATTTGAATTGGAATCCACCATTATTGCCAACCTGGACGTGCCTGGGCTGGATGCGCTGCCCACCTACGCGCCCTCAACCGATGCGGCAGATCCGGCGGAGTTTCCCCTGATTCTCTCCACAGGAATTCGAATTCCGGGAGGACTCCATTCCCGGCTCCACGACTGTCCGAACGCCCGTTCTTTACGGCCCGAGGCCATGGCGGATCTGAATCCCCAGGATGCTGCTGCCTATGGAATCGGCCCCGGCGACAGGATCTCCATTGCCACCGCCCATGGCGTGGTTTCTGTAAAAGCCAATCTCACGATCACTGTACCGCAAGGCATGGTCAGCCTGTATCATGGCTATCGGGAAGCGGACGCCAACAGTCTGCTGGACTATGACCACCGGGATCCCTATTCCGGATTTCCAGGCTACCGCTGTATTCGATGCCGCATCCAAAAGGAGGCAAATCCATGAAGCTTCATTTTGACAAGCAAAAATGCACCGGTTGCTGCGCCTGCCAGATGGCATGTATGGACCAGCGGGACATTCGTCCCCTGCAGGGACAGACATCTTTGTGCCGTATAGAGGCCTTGGAACGAGCCGGCCAGCTGTACTACCGGTTTGTCCATTGCGTCCAGTGCGGAAAATGCAGCGAGGTCTGTCCCACGGAGTGTCTTTACCAGGATTCCCGTGGATTGATTCTAGCGGATACAACTCGCTGCATTCAATGCAAAGCCTGCCAAGAGGCCTGTCCTATGAACGTCATCTCCTTCGATCCAGACACCGGTACCGTCGTCAAATGCGATGGATGCATCGGCCGTATCGAGGACGGCAGGCTACCTGCCTGTGTCCATACCTGTCCCACAGGCGCCTTGACACTGGTGACAGATTAAAAGAATCCCTCTACTTCGCACGAAGTAGAGGGATTCCATATTGCAGATCATAGCTCCTGCAGTAGTAAGTACAGCTTGGCCGTGGCTTCCGCATCACACCAGGCCCGATGGGCGTCGTTTAGCGGAATCGAAAAATGATTTGTCAAAAAGCTTAGTTTATAGCTGGGAAGGCCCGGACAGACCAGCCGCGCCTGTTGCAGCGTATCCGCCACCGGATTTTCGATTTCCCGTCCCATTTGCAACAGATCCCGTTCCAAAAACTTGCAGTCAAATTTCGCATTATGGGCCACCAGGGGCAAATTTCCTAAAAAGCCTAGAAATACCGGCAGGATCTCCTCAATCCGTGGATGATCTTCCACCATATCGTTGGTAATGCCAGTCAGCGCCACCACTCTGGGTGGAATGGGTCTTCCCGGATTGACCAGTGTGGAAAACCGCTGTACGATTTCCCCTTCCAGCACTTTGACCGCGCCAATCTCCGTCACGCGATCCCGGCCTGACAGGCCTGTGGTTTCAAAATCTAAACACACAAAAGAGCGAAATCCGCCCTCGCATACATAGTTCATAGCAACCTCTTTCCTCCGGTTCAGATCACCCTCCAGGGATTATCCTTTCCCGAAAGCTCCAGCACACAGCTTTCAATGGAGTGTCGGACCATATCACCCACTGCTTCCTGGGTATAAAACGCAACATGGGGCGTAAAGATCACATTGGGCATATCCTTTAAAATGCTCATGGCACGATGCCCGATTTGTTCTGAGCGTTTGTCAAAATGGAACAATCCAGCTTCGTCCTCTAGCACATCTAACGCCGCCGCACCAATTTTGCCGCATTCCAGTCCCTCGATCAACGCTTCCGTCTGAATCAGCGGGCCTCGAGCCGTATTCACCAAAACCACGCCATCCTTCATTTTGGCAATGGCTGCATGATCGATGATGTGATAGCTGTCCTCGCTTAACGGCATATGTAAGCTGAGAATATCACAGGAGGAAAGCAACGTCTCAAAAGAAACATACTCCACGCCAAGGGATTGGTCCTGGGTCCGGCTATAGGCCAGCCTCTGGCAACCAAAACCGGAAAGGTCCCGCAGGACGGCCCTGCCGATCTTTCCCGTTCCAAGGATCCCCACGGTACAATTACGCAGTTCCCTGCCGATGGTCCCTGGCAGAGAAAAATCATGAATGTCCGACCGCTGCATAATGCGCTTGACACGCCGCAATGCCATCAGCATCAGCATGACAGTGTAATCCGCCACACAGTTGGGACTGTAAGAAGCATTGGAAACATGCATGCCCAGGGTTTTTGCCGTCCTCAAATCTATATGATCGTAGCCCACGGTTCTGGTGGAGATCATCCGGATTCCCATGGCCCGGAATCGGACGATAAGCTGCTCCGGCATGGGGGTGGAAACAATGGAAATGCAGTCGTAGCCTTCAGCTAGGGCTGCATTTTCCATGGAGGGCTGGGCTTCACAAAGGCCCAAGGTCACATGGTATTTCTCTGCGTAGTAGCGGAAGGCTTTTGCCTCATCATAGGGTCGGTAGCCATAGACAAACAGCTTCATAAAAGGCCCCTCCTCTAAAAAATATGACACATTATATCATAAATCTTTCCCAAAGGAAAGCATTTGACGCTTCCAAAAGCGGAAGCGTCAAATTTCTCATTTGTTTTTCAGATAAACCAGCCAATAACCACAGCCGGCCAAAAGGCTTCCGCCAAGAATGTTGCCCAAGGTAACCGGCACAAGATTTTTCAACAAAGCGCTGCCCCAAGTCAGTCCTTCGGCTGCAATCCCATAACGAGTTGCTGTCAGGATCCCTCCTGGGAGATAGAACATATTGGCCACCGAATGCTCAAACCCACAGATTACAAAGGCCATAATGGGAAAAAACACCAGCAAAATTTTCCCCTCGGAGGTCTTGGTGGAAAAACTCATCCACACGGCAATGCAGACCAGAAAATTACAGAGAATACCCTTAAGGAGTGCATCTCCAAAGGAAAGTCCCGCTTTTGCAGCTGCTGTAGAAACCAGTGCTTCCGCCACCGCTGCGTTAGAAAAAACACCGCCGTACACCGTCAGCAGCACCACCAAAACAGAACCAATCAGGTTGCCGATATAGACAAACACCCAGTTTTTCAGCATCCCCGCAACAGTGGAGCGCTTCTGCAACACAGACAGGATAATCAAATTATTGCCTGTAAACAACTCGCTGCCGGCTACCACCACCATGGCCAGGCCGCAGGGAAATACACAAGCTCCGGCCAGTTTCCCCACATAGACATTGGCAAAGGTGGCTGCAACGCCTGCCAGTGCAATAAACATTCCCGCAAATATGCCCAATATCAGCATATGTAGCACAGGCAGTCGAGTTTTCCCCTCTCCTACCTCCACAAGCTTCTCCGCAATTTCTGCTGGTGAATTCATATGATCCCTTCCTTTTTTCATCATCTAATGTCGATTATAGGAAGCTTTCCCGGACATGTCAAATGCATTCCGCACAAATCACGCAGAACTTTTTTCACAAATGTGAAAACATACTCCAAGCCCAATCATGCTCCAGGCTCCGCGTTTATTGCACTGCAGCCCGAAGCTCTTCAATACGATCTGTACGCTCCCAGGGCAGATTCAGCTCTGGGCGTCCAAAGTGTCCGTAGGCTGCCACCTGGCTGTAGATGGGCCGCCGCAGATCCAGATAGGAAATAATCTTCTCGGGACGCAGATCAAATACCTGCTGTACCGCTTGGGCCAGTTTGTCGTCTCCTACTCTGCCGGTACCATAGGTATCCACCAGCACAGACACCGGCTTTGCCACACCGATGGCATAGGCCAGTTCGATCTGGCATTTCTTGGCCAGACCGGCAGCCACAATGTTTTTTGCAATGTGCCGGGCCATATAAGCCGCACTGCGGTCAACCTTGGTGGGATCCTTGCCGGAGAAGCATCCGCCCCCATGGGCCGCGTATCCGCCATAGGTGTCCACAATGATCTTTCGTCCGGTAAGACCGGAATCTCCCACCGGTCCTCCCACCACAAACCGACCTGTGGGGTTGACAAAGAACTTAGTGTTCTCGTCCATCAGTTCCGCAGGCAGGGTTGTCTGAATCACTTTTTCTACAATTTCCCGCCGGAGGGTTTCAATGTCCATGTCTGCGCTGTGCTGGGTGGAGATAACCACCGTGTCAATTCGCTCCACGTTCCCGTTTTCGTCATACTGCACGGAAACCTGGCTCTTACCGTCAGGCCGCAGCCAGGGCAGCAGGCCGGATTTGCGGCACTCCGTCAGCTTGTGGGAAAGCTGATGAGCATAGGAGATGGGTGCCGGCATCAGCTCCGGTGTCTCATCGCAGGCAAACCCGAACATCATCCCTTGATCCCCTGCTCCAATTTCCTGGTCATCATCATAAGCGTGATCCACGCCCATGGCAATATCCGGGCTCTGGCCGTCAATGGCAGTCATGACGGAGCAAGTCTTGCCATCAAAGCCGTACTCCGGCCGGTCGTAGCCGATCCGGCAGATGGTATCCCGGGCAATTCCGGGAATATCTACATAGCAGGTGGTAGAGATCTCTCCCATGACAAACACCATACCCGTGGTGGTAATGGTTTCGCAGGCCACCCGAGCCTGGGGATCCTGGGCCAGGATGGCGTCAAGAACAGCATCAGAGATCTGGTCGCAGATTTTGTCAGGATGACCTTCCGTGACGGATTCCGATGTAAAAATACGTTTTGGCATAATAAAAACCTTCTTTCTCTGAGATTTCGCAAAAAAACCGCCCCGCACAGGCGGAGCGTTTTTGCGTATCGAGAACCTCATCTTTCGATTTGCACCGCCGGATTTGGCACCTTACATATGCAGGTTGCCGGGCTTCATCGGGCCGATCCCTCCACCGCTCTTAATAAGGGCTTATTCAATTCTAAAACGTATTATATAACATAAAAATCAAATTTGTCAACCGATTCCCCCGTCTTCCTCCTCCGTCCTCAAACTTTGGAGGAATTGACATTTCTCCGCCCCTATTCTCCCTCATCCATGTGGATTTTGTCATGATATTCAAAAAATGAACGTCATGCACGACGCTATCAGGAATCAATATGCTATTCTGGCCTAATTTTATGTCTGAACTCTGTCCCCTTTGTCCATAATCCCCCCATGGACCTTTGGAATGTTTACACTTTATTTATAGACATTTGAGGCAGAATAGAATAAAATATCATCACCAACACAGAGGGAGGAAGCACAGTGAAGGAACTACGCCGGAAATTTGACCGGTTTCTCTATAATAATCGGGACAAGGGCATCCCGAACTTAATGCTTTTGATTGCCGTGGGAACTCTTGTTTCCTATTTTGTTATCCTGGCAGATCAAAGCGGAATGTTTTTGAACGCAATTTCTTTTAGTCGGGAAAAAATCCTGCACGGACAGCTCTGGCGGCTGTTTACCTATATTTTCGTTCCACAAAACACCGGCATTTTTCTATTCCTGTTTTTGTTTGCCTATTACAGCATTGGACGGATGGTGGAACGAGCCTGGGGCACACTGAAATTCAACCTGTTTTATCTGTCGGGCGTACTGATTATGGACGTTGCCGCGTTGATTCTGAACACCACCGCCACCCCCTTCTATCTCAACCTGAGTCTTTTCCTGGCCCTGGCTACCCTGTACCCGGATAGTCAGGTGCTGCTGATGTACATTATTCCGCTGAAGATGAAGTATCTGGCCTGGGCCTATTTGTTGTTGCTTCTGGTAGAAGTGGTTCAGCTGAATTTCTTCCCGCTGTTCGCCATGTTGAACTATTTCCTGTTCTTTGGACGCGATTGCATCCATGTTCTGCCCGACAGCTGGCAGGATAAGCTTCGTGGCCGGTCCAGCTATCGCAGCCGCCCCAATGCAAATTGGGCAAAGTCCTATCAAAAACGCCGCACCGGCACATCCCATACCGGTCCCCGGGTGGTAGACGCTCCCCAGTACCGGCACAAATGCGCGGTCTGCGGACGGACAGACGTGTCCAATCCGGAATTGGAATTCCGCTACTGCTCCAAGTGCAGCGGCTACTACTGCTATTGCCAAGATCACATCAATAATCACGCTCATATCCGGTCCTGACTTGAAACACTTTTAAAGATTACAGCGATAGAATACCATTAAAACAGCCCCCGGTTTTCATATTTGAAAACCGGGGGCTGTTCCTGAAAAATAAAGGATTAGACCTTTCCTTCCAGGAAATAGGTTGCCTCCATGTCCGCTACAGATAGCGCAAAGGCCAGCGGAAATTGCTCAAAGGCTTTGCCTACGCTGCCTTTATCCTCAATCCCGGAAAAGCCCATATGGTATCGAATAGCAAAGGCTTCTTCTCTGGAAAGCCGCATAAACCCGGAAATAATGTACACCGACTTCTCCCCGTGGCCATAGGGCATCGGATCGTCAAACTGATAAAACGGTACCTTTTGCCAAACTCCCTGCTCATCCTTGACATTTCTGGTGCCTACCTTGTAGCATCCGATTTTGCAGACGTCGTGGAGTAAAGACACCAATGCCACGGTCTCATCAGAATAAGAAAGGCCATAGACGTCCTTCACCCGTTCCCGGTCCAGATAGGCCCGAAGGCACTGATACACGTTGACGCTATGTTCCGCCAATCCTCCTGCGTACGCACCATGGTACCGGGTACTGGCCGGTGCAGTAAAAAAGTCGGAAGCAGGCCCGGTGAGGTATTCCAAAAACCGTTCCGCGCCATCCCGGTGAATATGCTGCTGATAGATCTCCAAAAATGTTTGCTGGATCTCCATAATCGTCTCCTTTTGAAAACAATTCAAAGTAATTGCGCTGCCCCATACAGCAGTAGTAAATGAACCGGATAAAAAACATAAAAAAGCCATTTCCAGCCCCGACCCCGTTCTCCACGATAAGTCGCCAAAAACGCCACCGAGAACATGGCCCCGATCCACTGCAGAACCAAAACACTCATATCCTCAGTCAGCCACAAGAAAGCCTTCCCATTCCAGCCGTGCCAAACCAGCTGGAACAGAGTGATCCAAACCCCAAGCCACAGCAGCTGTCCCCGTTCTGTCGTCATATAATAGAGCCCCAGGATCAGTGCGACGCCCCAGGCGTTATAATCTGTCCGCAGCACCCAGCCTAAGGCTATCGCTATCACTGCAGTCAAGATCTGCGGTAGGGGTGCCGGAACATGGCACTGCTGCAATGCCCTTGCCCCAAGGATGGCTCCAGCTGCCAGCAGCAGCGTAAAAAGCACATTGTGACAGCCAAACTCCAAAGACTGATAGAAACACAGTTGAAACGGGATCTCTGACAAAACTGCAAATATGGCCAATCTACCCAGATACCGCATTGGGTGGTTGGTCTTTCTGCACCCCTCCGCCACAAACCAAGCAAAAATCGGAAAGGCCATACGTCCAATCACAACCAGAATGGTATAGACGAAATTGTTCAGTTCCATCCCAAGCCACGGCGTCAACGCCCCTTGGCTGATAAGGATTTTCGCAGCGTGGTCCGCCAGCATGGTAAAAAGGGCCAATAGCTTCAGTGCAAATTGTGACATAAGCAATCCTCTTGGGTCATAAACGGAAACGGCACGGACGGGCCTTGACTCGTCCGTGCCGAGATTTTACCGATCAGTCATCCGCATCCGCTTTGGCTGCGTCAATGATGGCCTGCTGCGTGCTCATGGGAGCCTCCTCATACCGTACAAACTGGAAGGTAAAGCTGCCCCGTCCCTGGGTCATGGACCGCAGATCAATGGCGTAGCTCATCATCTCAGCCATAGGCACCTCGGCCTCCACCACCTGGTCGCCTTCACTGTTGGGTGTCATCCCCATCACACGGCCCCGGCGCTTATTGAGGTCGCCCATAATATCGCCCATCATGGCATCGGGAATGGTAACCTTCAGAGAGCCGATGGGTTCCAGAATCACAGGCGAAGCCTTGGGAATGCCTTCCTTATATGCCAAAGATGCAGCGGTCTTGAAGGCCATTTCGGAGGAATCCACAGGATGGTAGGAACCGTCCAGCAGCGTGGCCTTCAGGAATACCATAGGAGAGCCGGCCAGAACGCCCTTTTCGCAGGACTCCCGCAGACCCTTTTCCACTGCCGGGAAAAAGTTCTTGGGCACAGCGCCGCCCACGACCTTCTCCTCGAAGGTCAACTCCTCGGTCTCACCGGGGGAGAACTCAATAACGACGTCGCCGAACTGGCCGTGTCCGCCGGACTGCTTCTTGTGACGGCCACGAACCGTAGCGGATTTCCGGATGGTCTCACGGTATGCTACCTTGGGCTCCCGGAGTTCGCTGTCCACGCCGAACTTGGTCTTGAGCTTGGAGCAAAGTACATCCAGATGAATATCGCCGGCTCCAGTGAGCACCATTTCCTTGGTTTCTGGATTGTTCACCAAGGTGAAGGACAGATCTTCCTCCGCCAGACGGGTCAGACCGGCAGCAATCTTTTCCTCCTGCCCCTTGACCTTGGCAAAGATTGCCCGGGAATGGCAGGGTTCCGGATATTCGATAGGCTTGAGGGTCAGAGGCCGGGACGGCACGCAGAGGGTATCGCCAGTCTTAGCGGAAGCCAGCTTGGAAACCATACCGATGTCGCCGCAGCAAAGCTGCTTGACTTCCGTGGTCTTTTTGCCTTTCACTGTGTAAATGTGGCCCAGCTTTTCCATATCGCCGGTTCTGGCGTTCTCCAAGCTGAGGTCCGCCGTCACGTTGCCGGAAATCACCTTAAAGTAGGACTGCTTTCCATACTGATCAGAAATGGTCTTAAAGACAAACAGCACAGGCGTCTCCTCGGGCGCACAGTTAATCTCCACGGCCTCACCGTTTTCGTTAACGGCTTCCTGGGGATAACCTTCCATGGGGTTGGGAGCAAAGTCCACAATACCATGGATCAAGGCCTCCGTGCCAAGACCAGTCATGGCACTGCCGCAGAACACGGGCACCAAGGACAGATCCTTCACGCCCTGATTGATTCCGGCAATGATTTCACCCAGGGTAAACTCTTCCCCGGCAAAATATTTTTCCATATTCTCCTCGGAGGTCTCCGCTACCGCTTCACAAAGGAACTCGTAATATTCATCAACCTTGTCCTTGAGGCTGTCGGGCACACCAATATTCTGGGTTTTGCCCTTGCCGGACAGGAATGCATTCTTATGAATAATGTCCACAATACCGATCGTCTTATTATCCTCCACGATGGGTATTACAATGGGCGCCAGCGTTTTGCCGAACTTCTCCCGAAGCTGTTCAAAGGTCTGGAAGAAATCCGCATGCTCTTCATCCAGCTTGGATACATAGACAAACTTGGGAAGCTTTCTCTCATAGAGATACTTCCAGGATTTTTCGGTTCCCACACCGATGCCGTTTTTGGCAGAAACCACAATCACGCCCGCGTCAACAACGCGCACTGTCTGCATGACCTCACCGGCAAAATCGAAATAACCGGGGGTGTCCAGAATATTGATCTTGGAGCGTCCGTATTCAATGGGAATGATGGAGGTGGAAATGGAGTATTTTCTCTTGATCTCCTCAGGATCATAGTCACTGACGGTAGTGCCGTCGGCAGACTTACCAAGACGTTCCGTTCCCTTTGTGTAAAAAAGCATGCTCTCTGCAAGAGCAGTCTTTCCGTCGCCACCGTGTCCGATGAAGCATATGTTCCTGATGTCTCGAGCCGTATAGCTCATATTTAATTTCCCCTTTCCGATCCGTACTGCTGCGGCAGAAGAATTTTTCCGCAGCCTGGATCCTGGTTTCAGCTAAGGGTGATTATATATGATGGCACAAGTCTTTTCAATTGTACAGCCCGTATTTTGTGCATTTTGCCGTAATAATTTCCCGAAAAGCCGGCTTCTTCTTGCCAGAGTATATTCATTCTGCCGGCTTCTGATAAAACCGTCCAGATAACTGCTCCGTACGAATGGCGTTAATAAATGCACTCGGGTCCACTTTCCGCACAGCCTGGATGACACGCTTGCTCTCCGCGCTGGATACTACGGAATAGACCACGTTGCGCTCACAGTGGTCATAGGACCCCTCTCCTTCCAAAACAGTGGCCCCATGATTGCTCACTGCAGAAATTGCCGCGCAGATTTCTCTGGGACGGTTGGTTACAATAAACAGGGTCTCCTGTTGATATTTTTTAAAAAGAACATGCAGGGCCTGGGTGGAAACAAATTGAAAAATGATCGAATACAGCGCCTTATCCCAGCCAAAGAGTATGCCCGCAACAGCAAGGACTAGCGTGTTAAACACCAAAATAATATTCCAAGAATCCATCCCTTTTTTCTCAGACAGAAAAATGGCGATAAAATCCGTGCCGCCGGTAGTGGCGTTCATGGCAAGGCAGAGGCTGATCACTAGTCCGTTGATCATACCGCCGAAAATACTGATCAGCAGCGTATCATAGGTAATGATATGGGCCGGGATCAGATCGGTAAATACACCGGTAAGCAAAATCATCAGACAGGAATACAGGGTAAACTTTTTGCCAATAAACCGAAACCCAATATACACTGGTACTGCGTTTAAAATCAGGTTGACCGCCGTATAGGGAATCGACCGGTGAAAAAACAGTTCCGAAATACGCTGGATCAGCAGGGTGAGGCCTGTAGCACCACCGGGAAACAGGCCGCCCGTCTGAACAAATGTATTGATATTTGTTGCCAAAATCAGCGAGGCAATAATAATCACGAAAATACGTTTCCCGTCTTCCTTAATGCTGAACTTCATACTGCCACCTCAATCATTTTACCGAAAATCTCGCTGCCGCTTCTGTCAGCAGCCACAGCAGGAGCTGAATCAGCAGGAGTCGGGCTCCGCCGATGATGGTATGTCCCGCAGAAATGTCAAGAACCGTCAGCAGCCAGAGGCAAATAGATCCCAGCACAGACAAAGCCGAAAGGCATCTTCCCATACGACAGCCCATTCTGGCGCCTGCAACCAACCGGCTATAGTTCTCAATACCGTCACCAGTGACATATCCACAGGTGGTTCCCTGCGCAAATAGCGAGGGCTGGGCCAAGCTCTGCCGTGTCTCAATCTTGGGACATACGACCGCCCCCACCGACACTTGAAACCATTTCTTAACAAAAGCAGGATTAACACACAGATTCTTCGTGGCAGCCAACGCAGTCAGCGTCCTGTCGCGTACAATACGACGAAACCCTCTTACAGCACCGGATTTCACGCGGTACTTGATGGCAAACAATCCGGCAACCGAACCATTCAGTGCAATGAAGATACCTCCCTTGGGCGCATCTCTTGGCGGCATAGCCCCCATAAGCTGCATAAAATTATAGGTACCCACTGCCACCAGAACGCCGTTAATCCGGCCCAAGAGCCCACCTTCGTTTACCTGAAAATAACTGACATGCCAGATTTGGCCGCCGGTTTCCCGGAGAAGTCGTCTGAATGGCTCACTTAACCCGTTATCGGCCCGCAGCACCAGGGATGCTCCATAGGACACCAGCAGTTCCGGGGTCTGATTTCCATAAACTTTTACACCCTTATGGGTAATGGTTCCTTTGGGGAACAGGTCTCTGTCGTAAATCAGCATGGCTTTTTTTCCGGAAAGCGCTTTCATTCCAAACCATCCCGCAACAGCTCCACCATTTCCAAGGGCACGGCTTAGAAGCTCAAAGGGTCTGGCACAGCAAAGCGCACCGCCTACCGGCATGGCAACGGTCAGCAGCGTCACCAAAATTGTCAAATAACTTCCCGCTGTTTTTGCAGAGAGATATGCACTGACAATCAGCGCCAAAATCAGAAGCAACATTCCGTAAACTGTCCATACACTGTGCCAGGCATCCGGGATCTGCTGGTGTCTCACAAAACCAGCAGTGCTGGCTGGCGCTTTTCCAATGCAGTCCGTGTGTTCCCATTTGTCCCGGGCAATTCGCACACCAATTCTGTTTTTCCCCATAATCACTGTTCGCAGTGCACGCAGTTTGCCTTTGCTCGCCATAAGATCCGCTGTGCCGGCAAAACACCAGCCCATCACCAGCAGAGGCAACAGCGTCTGCGTATTCTGATAAATCGCCGCTTCTGCCATACTTAAAAGCGTAGTCAGCAGCAGCAAGGACTCAAAGGAAAATCGAAGATAGAAGGCATCTTTAACAGCCCGATATACGCAGTGCCAGGAAGACAACATGGCAACCAGTGCCAGAACCAATGACACCGTAACTCCCGTAGAGCCCCCCAAAAAGCCCAAGCGCATCCAGGAATACTTCCTCCCCGCCAGTGAAAGGGCCATCAACAGTAATATTACATATCGGACTGGTGACATGACTTGGCATATTTTAGAAAGCCAAGCCTGATGCTGTTCTGCAGACTTTAGAGAAGCATTGGAACCAGGCAAATCCTGTCGCTGTCTGGTTTGAATGTCGCCAAACATCATACCCAGCAGTTCCATGGTCCCCACGCGGACATTGCTTTTTGGTATTTTCTTCTGCTTTGCCCCGGGCTTAGATACAGGCACTTCTGTAGTCTGCCCAGCCGTATGTACATTCGGTACGGCAATAGGTGTCGGTTCAGCCTTCGTATCCGTCAGCTTTGGCGTAGGATGCGAAGCCGACTGTGCAGGATTTGTGCCAGAGGCAACCTCCGGAGGTTCTGGTGCGTGCGGTGCACTGGCCTCAGATTGTTTCGCGTCAGATCTATCTGGAATCGCTTCTGCTTCTATTTCAGTATTGCTCTGAGGGTTCTTCTCCGAAGAATCTGTTGGTACATTGATGATTTCCGGACCGGACGGCTCTACCGCTGCCGCCACCGCCTGTGCAATGGCATTGGCGATTTCAGATTCTGATTGGACTTGGAATTCCGGTGCAGAATCCGTTGTCTCTTCCGGAAAAAGTACCGCCTCATGCTCCAGTTCTGAATCCGGCTTTGGGGAAGGAGCATCTTCCTTTTCTTCCGAAAAGGGAGCAATTTCAGAAGATGCACCCGTATCTTCTGGAGGTTTCTGAATTTCCGGCGAAAATTCCTCCATAATTTCTTCCAGGGAAAACTCCTCAGAGGCAGAAGCGCCTGCAATCAGGCGCATGGTATCGAAATTCGATTCGTCATTGGGCATTTCCAATCAGCCTTTCGGTTATTTTTACGATCTTTGCCGCAAAACCTCATAGAGAAGAATTGCTGCGGCATTTGAAGCATTGAGAGAATTGATCTGCCCCTTCATGGGGATACTGACCATGAAATCACAAGATTCCGCCACCAGGCGACTCATCCCGGAACCTTCTGATCCAATCACAATGGCACAAGGTCCTTTCAAGTCCGTTTGATACAGGGAAGATGACCCATCCGCGGCTGTACCATAGATCCAGACGCCACGGGCTTTGAGTTCTTCCATGGCCGCAGTAAGATTAGTGACCCGGGCCACCTTCATATATTCTAGGGCTCCCGCAGCTGCTTTGGCGACCACCGCAGTTAGTCCAGCGTTCCGTCGCTTTGGAATGATGACTCCATGGGCTCCGGCACATTCCGCCGTCCGAAGTATTGCGCCTAAGTTGTGCGGATCGGTTATCTCATCGCAAATGACCACCAGCGGCGGCTCTCCCCTGTCCGCTGCCGTTGCCAAAATCTCTGCAATGGAGCTATATGACGCGGCAGAAGCCATGGCAATAACGCCTTGATGAGCCCCAGTCTGACTCATGGTATCCAGCTTCCTTCGGTCACAATAGGTCACCACTGCACCGTTTTTCTTCGCCAAAGAGGCAATATGACGCAGGGTGCTGTCGGTATCACCGGAAGCAATGAAAACTTTATCTATGGTACGACCGGATTTCAACGCCTCAGTAACGGCGTTGCGGCCCTCCAGCATGCCCTCATTGGGCGTATCTATAAATTTTCCCATAATTCCTCCAAAAGAATCGTACTCAAAATCGCTTTATTATACCACGAAACAGGAGGAATGGGCAACCCAAAAAAATGGTGTTCCTATATTCCCTGTTCATTCGTATTTTCAATTGCTTTGGCCTGTAAGAATGATACGTTAACAGAAAGTTTACCAATCCAAAATTGGGAATCTGTTGTTTTCAGGAGAATTGTATGATATATTTTTAGTGATCAGGATGCTGGGTACAAGCAGCCTGAATTGTCTCAAAGGAGGCGTTTTTGTGAGCGCACCAAACAACCGTGACCCAAAACGGTCTTCGGCCGATAATAACGGAAATCAAAATAAGCCAAAATTTAACACCATTTTGCCCATTGCGGTACTGGCAGTGGTGTTCGTTTTGCTGATCAACTTCCTCTACAGCAATTATGCTGCCTCCAGGATGGAGGAGATCAAATATAATGAATTTCTGGAAATGCTGGAAGATGGCGAGATTGCAGAAGTAGAGATCCAGAGTGACCGCATCCTGATCCAAACCAAGGAGCAGGCCGAAAAGCCAGAATCGGAACAGCGGATTCTCTATACCGGATTGGTAGAAGACGAAGATCTGGTACCGCTGCTGAAACAGTACAATATAGATTTTTATGAAAAAATCGTGGATGAGGTTTCCCCGCTGATCTCCATTCTCGTAACCTATCTGATCCCCTTTGCCGCCATCTATCTACTCTTTAGCTTCCTGATGCGAAACATCAGTGGAAAAATGGGCGGCGGCATGTCCATTGGACAGAGCAAAGCCAAGGTCTATATGGAAAAAGAAACCGGCGTCACCTTCGCCGATGTGGCCGGCCAGGATGAAGCCAAGGAGTCCCTGCAGGAAATCATCGACTTTCTCCACAACCCCCAAAAATATGCCGCCATTGGCGCCAAAATTCCCAAGGGCGCTCTGCTGGTGGGCTCTCCTGGCACCGGTAAAACCTTGCTTGCCAAGGCTGTTGCAGGTGAGGCGGGCGTCCCCTTCTTCTTTATTTCCGGTTCTGATTTTGTGGAAATGTTCGTTGGCGTAGGCGCAAGCCGAGTTCGGGATCTGTTCCAACAGGCATCCAAGCAGGCTCCCGCCATTATCTTTATCGATGAGATCGACGCCATTGGCAAGAGCCGAGATAACCGGTTGGGCAGCAATGACGAACGGGAGCAGACCCTGAACCAGTTGCTTTCCGAGATCGACGGATTTGACTCCTCCAAGGGCGTTGTGATTTTGGCAGCCACCAACCGTCCGGAAATTCTGGATAAAGCCCTGCTTCGTGCAGGCCGCTTTGACCGTCGAATTATTGTAGATAAGCCAAATCTGGCAGGACGTTTGCAGACCTTGAAGGTTCATACCAAGAATATCAAGCTGACGGAGGATGTGGATCTCAACCGGATTGCCCAAGTCACAGCCGGTGCAGTAGGTGCGGATCTGGCTAATCTGGTCAACGAAGCTGCCCTTCGTGCCGTCCGTATGGGACGCCAGGCCGTCAATCAGGAGGATCTGCTGGTATCCTTTGAAGTGGTTATTGCCGGCACGGAGAAAAAAGGCACCGTGCTGACGGATATGGAAAAGCGTATCGTCTCTTATCACGAGGTGGGTCATGCCTTGGTGGCCGCCCTGCAAAAGCATACCGCTCCCGTCCAAAAAATCACCATTGTTCCCCATACTTCCGGCGCACTGGGCTATACCCTTCAGATGGAGGAAGAAGAAAAGTTCCTCAATTCCAAGGACGAACTAGTTGCCGAGCTAAAAACCCTTTTGGCTGGTCGGGCCGCCGAGGAGGTTGTCTTCGGCGCACAGACTACAGGCGCTGCCAACGATATCGAGAAAGCCACCGATCTGGCACGGCGTATGATCATGCAGTTTGGTATGAGTCAGAAATTTGGACTCATGGCTCTGGTCACCTCGGAAAGCCAATACCTGGGTGGACAGAGTTCCCTGAACTGTGCCGAAACCACCGCTGCAGAAGCCGACGTAGAGGTGCGGGAACTTTTGCAAAGCTGCTATGAGGCTGCTAAGCAAATGCTGCGTGACAATCGGGCGGTACTGGATGAAATCGCCTTGTTCTTGCTCACCAAGGAAACCATCACCGGAGATGAGTTCATGGCCTTCCTGAAGCCGCCGGAGGAACTGCCGGAGGCCTCAGATGCGGAGGAAACCGCAGCTACAAAGGAGACACCTGCTGAAACAGCTGAATCGCTAAACGAATAACAGAAAGCACCCGTTGTGGAACTTCATGTTCCGCAACGGGTGCTCTTTTGCTTTTATTTATTATTTCAGCAGCGCTAAAATACGGTCTACAGCCTGTCGGGTGGACGCAGCATCGCCAAAGGCGGTGACACGGATATACCCTTCCCCGCTGGGTCCGAATCCGGCTCCAGGGGTAGTAACCACATGTGCTTCCCTGAGCAACCGATCGAAGAAGCTCCAGGAATCCGTGGGAGTCCTAAACCAGATATAAGGCGAGTTTACGCCGCCGTATACTTCCAGACCGGCCTCCAGGAGTCCCTCACGAATCACCCGGGCGTTCTCCTGATAATAGGCAATGGTCTGCCGGATCTGCTTGTCACCTTCTGGACTATAAACCGCCTCAGCAGCCCGCTGAATCACATAGGGGACCCCGTTAAACTTGGTGGTATGACGGCGGTTCCACATGGCGTTGAGGCTTTGGCCCTGTCGTTTGAGCGCCTTGGGCACTACAGTATAGGCACAGCGGTTTCCAGTGAAACCGGCGGTCTTGGAAAAGCTGTGGAATTCGATGGCACAGGTTTTCGCACCCGGGATCTCATAGATGGTATGGGGGACGTCCGCTTCTGTGATAAACGCCTCGTAGGCTGCGTCAAACAGGATCACTGCATCCTCCCGGTTGGCATAGTCTACCCACTGCTGCAGCTGCTGCCGGTTTAGGGTAGTGCCGGTGGGATTGTTGGGGAAACACAAATAGATGAGATCCACATGTCGGTCCGGCAGTGCAGGAACAAACTGATTTTCCGCAGTGGTGGGCATATAATAAATGTCTGACCACTTTTCCAGTTCTTCCAGATAGGTCCCAGCCCGGCCAGCCATTGCGTTGGTATCCACATACACAGGATACACCGGGTCGCAAACGGCTACCACATTATCGGTGGAAAAAATATCGCCGATGTTACCGCAATCACTCTTGGCTCCGTCGGACACAAAGATTTCATCCATCTGAATGTCTACACCTCTGGCCTGAAAGTCATGGTTTACAATAGCCTGCCGCAGGAACTCATAGCCCTGCTCAGGACCGTAACCCCGGAAGGTCTCCTTCCGTCCCATCTCATCTACCGCCTGATGCATCGCAGCAATGACTGCCGGAGCCAGGGGCTGCGTCACATCCCCAATACCCAGCTTGATGAGCTCTACCTCCGGATGTTCCTTTGTAAAGGCGGCCACCCGGCGGGCAATCTCCGAAAACAGATAGCTTCCGGGTAATTTTTGATAATTGCTGTTGACGTTTGCCATAAAAACACTCCTTACAGATCCAAGTCGATTTCCCCATCGAATACGATGGTTGCCGGACCAGTCATATATACATGATCGTTTGTTTCATCCCACCGAATTTGAAGATCTCCACCCAGCAGTTTTACCGTTGCTTCCCGCTGGCATTTTCCGTTGAGCACCGATGCCACCAGGGTCGCACATGCCCCGGTACCACAGGCCATCGTTTCGCCGGAGCCCCGTTCCCACACCCGCATCCGCAGGGTATCTCGGTCAATTACTTCCACAAATTCCGTGTTGGTGCGTTCCGGGAAAATCTCTAGATTTTCAAACAACGGCCCAATGTGGGGAAGATCTAGGGAGGCTGTATCCGGCACAAACACCACCGCATGGGGATTGCCCATGGACACTGCTGTCACATGATATTCCCTGCCGTCCACCGTAACCGGTATATTCAAAAAGCGTTCTCCCGTGCCCTGCACCGGTATTTTTTCCGGCGCAAGGATGGGCAAACCCATATCCACGGTAACAGAACGGACTGTCCCCTGCTCCACATGCAGCTCCAGGGTTTTGATTCCTCCCAGAGTCTCCACTGTTACGGTAGTTTTCTTTGTCAGGCCCCGGTCATAGACGTACTTGCCCACACAGCGGACTCCGTTGCCACACATCTCTGCCTGGGAACCATCAGCGTTGTATATCCGCATTTGGAAGTCGGCCACCTCTGAGGGACCAATCAAGATTAGGCCGTCGCCGCCAATCCCACAATGCCGGTCTGATATAAACCGAGAAATCTGAGCTGGATTTTCCAGTCTTTCTTCAAAACAGTTGACATACACATAATCGTTGCCGATACCGTGCATTTTTGTAAATTTCATAAAACCCTCCCACTTGCCTCAGGGGCTTGGATGATTGGTTTGGTTCCTCTTGTTTTTTGGCAAAATTATTGGTAGTATAAGAAGAACCTGTATTTGGAGTGAAAAACATGGAATATTGTATTCGTTTTGTGACAGAAGCAGATCTGGACGCTGTGACCCATGTGGAAGCCATGAGCTTTCCCAAAGCAGAAGCCGCAACCAGGGACGCCTTTGCTACCAGAATCCGTACTTTTCCCGAGTCCTTCCTGGTAGCAGTCAGCGACAAGCAGATCATTGGGATCATAGACGGCTGCTGTACCACGGAACCGGAACTTGGGGACGAGCTCTATGAGCCGAATTGTCCCCACAGCGCCAAGCACCCCTGGCAGACTGTGTTTGGCTTGGCCGTATTACCGGAATGCCGGCATCAGGGCATCGCCCGTGGGCTCCTCAATCGGCTCATTGACCTGAGTAAAGTGCGGGGCAAAGCAGGAGTGATTCTAACCTGCAAGGAAGAAAAAATAAGCTTTTACGAGAGTTTTGGTTTTCAATGCCGCGGCGTCTCCGCATCTTCCCACGGCGGTGCCGTTTGGTATGATATGATTCTTTCTCTTTCATAAAAAGGGTGCCACCGGGCACCCTTTTTTTATACAAACATCAAGATTGCCGGGCCGCTTCCTGTACAAAGCCCTGAAAATCATCCTGAAATTTTTGTGCGTGCTCGCTGGAGTAGCCCATGACGAAGGGATTTCCCTGGGCCGCAATGGCCTCTAAAAACTTTTGACAATTCTTCTGATCCATAAAGTTGATCCGCGTCATCTTCTGCTCCCGGTCATAGAGCGCCACCGGCCAGCGATATTTGCTGATAACCATGGGTTCGGGCATAGGATAACCCCAGATCAGGTCTGCGGTCACCAATCCCCGGCTGCCTGGCCCCTTGGAAAACCAAATATATTTCCCAACCCGAATCCGTTCAATGGTAACAGACTCCTGAAAATCCTCTTCTGTGGCGCCCACAAGTGTATGGCGAAGCTTTTTCTGATAACAGCCGGTCAGAACCACAGCAAGCTGTACAACTGCCAGCAGGAGGAACAGCAGTCCAAAACCGCCCAGCACCAGTACCACAGGCTTTTTCAAAAAGCCCACATAGTCCAGGTTTACCTGATAGGAAACCATCAAGTTCGTGCTGTCGCTGCCCTCCTCATAGCCCGGAAGTGCATAGTTGTCCACACACTCGGCCATATAGTCCAGCATGCCGTCCTCCAGCTCAGTTATGGTTCCGCTGACGTCTCCTAAGGGAATCAGCGTCTCCAGATCTCCCAGATAGTATTCGTGGCTCTGCTCCATAGCTCGATCGATCACGTTGACGTTCTGCTCCTTGGCATCCATAACGGCCATATAGGTCTCGTCGCCAAAGGGAAGCAAATAATATGTTTTTAGAGTTTCGGTGTCCCCTTCGCTGTTGCTGACCGTAAGATTGGCAAAGGCCACGATAATCTCACTGGCATCAAAGTAAACATATTTTCCGTCCAGCTCCTCCTCAGTCAACTCGGACAGGGACTGGGGTCCCATTAGAAGCCTGAGCAGGCCGCTGCCGCTGACCGCCAGAAAGGCCACTGCCAGCACTGCACAAACAATAATCCTGGGCAATACCCGGATTAAGCTTTCTTTTCGCAAGGTCTTGTACATAGAAATCACTCCGCTCTTCGCACGTTGCTTCTAATTATAGCAGAAAAATGTGAAGATACAACCCGGAAGTGAAATTTCCTCACCGAAAGGCCGTCCAGAACAAAAATCTATTGACATATGGCCAGAATTGGGCGAAACTATAAGAAAACACCAAAGGAGGCGCATCATGAACGGTTATGTTCTGGCAGTCGACCAGGGTACTACCTCCTCCCGGGCTATTCTGTTTGACAAGCATGGACAAATTGTGGGAAAAGCTCAGTATCCTATCACACAGCATTATCCCCACCCCGGTTGGGTCGAGCATGATCCCATGGAGATTCTCTCCACGGAACTGCTGGCCATGGCGGAGGTTTTTGAGAAAAGCGGACTGAGTCCCACAGATATTGCCGCCATCGGTATCACCAATCAACGTGAAACTACCATCGTCTGGGACAAACTGACTGGAAAACCTGTCTGTAACGCCATTGTCTGGCAATGCCGCAGAACGGCGGAGCTGTGCGCCGGGCTTCAGGCGGAGGGCGTCTCAGACACTGTGCTGAATAAAACCGGTTTGCTCATTGATCCTTATTTTTCCGGTACCAAAATCCGGTGGATTTTGGACCAGGATTCCTCCCTGCAACAGCGCGCTCAGCGTGGGGAAATCCTGTTCGGCAACGTGGATTCCTGGCTCATTTGGAACCTAACCGGAGGCGCTGTCCATATCACGGACTATTCCAATGCCTCCCGTACCATGCTCTTTGACATTGACCGTCTGTGCTGGGACGATGAACTGTGCAAACTTTTAAATATCCCCACGGCAATGCTGCCCAAGCCGGTTCCCTCTTCCATGATCTATGGCACCGTATCTCACAATCTTCGGGGACTGGAGGCATTGGGTGGCATCCCCATTTCCGGCTCCGCCGGTGACCAAGCGGCAGCTCTGTTCGGGCAAGGCTGCTTTTCTCCTGGACAGGCAAAAAACACCTATGGAACCGGCTGCTTTACGCTGCTGAACACCGGCAGTCAAAGCATCCGTTCTCATCATGGACTTCTCACCTCCGTGGCCTGGAGTATTGGCGGAGAAACCTGCTACGCCTTGGAGGGCAGTGCCTTTAACGCCGGTTCCGCCATTCAGTGGCTGCGGGATGAATGTCATGTGATTGCGGCAGCCCACGAGTGCGACATTTTGGCGGAAACCCTGAACAGCAATGACGGCGTTTATTTTGTTCCAGCCTTCACAGGACTAGGGGCTCCCTATTGGGATGTAGACGCTCGCGGCAGCTTTTTCGGATTCACCCGTGGTACCGGAAGGGCCCATATGTGCCGGGCCGTGCTGGAGGCTATCGCCTACGAAGTTGCGGATCTGGTGGACACCATGCATCTGGAATCCTCCACCAAAATGCGGGAGCTGCGAGTGGATGGAGGTGCCAGTGTCAGTGATTTTATGATGCAGTTTCAGGCAGATCTGTTGTCCCTCCCGGTGATTCGGCCCACCATGGTAGAAACCACAGCTGCCGGTGCGGCCTATCTGGCCGGTCTTGCCACAGGAGTCTGGGACAGCACAGATTCCCTGTCCAAGCTGCAGATCACCGATCGGATATTTGAGCCGAACTTGCCGGAACAGACAATGCAAACGCTTTTCGCCCAGTGGCATACCGCCGTGGAGCTGGCACGACGCTGGGGAAAAGCTACAAAAACAGTATAGACAGGAGCGAGTATTATGATTTCAGAAAAAATGAAGCGGTTGGCGGAGAACAATTCGGTGATCCGGGCCATGTTTGAGGAGGGCCAGCAGATGGCCAAGGCCTATGGCGCTGAAAACGTCTTTGATTTCAGCCTGGGAAACCCTTCGGTCCCCGCTCCTTCGCAGGTCCAGACAGCCATTGAGGATGTGCTTGCTCAGGAGGATTCCATGGTGGTCCACGGGTACATGTCTAACGCTGGCTTTGAAAGCGTTCGCCAGGCCATCGCAGAACACCTCAACAAAACCCATGGGACAGATTTTTCCGCGGGAAATATTATTATGACCGTAGGCGCTGCCGGTGGACTGAACGTGATCCTGAAAACGCTTCTGAATCCCGGAGACGAGGTCATCACATTTGCCCCCTACTTCTCTGAGTACAGCAACTACGTCATGAACTACGACGGCGTTCTGACGGTGGTTTCTCCCAACACCGAAACCTTCCAGCCCAATCTCCAGGAGTTCGCCCAGAAAATCACCCCCAAGACCAAAGCTGTGATTGTCAATAATCCCAACAATCCCACCGGCGTGGTCTACTCCCACGAAATCTGCATGGAGCTGGGCCGGATTCTGCGGGAAAAGCAGCATGAATTTGGCACCAGCATCTACCTGATCTCCGATGAACCCTATCGGGAGCTGGCCTATGACGGTGTGGAGGTTCCCTACCTGACAAAATATTACGCCAATACCATCGTAGGCTATAGCTGGTCCAAGTCCCTATCTCTCCCCGGAGAACGGATCGGGTATCTAGTGATTCCTTCGGAATGCGACGACTATGAGCTGGTGTTTACTGCTGCCACCATCGCCACCCGGGTATCCGGTTTTGTCAACGCCCCCTCCCTGATGCAGCTGGCCGTGTCCCGCTGTCTGGACGTGGAAACGGATCTAGAGGCCTATAACAAGAATCGTGAAGCTCTGTATGGAGGACTTCGTGAACTGGGCTTTCACTGCATCAAGCCCCAGGGAGCTTTTTATCTGTTCGTAAAGGCCCCCACCCCAGACGAAAAAGAATTTGTTCAGAGAGCCAAGAAGTATCACATTCTCATGGTTCCCGGCAGCAGCTTCGCCTGCCCCGGCTATGTGCGTGTGGCGTACTGCGTCAGCTTCGATACCATTCAGCGTTCCCTGCCCTATTTCCGGCAGCTGGCGGAAGAATACGGTCTGTGCTGAATTCCCTCGGATACATAAAAGAAAAATGACAAGAGAGCACCGCGGTTGTATAATGCATCCGCGGTGCTCCTTGTTCAGGTCATTGCCGTATCTCACTATAGCAGTTTTTTCAATCCCGGCACTTTTTTCAGGACCCAGGTGATGGACAGTCCTGCCAGTACCACCGCCAGCACCCAAATCATGCAGGCCGGAAGTACATGGAGCTTCGGCTCCAGCAGTTCATAGACAAATCCCAGCTCATGCCGCAGGATCCCCTCCAGAAGATAGGCCCCAAAGACACAGCTTCCCAATGCCGCAATGATCTTCCCGGCTCGCAGCGGTACAGGATGCCAAGCACAAATTTGATGTACCAGGGCATAGACAAAAAAGATTGGGAAAATCAACAGGCTTTCCAGAAAATTCATGGTTACCATGCCGTTGCGACCAAAATCCAAATCGGCCAGCACCAGCATTCCGGCCACCGCCGCAATCCCCAGAACACCAGCCAACACCAGCTGGCGCTTTTTCACCAGCTCCCAGGGGAAACGATGGGCCAGATAGTAGCCCATAATAAAGTAGAACAAATCCGGTTCCACCATGGGAACCCACAGATCCGGATTCACCGGCCCTAGGCGGCATACCAGCCCCAGGGTGGAAAGAACACCGTAGAACAGAATATGCAGTCCAATGAGATAGAGAAACGCCATACTGCCCATCCCCTGCACCATGGGCCGAAGAAACGGAAGCAGCAGCATCAGTCCCAGATAGGTATAAAGGTACCAATATGGAATGGAAATCCCGTTGGCCCACAGCCGGCGGAAAAAGTCTCCCACACCGGGATCCTCCACAGTTCCCCACCGAATCCAGCAGAGGTACAGCAGTCCAGAGAACAACACCAAAACAATCAAAATCCGCAGCACTCGTTTTTTGAGCACCGTCGTCACCGGCTCCTGCCGGTGAAGCAGCAGTCCTCCCGATACCAGGAAAAAAAGGGGCACCGCCATTTTACACAAGATTCCCAACAGCAAGGACCCCACATAGTTGACTGTGCTGCAGTTTTCCACCATATACAGTTCAAACCCTCGGCTTTGAGTGTGATTGAATACCACCCCCACAATAGCAAGCAGCCGCAGGATCTCATAATCGATTCTTTTATCCTTCATACCATTCGCTCCCAGTCTCCACCCCAAGGGATGGAGCTTTCACATTCCTGCCGGGTTTCTTGCCCGACGCTCCTGTATGATTATAGGCCATTCCATAAAAAACTGCAAGGATTATATGTTCTCACAAAACAATCGTGACATTATCTCAAAAATTTGGTATAATTAGCACAGAGCCAAATTACAAAGGAGGTATGTCCTGTGATTTATCGGGAATCCTGTGGGGAAAAAATATCTCTGCTGGGCATGGGCAATATGCGTCTACCCACCGTGGACGGAGGAAACGGTCCCATTGACACTGCCGCTGCGGAGAAGAT
>CASEPH010000164.1 GCA_949289625.1 uncultured Clostridia bacterium | reverse complement strand
TCTGCGTCGTTGAGCTGACCGCCCAGGGTGTTCTGCTTCTCAAACAGGGTCACGGTATGGCCCCGCTCTGCAGCCAGAATAGCGGTTTTCATGCCGGCAGGTCCGCCGCCAATGATGGCCACATTTTTCTTGGTGTACTCCTTGGGCACCAGCATATCCAGCTGGGTCTCCCGGCCGGCAATGGGATTCACGGCGCAGGAATAGTAATGGGTCTTTTTAAAGTCGTCCAGACAGTGGAAGCACTTAATGCAGGGGACAATATCCTGGGGACGGCCTTCGCGAATTTTCTGTACGGTGTAGGGGTCTGCAATGGTGCCTCTTGCCATGGCCACAATATCCGCTTCTCCGTTTTTCAGCACCCGCTCAATGGCCTCTGGGTCTTGGAAGGCACCTACCGTCAGCACAGGAATATGGATATCGGGGCAGGCCTTTACTGCTTTGGCCAGGTATGCGTTGGCTGCTTCCGGCAAAAAGCCGGTGGGATGGGTGATGGCCCGGAGCCGGGGCTCCCGAACTACACCGGCGGAGATATGGGCGATGTCGATTCGATCCTGAATCAGCTTCAAGAACTCAATGCAATCGTCGATCTCAAAGCCGCCAGGGACACACTCGGAGCCGGAGATCCGGTACTCGATCAGCAGATCACGGCCCACCTTTTGCCGAATGCGGTCCAGCACCATCAGCGGGAACCGAGCACGGTTTTCCATGGAGCCGCCGTATTCGTCGGTGCGGTGATTGGAACGGGGAGACACAAATTCCTGCAGTAGGGTGCCATGACCGCCGTGAATCAGCAGGGTGTCAAAGCCGCAGAATTTGACGCATTCCGCCAGAGCGGCATACCGGTCCGCCAGTTTGTCCATCTCTTCGTAGGGCATCTGATAAAAATGCAGCCCATCGTTGCGGACGAAGTCGGAACAGCCGTAGATTTTTTCCTTTTTGGCTTCTTCTGTATATTCCCCCTCGGAGCCGAAATGGATCAGCTCATAGGAGCATTTGGCGTCGTAGAAATGGATGGCGTTGGTCAGGTGGATAAAGTTTCTCCAGCCTGTGGCGTCCTCAATGTCGAAGTTGGAGTGGATGGGATTGCGGCCCGGGTTGTTGACCTGCTGGCCACCGCATTCTATCTGGGCCGCACCACCCTTGGCCTTTTCCAGATAGTTGGCGATAAAGGCAGGCTGGGGGCAGGTGGGGGCGTTGTCCTGAATCATGTGGCCCATGGAGGGGGCTGTAAAGATTCTGTTTTTAAACGTGACATTGCCGATGGTCAGGGGCTGAAAAATGTGGGGATAATAGGGATTCATCAAAATGCCTCCTTGTAAATCGTAGTCGAATGTAGTAAAATCACTGCTATTACGTTTATTATAAATCAACTGCTTTCCAAAGGGAAATTGGGTCTTTCAATTACCTTTATCAGATTTTTTTATATCATGGCAGGAACGCATGATCGAAAATTTCAATGATACTCATTAAAAAGACATATTTCTCTTTTCTGGGACCTGCCGGTATCATAAATAAGAAGGAGTTTTGAGGAAAAGGGGGACATATTATGTCAGATCAGAAGAAAAAATCCAACTTGCTTTTGGGAATCCTGCCCTGTCTGGTGATCGGGATAGCTGCCTGGCTCATGGCCCAGTACATACCCACCTATGGAAAGTTGATCGGCGGACCGGTCTTTGCCATTGTGCTGGGTATGATCTTTGCGTTCGTGAAACGGCCTGCCACTATGGATGCTGGTATCACGTTCTGCGGGAAAAAGATTCTGCAATATTCCATCATTTTTATTGGCTTTGGCATGAACATCGCCACGGTGGTGAAAACAGGCGGACAATCTCTAGCTGTGATGCTCTGTACCATTGCTGTGTCGTTGCTCACCGCGTTTTTTGTGGGTAAGCTGCTGCGGGTGCCCAGCAATACCGCTACATTGATCGGTGTGGGTACTTCCATCTGTGGTGGCTCTGCCATTGCCGCTACGGCGCCTGTCATTGACGCCGATGACCGGGAGGTGGCCTATTCTATCTCCACCATTTTCCTGTTCAATATTTTGGCGGTATTTATCTTCCCAGCGTTGGGACATGGACTGGGCATGTCGGATACGGGATTTGGCATCTGGGCCGGTACTGCCATCAATGACACATCTTCGGTAGTGGCGGCAGGCTTTGCCTTCAGCGATACTGCAGGAGAACTGGCCACCATCGTCAAGCTCACCAGAACCCTGATGATCATTCCCATCACCCTGGTGCTGGCCTTCTGGCGGACCCATAAGATTCGGTCCCAGGGAGGAGAAGCGGCCTCGGAGTATTCCCTCAAAAAGATCTTTCCCTGGTTTGTGCTGGGATTCCTGCTGACAGCGATCATTAATTCCACAGGTATTTTGCCGGAGCAGGCATCCAGCTGGCTCAACGATCTGGGCAAATTCGGCATTATGGTGGCCATGGCGGGAATCGGCCTCAACACCAACATCAAGAGCCTATTTAAAAACGGCCTGCGTCCCATTGTGCTGGGCCTGTGCTGCTGGTTTATGGTGGCCGTTGTATCCCTAGGTGTTCAGCACTTGGTGGGGCTGATCTAAGACAAAACACTGGCAAGATTCCACAGGATTTTTACACCCTATTCAAAGAAATTTCAGATTTGGGTGTTACACTGACTGCATCAACACTAAGAAGGGAGTCTTACTTGTGAAGTTCAGTCAGTATATTTCCATCGGTGCGGCTTTGGCACTGATGCTCTCCATGGCAGCCTGCAGCAGTGAAGATACCCAGAGCAGCGCTTCCAGCGGATCGGAGACCAGTGCCGTCAGCACCCAGGAGGACAGTGCCGAGGAGTCCAGTGAAGTATCCAGTGCGGAAGAAAGTGCTGTAGAGTCCTCCGTGGAGGAAGAGATCTCCATTGACGAGCAGTTTGCAGATTTTGTGGAAGTGTCCTCCGGCATCTGTCTCAAACTGCAGGTCTATGACCGGAAGGGCACCCCAGTGAGAAACGGGACGGTTACGGTGGAGTCCTCCGCGGGATCCCAGCAGGCCGATACTGATTTCAGCGGCTATGCGTTTTTGTCCGACCTGCTGCCCGATCAGGAATACACGCTGACCGTAAACAATGAGGACGGCGAACCTGTGGGTACGGCAACCCTTCAAATTGCAGAGGGAGACAGCTATGGAATGCTGGAGGAGGGCGAAATCGCCTTTACCGTAGCAGATGGCAATGTGTCTATGGTGGATCTGGCTATTACGGCCACGGAGGACGACGGAACCGTCAGCCGGTTTGAATTGTCTCGGATTGCAGCCTGGGAGGTCTATGACGTGACTCCAGCCCAGCCGGAGCTTAACGGCACCCAGACCGCTGAAACGAAGCCCACGGAAACCACAGACGATGTGGCTACGGAAGTACCGGCAGAAACCGGAGATACTACGGATACTACGGAAACCACGGATTCTGGGGAAACCAACGGTACCACAGAGCCTGCGGAAACAGAAACCGCAGATACCACTGCGACATAATTACATAAAATATTGCCCTGCCCGGAGCAAGTCCGGGCAGGGCGTTTTGTATGGAATGCTTAGACCTCCTGGGCCATTTCCCGAAGCAGCCGAATTTCTTCTGCATAGCCGGGCAGTTCGTTTGGAGTTTCCAAAACTTTTGGTAGCTTCTGTAAAACTGGGTGGGTCATGATACGTCGGAAGGTGTCCAAACCCAAAAATCCTTGGCCCAGCTTTTGATGCCGGTCCTTGTGGCTGCCGGGAGGATTCATGCTGTCGTTGATGTGCAGAGCTTTGAGCCGGCTTAGGCCGATAACCCGGTCAAATTCCGTCAGTACACCGTCCAGGTCCTGAATGATGTCATATCCCGCGTCTGAGACGTGACAGGTGTCCAGGCATACGCCAATCCGGTCTGTGAGGGTTACCCGGTCGATGATCTCCCGCAGTTCTTCAAACCGACCTCCGATCTCGCTGCCCTTTCCCGCCATGGTCTCCAGCAGTACAGTGGTCTGCATTTCTGGAAACATGACGGCATTGAGCGTGTCGGCAATTTTATGAATGCCGGTCTCTACCCCTTGTCCCACATGGCTGCCGGGGTGAAAATTGTAATAGCAGCGGCAAAGCCCGTCCAGACGGTGGAGATCCTCCGCCATGGAGGTATGGGCAAACTCTAAAGTCTTTTCGTTGGCGGCACAGGGATTGACGGTATAGGGGGCATGGGCCACCAGAGGCCCAAAGGAATACTCCTCCATCAGTTGGTTCAGAGCGTCTATGTCCACGGGATCCAGTTCCCTGGCCCGCCCACCCCGCGGGTTCCTGGTAAAAAACTGGGCTGTGTTGCCCCCCAGTTCCAGTGCCTGCCGTCCCATGGCGGCGTAGCCCTTGGTAATGGTTAGATGACAACCAATATACTGCATGGTTCCTCCTTTTACGATACACTGGAATGCTTTTGGGCTTCTTCTCGTTCCAGCACCGTATAGGCCACCTTGCCCACCAGGGTTTTGGGCAGGGCATCCCGAAATTCAATTTCACTGGGCATGGCGTATTTGGCTACCCGCCTTTTCAGATGCTCCAGAATGGAGGCTTTCAGATCCTCACTGGGATCAAAGCCGGGCCGCAATACCACAAAGGCCTTGACCCGCTGCATTTTATAGTCGTCCTTGATGCCGATGACAGTGCTCATCAGGACTGCTTCGTGGGCGTCAATGGCATTTTCCACCTGAGAAGGGTAGACATTGTAGCCGCTGGTGATGATCATGCGTTTGAGGCGCTGCTTGAAGTATACGAAGCCCTCCTCATCCATGGTGCCCAGATCTCCCGTATGGAGCCAAACCAGACCGTCCTCGTGCAGCTGTAGGGTTTGTGCGGTCTCCTTGGGCTGGTTCATATAGCCCTGCATCACTGTGGGCCCGGAGATACAGATCTCGCCCACCTGTCCGTAAGGAACCTCGTCATGGGTGGCGGGAACCACGATTTTGTAATAGGTGTCCGGGAATGGAATGCCAATGGAGCCCTCTTTATAATCGTTTTTTGGGGTCAGGCAGCTGGCGGTCACACATTCCGTGGTGCCGTAGCCCTCCCGGACCTGCTGCGTGGAACCATGATCCCGGAGGAACCTATCTACCTTGTGCTTGAGCTCCGGCGACAGGGAATCGCCACCAGAGAAGATTCCCTCCAGCTGGGACAGATCCAGATGTTCCGCTTTTTTCAGCCGCAGCAAAGCTTCATAGAGGGTGGGAACGCCGGCAATATAGTTGGGCCGATACTTTTTCAGCAGCGCGGCATAGGAATCCACGGTAAACTGCGGCACCAGAATGCAGCTGCAGCTGTGAATCAGAATCGTATGAATGCATACGCCCAGCCCAAAGCCATGGAAAATGGGCATAATGGAGAGCATTTTGTGGCCGGGGAACAGGCAGTTTCCCGCAGCTCCGGTTTGAAGGCCCAGAGCGTTAAAATTGAGATTGCTGAGGAGAATGCCCTTGGTGGTGCCTGTGGTGCCGCCGCTGTAAAGAATGGCGGCGGTATCTTGGCCGCAAACGGTATGTTTTACGGTACCAGTATAGCGTGTTCCATTTCGCAAAAAATCCTTCCAGGAAACAATCATGGGATCGTTAGATGGTGGGGTGGGCAACTTCCTGCCCTGCGTGGCCCAATAGCCCAGCCGAATGGGGACACTGAGGGCGTCGGAAATGCTGGTGATAATCAGTTTTTTGAGGTGAAGCTTGTCCCGAATGGCCTCAAATTTCGGATAGAATTGGTTCAGGGTCAGGGCAGCCACAGACTCACTCTCGTTGAGGTAAAAGGCAATCTCCTCCTGGGCGGAGAGAGGATGGACCATGTTGGCGATGGCACCCATATAGTTCAGGGCATAAAACATGATCACGGCCTGGGGGGTATTGGGCATACAGATCGTTACCCGGTCCCCGGGGACAATTCCTAAGGCCACCAGTGCTGCCGCACAGCGGTGGATTTCCCGCACCAGCTGCCGGAATGTAGCTTTCGTCCCAAAGAAATCATAGGCGATCACATCCGGTGTGGCAGCTGCGGCCTGTTCCACCAGCTCCACCATGGAGCAGTCGGGGTACTCCAGGTGCAGGGGCACGCCTTCGGAGTGGGCATACCAGGGGGTTTTGACGTTAAGAGCCATAGTGAATCTCCTCTCCCATGGGAATATCCAGCAGATCCGGATGGGTCAGCAGATGCTCCAGCAGTTTCAGGCTCCGGGCAAAGTAGAAGCCGTCGGCAATGCGTTCATCGGCAGTGAAACCCAGCTTCATCACATCCCGGATGGCCACGGAGCCGTCCTCCATGACCTTGGGTTCCTTGTGAATCACTCCAACGGTGATGAGAATGCTGTTGGTCCCGTAATTGTTCAGGTGATGGTAGCAGCAGTCGCACTGGATGGAACCCAGGTTGGACAGCAGCACCGTGGTGTGGTTGATGTCTCCATCAGTAAGTATCTCCGGTAGATGACCTGAGGAACTCAGCCGCTGCAGCAGTCCAATGAAAATATGCAAAATCGGGGACGGCAAATGTCCAATACGATTGATAATGGCATCAAAATCATTGCTGCCTTTCTTATTTCGCAACTCACCGACGTCTCCAGTAATTTTTTTTGTGATGGAATCCAGGGTAGTGTCATCCTGGACTTTCACCACCATTAGAGATTCCTCTGCCTGATCTTGAAATTTTCGTTTTGCCACAAAGCTCAGAGTAATCTCGTCCCGGACATAGAGCTTCCGGCCGCAGATGAACCGGTTCAGGTAGGGCCGCATCCGGATCACCCGGCCAATGCCGGTAACCACACAGTGAAACACGGTGGCCTTTGTATTTGGATGCTCTTGGTTTTTCCGCGCCACATAAGCAAGCAGCTCCGTTACATCCACGGTATGTTCCAAGTAGACCTCTGCTTCCGTGCGTTTTGGCATCAGGTGCATCATAATGTGGTGCATTCCATCCAAATCATGAACCCGGCGACCGTCTTTTCGGTCGCCTAATTTGTGCTTTTTCATTGGAATCCTCTTTTCCTCCATGCGCCACCATGGGCGTCTTTTTTCATTTGCAATATACCATAAATCTTTCTTTTCGTACATGCAAATTTTAAATTATTGTGAATTTTGTCCATGGCATTTCTGGATTTTTTTTAAATAAAATACACGAGACTTTCCACAAAATTCAATAAAATTAAAACAATTTTGTGATGAGGTTATTATTATTAGATCAAAATATCCGTGAAAAAGCATGACAATGAAAGACAATCGTGCTATACTAATCAAATACGAGCGATTATTAGCAGGAGGGATATCATGTCGCAGCAAAACGATTTTTCAAAAGGCAGCATTCCAAAAACAATTACCAGACTTGCGATTCCCATGATTGCGGCCATGCTGGTCAACGCCCTGTATTC
>CASEPH010000163.1 GCA_949289625.1 uncultured Clostridia bacterium | reverse complement strand
GCTGGAACCCTCCGAACTGGCTGAGGCGTTGATGGAGTATCTGGACTGTGAATGCACCTATTTCCCCTCCATGAAGGACGATGATCCCATTATGTCGGCATACAGCTATGCCAAACGGGAAAGTGTCAAAGAAGGCTTTGTACCGGTGCTCATCAAGGCGAATGACGAAACGCTGCTTGAGTGTCTGGTGATGAACGCCGACCCGAAGAATGATGCAGACATTTACGAATTTGACCTCAAAACTGTAACGGAGTACCGGAAGAAGATGCTCTCCGCCCCTGATAAGGACGGAAAGGCGGTTTTGGAGGAATTGACCGGCCAGCGCAAGGAAGAAGCCGAGGACGATGATATGAACTGGGATGAGGAGATCCTGGGCGAGATGGAGGGCGGCTATGAAAATAACCGTATCTCCTGCTACTGGGATTCCGACACCGATATGACCCACCCTCTCATTCTGGCGAAAATTCCGGTCAAGAACCCCTGGGAGATCTTTGCCTACCTGCCCTTCGGAAACTGGAACGACTGCCCCGATACGCCGGAGCTGATGGCAGCGGCGAAATACTGGTTCGAGCAGTACGGCGCGGTGCCTGCCGCCATGAGCCACGACGAACTGGAGTTCCTGCTCCCGGCCCCCGTCCCCAAGGAGAAGGCCGTGGATGCAGCAGTGGAGCTGTACGGTTTCTGCCCGGATGTGATCGACCAGGGGCCGGAGGACGCCACTGTGGGCGCGCTGGCGGATGTGCTGCGGCAGTCCACTGTCTGGTACTTCTGGTGGGACTGAAGGGAGGGAGTGTGTGGATGAGCACGCGACCAATCGCGGAGGCTTTTTCCGAGTCCGTCGGCTAAGGTTTGGCTGTGTGACCGGGCGTTTTGACGGCGTACGCGGATGACAGCTCTGAAATTTTGCCTGAACCTCGATCGGTCGCGGGCTTGACAGCACAACTGCATACAAAAAACAGTGTCCGCCTCCGAAAAGGATGCGGACACTGTTTTTATGAATCGTTTTGCTTTATGATTCTGTGATGCTGTCCACAGGTCTGTCACCGGGAACGACGGTAATACCGGATCCAGCCGAGGAAGAAAGGGTGATCGCTTCGGCAGTTCCGTCATCTCCGATTTGAACGGTAACCTCGTCATTTAGTGATACATCTTCAATGGAAGAGGAAGTTTGTGGAACGTTCTCAATGCCCTGGATTGCATCTCCGTCGGAGACGGCATTATCGTCGGCTTCGCTGTCAAAATTGCCGCTGTCTTCCGGCGCAGAGTTGGTCTGCGTCTGGCCGCCGTCCGGCGTCACTCGTTCATCGGGGCTTTGTGCGATGCTGTCATCGATTCCGGAGGAGGTGCTGTTTTCACCGCCAGCGCTGTCCGCCTCGGCTTCCGCTTCTTCGGATGGAGGAGTCTGTCCCCCTCCGGGCTCCTGTCGGGATCCGGGATTTCGGCCGTTCATTCCGCCTGAACCTTCAAATCCGGAAAAAACGGTCTCCGAAGTATAGGGGATCTGGATTTCGCCGTCTGTGGTTGAAAGAACGATATTCTCCAGACTGAGGGCGGAGATTGTTCCGGTATAGGTGGATCCGGCCTCGGCGGACAGGTAAGAACTGCTGCTTTAGGTGGTTGAGCAGGCGGTCAGCGAGAGGGTGGCCAGAACTGCGAGAAAAATGAATGTACGATTCATGAGAACCTCCTGAAAAATTATTGGGCTGTGGTTTTACCTGTCACTGTGCCGGCTGTGACGGTGTAGGCCGAACCGGATGTCAGATCAGGGCTGCTGAAAATGATAGCACTATATGCAAGCGCCGGTTCGGCAGTGAACAGTGTTTTGCCGTTGGCGTCGGATATTGTGATAGTGGAACCCGCCTCCTGGGTATTGAACCGGATGGCAATCACGCCCTGTCCGGCATCGCTGAAAGTTTGTGCCATTCCCGAGGCGCCGCTTCCCAGGAAGGTGCCTCCGGTGATGACGGCAGTCGTATCGTAGTCCAGAATGGAGGTATCTCCCTGGATCGGCCCTTCAATGGTGATGGAGCCGCCGCTGATTGCTACCGAACCATTGGCATCGATGCCATCGCCGGAGGCTTGGATTCGAAGTGTGCCGCCGGAAATGGTGATGCTGCCTTCCGAGCTGCCAAAATTACCCCACTCTCCTCCAAACCTTCCGTCCCTACCGCCGTTGTTGCCGCTGCCGTCGATGCCGCCGGCAGCATTGAGCCCATCGTCCGAGGCAACCAGATCAATGCTGCCGTTTCGAATATCCAGATGCAGCGCTTCCAACCCCTCATAACACTCGGAGATACGAATTGCCCCATCGGTGATGGTCAGTGTCTCATCGGCGTGGATGCCATCGTCGCCGGTGGCAATTGTAAAGTTCCCGCTCTGGATTGTGATTGAGGCGTTGGAGTGTATGCCGTCGTCTGCGGTATTGAGGGTGAACTCACCGCCGGTGATGGTCAGACTGCCGGCGGATTTGAGACCTTTCATGCTGGTGCTGCTATCATCATCAGCGGTGGGAGCGGTCTCTTCTCTGTGAGCTCGGCTGCCGGGATCGGCGCCCCAGGAGGGGGAGGACTCATTGGAACCATTTGCGCTGTCGCCGCCGGCGGTGATCTGGAAGGCACCGTCCAAAATCTGCAGATCTTCACCGGCGCTGATGCCGTCTCCCTCCGCTTCGATGGTCAGCTCTCCGTTTGCCAGATAAACAAAGCCCAGACTGCTGTCCTCGTCATTTTCTGCATGAAGGCCATCCTTTCCGGCAGTGATCGTCATCATCGTTTCCCCGGTGATGCGAATACTGTCGTTGGCATCTATACCATGGGAAGCGGCGGAGATTGTGTAGCTCCCGCCAGTGATTGCCAGGTCGTCCTTGCATACAATGCCGTGCCCACCCGGAGAGTTGACGGTAAGGGTTCCGCCGCCGTTGATGGTAAGGTCCTGTTTGGAAAAGATGACACCGTCGATCGAGTTTTCATCGATGTCGGTGAAGGTTCCGCCGTTTGAGAGTTCGTTTGTTCTGCCGTCCGCCAGCGTAAGAAAGACTTTATCGGCATTTTTGATATACACTGCGGCGGAGGTCTCACTGTGAAGATAGACTTCGTTCAGTACAAGCTGAATCTTGGCATCTTCCGCAGCATCGACAATGACCATACCGTCGCTGAGAGACCCGCTGAGCAAATAGGTTCCTGCCTCTGTGATGGTTACAGTGGTCCCGCTGATCTGTACGCCGTCACCTGTTGCGGCAGCTTCTGTGCCGTTCAGTTCAATTTGAACAGCAGATGCTTCTTCATAAGAAGGGTCCAAATCCCGTTCGGAGAAAAGCTCCGTTTCCGAAGAAATAGAGGAAACTGCATCGACAGCAGATAAGCCGTCGGAAAGGTCCTGAATGGTATCCTCCTGGCTTTGGCAGCCGCCGAGCGTCACAAACATCAGGGCAGTGCTGCTTAAAACACACAGGATCCGTTTCATGGTTCCACCTCCTTCACAATTCCGTGTTCATACTCTCCTGCAGGGAGACATAGATCTCCAGATTTCCATTCCGGCAGCGCATCAGATCGATCATCTCTTTCTCTTTGGCGGCATCCAGCAGCCGGATCTGGTAGGTCAGACGAAACAGGCTGCCCATGCTGGTGGTTTTGACATGGATCAACTGCGCACTGGAGGTGTAGCCATCAAAAATATCGTCAAAGACACCGGTATAATCCAGATCCTCCGGTATGGTGACGGATAGAATCTTATAGGCCGCGGCGTTGCGGTCTTCTCCCAGCGCCGACCAGTTGTAAAGGCAGAAGGCTGCGCACAGAATCAGCGTAAAGAGGACCGCGTATCCCAGATATCCCATGCCGGTGATGAGTCCGGTCCCCATTGCAAGAAACAGCATACAGATTTCACGGGCAGTGCCCGGAACCGAGCGGAATCGTACCAGGCTGAAAGTGCCTGCCACGGCGACGCCGGTGCCGACATTTCCGTTGACCATCAGGATGATCACGCAGACTACGGCCGGGAGAAGCGCCAGTGTCATCACGAAGCTTTTGGTATAGCGGGTGTGGAACATAAAGGCGAAGGACATCACCAGTCCCAGTACCAGCGCACAGCCCAGGCACAGTAAAAAATCTGTGATATGGAAGTCTGTGGCCAGGCCGGAACCAAGTGACATCTGAAAAAGTGCTTCAAGCATACGATCAGTCCCTCCTTTGTCGATTGGGCCGGATCAGAGTTTGATACGCCGTTCCGTATTTGGAAAAGGATGTCCGGTAGAGGTGTTCTCGGGAGAGCGTATGTGTCATCCACAGTGGCAGTCCGCCGGTGCACTTGATTTCCATCAGTGTGATGTCCGTCGGTAGCAGCGGTTCTCCATACGCTTTGGCCCGGAGACTGAGCTCTTCCTGCCGGCAGAGAATGGTATCGTCGAAGGTGACGCGCAGATCCCCCTTCCGGGCAAAGTAAGCCTCCCGATTGTAGCAGAGATAGGCTGTCGGGTAAAGAGAGGGGTAATGGTGCAGGCAGTAGTCAATCTCCCGGGCGATCTGGTTGGTTGCACTGTAGCCGCCGTTGACCAGCCAATCCATGGCTTTCTTTTCAGCCATTGCAACTCGCCGTTTGGAGACCGGTTTTTGGTATTTCTTTTTTAGCTCAACAAATACTGTGCTCCCCGGCGCGACAGGGCCGTAGCTTCGGATGCGTAGTTTTTCTTTGTATATGGGAGAATCGATGGAGCGGCGAATCAACCGGTAATCTGCTGTATCAAAATACAGGTTGCAGATGGTTGTTTTGCCATGGGGATCGGGCCTCATATACGGCTCCATTGCTCGAAGCACGGCTTGCCGCTGTTCGCGGGTCAGCAGATATTTGAGCTCA
This sequence comes from uncultured Clostridia bacterium, assembly GCA_949289625.1. The sequence continues at coordinate 2,808 of CASEPH010000163.1, read as the reverse complement.
TACCGCTGAAACACCGTCTCATAAGCCATAAAAATACCTCCTGTATGTGGAATAAGTCCAGTATACAGGAGGAAGATTGAAGTTTTATTGAAGCTCAATGCCGGCGTCCATGCCCCTGCAGTGGAAACCGGACCAGAAAACTCACCTGGCCATCGGCACAGCGGACCTGAATCGTACCGTGGTGGCTGTCGGCAATGGCTTTTGCTATGGCAAGGCCAAGGCTATAGTGATGGCTGTCGCTGCGTGCCTCATCTCCACGGTAAAAACGGTCAAAAACGTGTTTTTGCTGTTCCGGCGGGATCTCAGGGCCGATGTTGGTTACTGCAAGAAGGGCGTGTCCTCTTTCCTGCAGCAGGCGGATCGTCACCGCCTCACCGGCAGGGCTGTGGCGGATCGCATTGTCAACAAGAATGGAAACAAGTTGTTTGAGCTGTATATCGTTTCCAACCAGGCACACGGCATCGTCCAGACAGGTCTCCAACCGGACACCATGCTCAAAGGCCACTGTCTCAAAGGGGAGCACCTCCCCAAGCACCAGACGGCTCAGGTCGATCTCCGCCATTATAGGCGAGACAGCTTCGGTGCGGGCAAGATCCAGAAGCTGGGCAATGAGACCGGCCATCCGAGCGTTTTCATATCGAATGTTAGCAAGCCAGGGATCGTCCTCAAGCTCCCGGGAAAGCAGTTCGATATTGGCTCCGATCACTGCCACCGGCGTTTTAAGTTCGTGGCTGGCGTCAGAAATAAACTGTTTTTGGCGCCGGTAGCTTTCCTCCAACGGAGAGACGATACGTCCTGCCAAATACCACGCGAGCAGGAACAGCGGCACCAGCGCCACGCCTCCAAACACCAGTGTATAATTCAGCAGGGTACGGGTGCTCTCCTGCAAAACCGAGAAATCTAAAAAGGCTACCAGTTGGTACCCGTCCTTTTCCGCTACCAGATACATCAGGCTGTGCTCAATTCCCTCAGTTCGGCCGCTGTCCAGAATCGAGACAGCCAGCTCACGTAGCGAATCGGCATCCAGACTGGCGACATCGGCGGTATCAACCCGGAGAATCTCGCCGTTATCCGCGACTGCAACCGAATAAAAGGTGGAGAGTTCCAGACGCGGCGGTGCCGCTGGACCGCTGCCCGGACGGTAGTGGCCGGGCTGTCCGCTTTTTTGCTCATCCTGCAGGGAATAGCCGCTGACATATTCCCGGAGCATACTTCTGTTCTCACTGGACATTTCGGTATAGCTTGCCCAATAGATGACACAGAAGGTGCCGCCAAGCACCAGGGTCAGAACGAGCAGGATCGCTGCTACGATTTTCCATCGGGATTGGTCAAACATGGCCGTCCCTCAATTCGTATCCCACACCGCGTTTAGCCTTGATCTCCGCTTTTGAGCCGACAAAGCTCAACTTCTTTCTGGCAAAGGACATATAGACTTCTACATTGTTGTATTCCGCCTCATTGTCATATCCCCAGATCTTGGCGGCCAGTTGTTCTCTGGTGAGGATGCGGCTCTGATTGGCAATCAGATATTCAAGAATCCGCAGTTCTTTTTCACTCAGACGCACACTGTTTTGTTCACACCACAGTGTGGAGAATCCTTGCGCAGCCGGATATCCGCAAATCGCAGCTCCCCATCCGGGATCTATAGCTGCGCCGTACCAGCGCCCGCAGTCAGGCCAGCAGTTCCTGTGTCAAAAAAGGCTTGGTCAAATAGTCGTCAGCTCCGAAATCCAGCCCGGCTACCTTATCGCTCAGTTCACTTTTGGCTGTCAGCATCAGGATCGGCGTGCGGATACCCTCCCGGCGTGCTGCCGCCGCAATATCAAACCCGTTTTTTCCCGGCAGCATTACATCCAGAACCGCCAGGTCATAAACTCCCGTTTCGAGAGCCAGCAGCCCTTCCAGTCCATCGGCAAAATGATTTACATCATATTGCTCCTGATGCAAGATTTCGCACAGAGCCTGTGCCAGGCGTATCTCGTCTTCTACCAACAGCAGACGCATGGGCAACCCTCCGTTCTTTCTTTATCTTACAGCAAAAGATTGAAGAAGGATTGAATTTTTGTCGCATATTGATCGTTTTTTCAAATGGTGAGCTATTTCAACTCCTGTTACGAGTGTTCAAACGGAAGATCGGTGAAAAGGTCAGTGATAGCGATGCCCAGACCATGGCAGATTTTCTGAATCGTAGAAACGCTCTTTCGATATGAAGCTCGAACCTGGAGGGTTTCTGTCCTCCGTCACTGCTGTCTGTACAGAGAGCTGCGGTGTTTGTGAGTGCTGCTGTGCTTACGGTAGGTGTCCGGAGGCAAAGGTATTTTTCCCGACCGTTGCGAAGAGTTATAGAGTACACTTTTTAGTCGAATTATACTTAAAAACCATCCTTTATTCAAAAAAATATGGTATAATATCAGAAAAGATGTTCTGTGCTGAGGAGGCGGTTTTGTGAAGATTGATGTAAGGCCATATCAAGCCGGGGAGGAGCGCTATGTCGCCGAACTCCACGAGCGCCTTTATAAAGAAGAGTACGGCTGGGGCCCGGCTTTTATTGACTACGCAACTGACATTGCGATGCGCTTTCCTGAGCGAAAGGCGAGCGACCGTGAAGAGCTGTTCATCGCCGAACGAGATGGCCGCCTGGCAGGGTGTATCATGCTTTGTCAGACCGAAGATCCGGCTGTGGGTCAGCTGCGGCTCTTCGCGGTGGAAAAAACGAACGGCATGGCGGAGTGGGCACGGCTTTGCTGAATGCATTGATGAAAAAGGCACAAAGCGCCGGTTACCGTAAGCTGATTCTCTGGACAGCAA
>CASEPH010000162.1 GCA_949289625.1 uncultured Clostridia bacterium | reverse complement strand
CACCCAATTGGATGCCCGCCTTTCTCCTTTAATAGGAAACGACGTTAGAATTTTTGCCGTATGTTGCCACATACTTTCCAGAACTGTCAAGGACTTTGACTGTCAGCCTGAGTTGGTAATCGCCCTTGCGATAAATAAAATGACTTTTTGTAACGTCAGTGCTATTAGAGCCATCCCAGCTAGTCACCTCAGACCAAGTCCGCCCATCCTTACTATATAGAAGTGTCAGAGTATAATCAGAGCTATAGCCCGCAGACATAGCAATTTTTGCATGACAATCTGCACTTCCACTAGAAGATATATCAAGAGTACAAGTTAATCGCGTTATTCCCACATAAAAAGGTTCGACAGCAGCCGTTGAGTCTGGCTGAACCTCAATCGCTTGTGCTGGAAGACTTGCACCCATTAAGGTAGTTGAAAGCGCCAATAATAGCAATGTTTTCCCCAAATTTTTCTTGTTCATTTTTTCACAAACCTCCTGTTTTGTGGCATATAGCCCATTACAGGAGACACCAAGCTAAATATTTAGCAACACATTATTCAAAGATACTTTCTGCAATTTGAATTATGGTCTCTCTGTCAATTGGAGCTGGCACCAATGCCGAATGCGGGGTAGAGTTAACACTAAGAATGTAACCATTGGTCTCGTTAACAACAATCACTTTGGCTATGCCATGTTTGTCGCCGCTTAGATTTGTCTGATCAATCAAATAAGCAGGAATTCCGCAAACTTGAATGGGCTCAATTTTGGCACCTTCTGTGTCAAATGATCCGTTCCTTGACACGTCAATTTCCAGTCGGTCTCCCTGGTTATTCTCATAATATACCCAGAAATCACCAGCAAATGTATCCTCCTCTATCATCTCAAAACCTTCTGGAACAAAAGCAGGGTGTAAATCATCTAAATCCGTCCATTCCGACGCAGACGGAGACGAAATATGAAAGCTCACGCCGTCATTAAACGTATCAATGAGCATATTCAGTGTTCCAGCTCTAAACTCCGGGGACACGGCAAAGGCGGTTGAGAAAAGCAGCGTACCTACCAGCGCAACAATGGCAACCTTATTGATTACCTTCATCGTGATCCGCCCTACCGACCGGGCGGACTTTTTCCGAAAAGCGCGGCGGATCTCTTTCAGACACGCCCGGCGCACCTCCTGGGGGACCTCCGCGTCCGGATCCTCCTGGAGTGCGCGGTTCTCCTCCAGGGCCTTTTTCCCCTCAGATTCCGCCACGTAGTCCATCAGGAGGGCGAACATGGCGTCCTCGTAGGCCTCCTGCAATTCTTCCCGCCTGGTCATATTTTGTCACCTTCTTCCTCTGTCATAAGCTGAAATGCCCGCCGCCGGGCTCTGGTCAGCTTCATGCGGATGCTGTCCTTCTTGCACCCCAGCATGTCAGCCAGTTCGGTATCCTTGTAACCCAAGATGTACTTTCCCTCCAATAGCAGCTGATCTTCTTCGGGCAGACTGCCCCAAATCTGCATCAGGCGGTCTTTTTGCTCTTCAAATATGATTCTCTCATCCAGCGAGGTCTCCGGCATGACCATATCCTGCTCATCCTGGCCCTCCAGGCTGCAGCACCTGCCATCTGTGCGTCCATGTTTCCGCATATAATTGATGGTGGTGTTCCTAACTGTAGAGACAACATAACTAGCATTTATGCAACGCTTTTGCTGCCTCAAAAACGGGATTTTCGGAATGAGCTTGACCACGCAGTCCTGGACGATGTCCTTGGCCGTCTCTGGATCCGAAAGCCTTTTCATTACGGTGGCATACATCAGCCGCTCGTACTGCAGGTAAAACTGTGTCATGAATTCCAGGTCGCTGGGATCTTCTATAGCTGCCGAGATCAACGCAAGCATGATGATTCTACACCCCTGCCTTCTTCCTTGGTATCTCTATTTATTAAGTCGACACCCTAAAAGCCGCTTATGCAACGAGTGATTTTGAGATCGCTCCAAGGGAAATAGCAATATGTTAAATAATAATATAGTTTAACTATACTATTTGATGATTGTACCACGAATTATATTGGAAATCTATCATTTTTGCAGAATAAATTTCAGAAAATATATAATAAGTAACAAACTGAAATTTTGAGGTGCAAGATGGCGCAATTCGGAGAAATTTTGGCGGAGCTCCGTCAAGACCGTGGCCTTACTCAAAGGGAGTTGGCAAAGCTCTTTTTTGTCACCCCCGGTACAATTTCCAATTATGAAAAAGGCCGTCACCTGCCCGACGCGGAACGGCTGATAAAAATAGCGGACTACTTTTCCGTCACTACCGATTATCTGCTGGGCCGCAGTTCCGCCAACCTCCCCGCCGACGTATTTTCTGCACCTCTGCTGGATGAAATGACCGCCGGTGAGATGATCCAACTCGTGCAGGCGCTATCCCCGGACCGTAAAAAGGCTCTCCATCTCCTGCTGCGGGATCTGCATTTCGGTACGGTTGTGGGCCAGTACAACCACAAGGAGGCCAAATGATCCCCTATTGTATCTTAGTCATTGAGGACGATGATGACCGCGCTTTCATGGAGCAGCTCTTTGTCGACTATCATCGCCTGATGTACCACGAAATCTTCAAGCTGGTTCACGACCAGTGGGCCGCAGAAGATGTGATGCAGTCGACCTTGGTTCGGCTGATTGACAAAATCCCTGAGCTTCGCATCAAAGACCGGGACCATCTGGTGAACTATATTATAACGGCCTCTAAAAATCAGGCCCGCAATTACCTGCGGGATTCCGGGCGCCATTCCACGTCAGACCTGCAGGAGTTTATGGAGTACGAGGATCCCAATATGGATGGCGAGGCAATCGAGCTCCAGGTTATTAAGAAAGAGGATCTGGAGGCGTTGTCCCGTATCTGGACACAGCTGGATGAGCGCACCCGCTACCTGCTGGAGGGGTACTACATACTGGATCTGTCCGCTGCGGAGATGGCCCGGGAGCTGAACATAAAGCCGGCCAGCCTGCGCATGGCCCTCACCCGCGCTCGCAAAACCGCATACCAGTTATTACAGGATAGCAGTAAACAGTGAAGGAGCAGCTGCCAAATGGCAGCTGCTCCTTTTGTACTTTGGCGCGAGGGAGCTTGCTCATCAAATTGTTGCAGTTTTTGATAAGGCCTGTTACTATGAGATAGAAGCGATTCTAGATTCTGGACTGAGCATGATGTATACAGACAGAGCGCCAGACCCGGATGACTTTATCGGGTCTGGCGCTCGCTTTAGAATTTGTTATGTGGAGGGCTGTAGGGTTACGTGCGATATGCAACAACAGCAGTATGGATAGAAAGCCCACCACCTGCGCTTACTTTGCCAGCAGGGCCGTAACCGGATGCAATCCGCATTTCAACAGGGCTGCCGCCATCCATGTTGACCGCGTAGTCACAGTCCAAATCATACATCAGATTGGCAGCGTTTTTCATGGACATAGAGCCATCCGTAACGACCATGACAAATGTCCCGTTTCCCTTATGGCCCAGAAGGGTTCGCTTGTCGGTGCGCTGAGTGATGCCGCTATTATATCTGGTGTCGCTGTCCGAAGGGTCATTACGGTTATAAATGAGCTTTCCGCCCAGGACCTCTGGTTCATAGACGTTCTGATTAAATACGCACTTGCTATCATAGACCAGAGGATGGCAGGCACCGATCACATAATCGCAATATTGCAGTGCCAGTTCGGCATCGTCCTTGCTAGAGAACCACCGAATGGTTGCCGTTCCATCGCTCTTGATGCAGAAAGACGGGAAGTACTTGGGATCGTCGTACATGATGCTCGAAGTGGGCAGAGTGGTATATCTAGTGCCATTGATATACATGGGATTGCCGCTGCCCTGATAAAAAAATCCATAAAACTTAGTTTCGTGGTACTCGTACATGCAGCCGTTGGTCTTCGCGATCACCTTGGAGGGAGAGATGTCGAGCGGATTCAGCTGAGACAGCGGCTTTTTGGTGGTGGAAATGGCAGGGGCCACGGACTGGCCGGATTTGGTGGTGAAGACATGTACGCCAGTTGTGCTGGCGCCACCATGGGTATAGGTGTACTTTTTATACTGGCCGTTGGACGTAATCAAAGACAAAGTTCCCATAAAATTCACTCCTTATAAAATGTTGTTTGCTGTACGCCGTACATTCTATAAAGAGGGGTTATATTTGAATTTGTAAACCGCAGTTTTTAAATCTTGATCCGAATTAGAAGCGGCTTCCCCAGTATCGAGTGTGGAAGACGATTGTGCTGACATAGCCGTCTTCCACCTGATAATCAAAAGAGCTGGTAAAGGCGCACTTGCCATATAAAAGCCAGGCGCGGTAGGCGGAGTCGCCCACGGTCAGGCCCCGTGGGGTTCGGTATGCCGTTCCGCCGGAAAGGCGAATCGCGGCAACTCTGCCGTTCATACCCTCTGTGTCTTTCTGTCCATCGGAGCAGCGCATGACATATACCTCGGTTCCTTCGCATGAATACATTTCAATGTAGTAGTTCAACACAGTTCCAGCAACGCCCTGAGATTGAAAAGGCGCTCTGGTCTCGTCGGGCAGCTGGTCAAAGAGGTCATAAAGCTGGATTCCTTCGATTCCAAGTTCATCGGTATAGCCACCCAGGATTAGCATATGGGCCTCCGGGGCCTCTCGGGTCACATTGAGCCCAAAATTAGGGCAGCCTCCGGGGCAGAGGTCGTGGGGAACAAAGAGAGTCCCGTCCAAAAGCAAGGGGGAAATTGCACTGGATTCTTCGTCAGAGTCCTGTGCAAATCGCAACAGGCGGTAATCGTTCCGGTAGGAAGTACCGTTGACAATCACCTCGGGACTGTCGGCGGTGTATTTTACTGTTGTGCCGAAAAGCTGAATGGTGGCAGTATTGCCTTCCTGGGAGAAGCCGCCGCCAATAAGCCGAACCACATCAGCAAGGGGATAGTAGAAGGAGCCATCCTGAAGGAAGGGGGCGACAGATAGCTGGGCTTCCGATCCGTTTACTATAGCCGTGGTCTGCCCCGCCAAAAGAGTCATGGCAAAGGTTTGAGGGTCAGAACCGGTAGTGTCCACGGTGGAGACGGGCGCTTGATATTGGGTTTCTTTGGAATTGTTTCTTGGACTGATGGTACAGGAAGAGAGTACCACACTTAGGCAGAGTGCCAACACAATAAGCTTTTTTAACTGAAGCCGCATTATGAAGCCACCTTTCATCGTTTTTTTAACGAAGAATAAAAAGGCTACCGTCTGTGTCCGGAGGAAACCAAGTGGTGGCCTTTTTATAGCATATTAGTCAAGGTGCTTTTACCGTAGTTATTTGTGGTAGTTTAGCTGACTCGGGCTGATCCGATCTCTGCAAACATAGTTCTCCTTAATAATAAAGACATAGTTCTTTGCATTTTGCAACAAGAATTTTCAGAGTTTAGAGGATTTGGAGGCGTTGTCCCGTATCTGGACACAGCTGGATGAGCGCACCCGCTACCTGCTGGAGGGATACTACATATTGGACCTGCCAGCTACGGAGATGGCCCGGGAGCTGAACATAAAGCCGGCCAGCCTACGCATGGCCCTCACCTGTGCCCGCAAAACCGCATGCCAGTTCTTACAGGACGTCAGTAAACAGTGAAGGGGCAGATGCCCATGGCAGCCACGCCTTTTATGTTTTGGTGCGATATGGCTCACGTCACAAAATTTTTGTAAACCCCGTTGCACTTTCTGATGAGATTTGTCTCCATAGATAGAAGCGCTTCTTAGTGTACCACTTAACTAATACTGTGGAGTAGAAAGGATGTCTTGTTATGCGGTTCAAAAAATTTCTGAGCGTAGTTTGTGCCGGCTGTATGGCCCTTTCCGTAATGCCCTTCGCAAGCGCGGCCGATGCGTCAATTTCTATGGATTCTTCCATGGCGTCTGTTAAGGCGCTCGCGTACATGGATTTGGAGAGTGCTCCTGTAGCAATGCAAGATGATATTCTTCGGGCTCGTGAACAAATCATCTTTGGGGACCAAGCATGGACAGTAGATGGGGCCGTTTCACTTATTTACGCAGATGGGACAGTTGAAATGCTTCCCGAGTTTTCGGATCTTTATCCAGGTTGGGACATCCCTACCAGGGATATCTCTGAGAGCAACTACACTGAATCTTTGACACCGTATAGCACCTCTGTGGATATTGAGGAGCAGATAAGTTTCACCATGGCAGTAACATGGGCAAACAGCAAAGACTTCACGCAGTTTACGGGGACGGGAGACTATGTATATGTCTACGCCAAGAGTCTTCCGAGAGATGCGTATTTTAACATTGGCTTTGCAAGCGGCGTCGGGACGAACCTTGGTTGGTGCCCTAATCTGAACAAAAGCGTGGGGGCAAAAATCGATACCAATGCCGGTAAGGTTTACAATGTTCGTGGCAGTGCGGCCGACAAGGCATCCGAAGGTAAGTATCGAATTGCCATTAACAGCGACGAGGCCGACGCGATGGAATGGCTCGAGCCTATGTTGCCGTAAGGAGAGCATTTTCCTTTCCAAGTACAAACAAAGCTTTTCCTTCTGATTACTAGGTGCCCTTAGATTTTCCCTGCTTTAGGGGGAATGGCTATCGGCGGCTAAAACCAAAGTTCGTATAAGACAAGCAGTTGCTCCCTGATGTTACTACAGGTGATACATCAGGGAGCAAACTTTATTCAATAGGTGTTCTGCTCCGTAGCGATAAGGTTAAGTAGATTAGTTATAGGCAGAATTATTATTCCTGTTTCATATTATTCTCGTTGTCTCTGTATTTCTCAAAATGCGACAAGAAGTCCCGAAGCTTTTGCGGCAGAGGCAGCCCCACCTTTCCCACGTTTTCCATGACACTCATTGCCTCGTTGGCAATATAGAACACGGTGGTTACGGTACGCAGGACATCTTCGGAGCCCAGCAAAAAGCGGTCAATAACGCTGCTCAGGGACACCAGCGCAAAAATAGCGATCTTCTTGGCGATTCCATGGGCACCCACATCGCTGGACAGCTGTTTATTATGGATGGCAACACAGACGCCGGTGATATAATCGATCACCACAAAGGCAACCAGCGTATAAAATAGGCCGTCCATGCTGCCAAATACACTCTTGCCAAGATCACTGAGCCATGATAAGGTCATTTCTGTTTCCATTTCATACACCCTTTCGTTGCTTTTCTTATACTGGTATGGTATATAAGGACTGGAAAAGGACACAGAAGTAAACAGGTTCAAAGCTTATCGGATTGCTCAACTGCCAGGGAGGCGTTTTCACATGAAAAGATTTGTAAGCATAAAGCGATTGGAAGCTGCCGCAGCCGCCGGCGCACTATTCCTGTCCCTGACGTCAGGGTGTGCGGCAGAGGCGCCCCAGCAGTCCCCGGATCAATCTCCCCCGCTCTCGATCCCGGTATCCACGGAGCTCTCCCTCATCGCCGGCAGCGGCGGGGACTGGTACGCAGTGGAGGACGGGAGTTTGGTGGCCTGGGGGGAAATGCACGGTGGCGAAGACTATAGCCAGCGTGTCGCCGTGTTTGAAGGCGCCCAGTCAGTCTGGGGCTATCGGTTCGGCCAGCTGGTTCTGGACGAAAACGGCGAACTCTGGACCACGGGTGACTCCGGCTACGATGAGCCGCGTACCAAGGACGGGTGGCTGTATGTGCTCTCCGACGTGGTCACGGCCAGCGGCAATATCTGGAATGGTGCGGCCGTCCGCTCAGACGGGAGCCTGTGGACCTGGGGAAAAAATGACCAGGGCCAGCTAGGGAACGGTGCGCTTTCCGAGGATGGCACGAACTACCCGCCCCAGCACATTATGGACGGCGTCTGCCTGGTTCGGCAGGGCAGCTATGCCGTCACCACCGGCGGGGAACTGTACGGAATTGGGCTGTGGAGCGGCTGCACGGAGCCGAAGCTGCTCTGCGAGGGGGTAGCTGACGCAGCGGAGAGCGGCGCAGGAAAGCTCCAGCTCCTCACCCCGGAGGGTGAGCTATACTTGGCCTCAATCCCAGACCGGGCGGGACAGCTCATCCAGCTGCCGGACGCCCCCGCTGTATCCGATGTCAGCGAGATTTTTGACAGGGGCTACCGCAACGGGGCCGGAACATGCTTTCTGTGGAACAGCGATGCCACCGAGGCGCTTCGGGTTGATCTGGAGGCAGCGCAGATCACCCGCAACCTGGACGGCTTCTTGGTGCTGACCGAGGACGGGGATTATGTGAGAGCCAGAGTATCGGGCGATCAGCTGACGCTCACCCCGCTGTCGGCGGCAGAGCAGTCCCCCGACTGGGCGCTGCCGGTGGCCCAGGTGCCGGTCTCCGCCCTGGCGGACTGCTTTGCCATCCGGGACGACGGCACCCTGGTGGAGCTGGAGCGGGACGGCAGCGTTACGGAGCTCCTGCCGAACATGGCGGCGGTCTATGCCGGCCAGTGGGCCACCTATGCCATCGACCGCCAGGGGACCCTTTGGGGGAGAACAGGCGAGTCGGGTTGCCTGCTACCGGGGGCGTATCATGGCACCTACGTCCCCGATTTTGTGCCCCTGATGGAGGGGGTGGCCTCCGTCGCCCAGTATTCGGAGACCTTCGTCATGGTCAAGCGGGACGGCACTCTGTGGGCCTGGGGGGATCATCTGGGGGAGTGGAGCTGGCGGGAGCCGGTGCGGATTGCGGACGAGGTGCTGTCTGCCGCCTGCGAGGTCTTCCCCGGCGGCTTGTTTGTGAAGCAGGACCACACCCTCTGGGAGTGGCAGCCGGTCCAGCGGGAGTCTGGCACCAGTGACATCTCCCAGCGGCAGCTCATGGAGGGCGTGCTGGATGCCTGCCATGGGCCAGAGGGCTGCTTCCTGGTGCAGAAGGAGGACGGCGTTGTCTGGCGGTACGGGACGGAGCTGGATGAGGGAACGGGGACGCCCGTCCTGGAGAATGTCCGGGGCCTGAAGGGGCGGTTCCTGCTGCAAAATGACGGCACCCTGTGGGAGATGACGGAGTCCCCGGACAGGGCGGACGGCTATGAGCTCCGTAGGCTCGCGGAGAACGTTTCCTCCGTGGAATGGATGTCCGGCTGGAACTGCCTGCTCTATACAGATCAGGACGGGGTTCTGTGGACCACTGAATCGGATGGTTCCCCAAAAGAAATTGCCGAGAGAATATGGGTTCCAACATGAAGAAATTAAATAGACTGGATGCTTAACTTAAAAAAGCGTTTACTTTAGGGACTCATTTGTATCTCTATAAAAATAGACTTGGCCGAGTCAAAAATATGGAGGTATGAAATATGTCCTTGAATTCCTATTACACCAAAAACTGCCTGATGCAATGTATGTCTACGATACTCCGGCTACAAATATCCAGCTACTTACTCTGGACAAAAAGAAAAGCCTTGTTGATTCTACTTATTATGGGATTAACGGTGGATGGTTTAATTTGAGCGAATCTGGAGAAATTGGCCGTGGACTACTCAACATTACCTACTGTGACGGCAGACCTGTTGGTAGTGCAACATATGGAGATCCACCCAGAGATGGAACTGCCCAGACCGTCGGTGATGCGGCAATCTTTTATAATGGGGCAAACAAGACGCTCAAAGAGGTTATTGCTGAAAGTGCGACTGACATTGTCGGTGTCACAAATACGAAGTCCTGGGCCCAGGGTGGCATCGCACTGTCTCTTGGCAAACGGGAGTGGACGAATAGAAAAAGTGTATCGGAAGACCAGGCTGCAAATGCTTGGACAGCACTGGTGGCAGATTTGACGACCACGAGAGTTCATCTAATTGTTACTAAAGATCCTTCTGCGAAGAAAACCATTACTCAGCAGGATTTCCGGGATGCAATTATGGAGTATTTTGACATTCCCGAGGGATCCAGTGTAAGCTCTCGCTATAAGGGGATCCTTTTGGATGGAGGCGATTCTACCCAGATGAAGGTGCTGAACGATTTCGGCAACAAGGTGACTATATATAACTCAAAAGCCAATCGTTCTCTCTGTAGTATTGTCGCTCTACGAAATAAAAATATTTAATTGGTAGTGTTTTTCATGGAAATGGAGCCATGATTACTATGGTACAGCTTCCTGTGTTTACCTGACCTGATTTGCTTCAAGCGGCCCAAGTCGAAACTTGGGCCGCTTTTTTGATGGATATGAGAGCTTACAAGGGTAGTGTTAAGATGTATGTTTTCAAATTTATCGCTCCTGGCTTCGTTCTAAGAGGGTCAGGACTCTTGATATTGTAGCAACCGCTTCTCCTCTGGTAAAAGACTCTGCAGGATAAAATTTCGTCTCCGTGTACCCGGAAATCAAGCCATTCTCAACGGCAATTTCAATTACTCCAAAATTGTCAACCTGCATATCGGGCACTAGATCATCAAATGGTGGTTCCTCCACGACCATCATTATATTGATACATATACCACACTGAAGTCTACATCCGGAAATGGCAAGGATTTAGTCGCAAATCTCGCGAATAATTATGGTCTCGCAATTGATAGTACTCCAAAAGCACCAGGGATTTTTAGCGTAGCTGGTGGACATAGCAAATGGGGATCTTCCGGCTCTCAATATGGGCATACCGGCATTGTAGTTTCTGTAGATACCAAGAACAAAAAAGCTACCGTTATTCATACAGGAAACTCGTTAGACGGCAAAAATCCGAATTCTTGGGTAGATACGTATTCATATCCGGCAACCGGAGCAACCTTTGTGTACCTGGGTAATTATCTGAAATAATGTTTATAAGCAGATAAGATCTCCAAAGAAGCTCTGTTAGATATGCGCACAATCCACATGATAATTTGCGAAGTGGAAAACAGCGCCGCTATTTGTATCGACAGGCTGCCCGTTGCCAATATAGACAGCGGGCAGCCTGTCAAAAATTTAAGAAATAAATACACCATCTGAATAATGTGTTTTCATGACATGGCTTCATCAAACATAACCGCATCGGCTATGTCCTGATTGGTATTTGATATTTCTGGGTCTGCAATAGACACTGGAGCATTACGCTTCACGACTTCTTCTCCTGTAAAATTCCAGCCGCCGCCAGGAGTAATTTCGTTTGTGTTCACCATGACTTCCATATCTCTATACATGAAGATTAGCCAACCTTCTCCAGTTCGCACCTCTTCCCCTACCAGGTACTCATAATCGTCAACCCCGATCAAGGAAAAGAAATCTTCAAAGGACATGTCATTTTCCATGTCTGGAAAAAGTATGTCTGCGGTTGTGAGAAAACCAGCGCATTTCAGTTGATCCTCACATTCGCTCATGACCTTTTCAGCATCGCCGCCCTGCGTTCCAAAAAAGTAATAAGCAAATTCCGTCTCCGGTTCCCCAAAACATACAGCGGCATTATCTGGGAATCCACCCGGCCTTACAATCAATTCGCCTTCCGGATGCTCATTTTTTAATTCGATGAGTGTTTTTCCAATGTCATTCAAGAATTCAGGGGTTTGGTCGCTGGGAGCTGCGGGCGCGCAGGCAGAACATAAGAATGATACAAGCAAAGATAGGATTGCAATGGCTGCATTTCGCCTCATATAAATCTACTCTCCTCTCCATTCTGTGATCTCATTTTTATTGGGCTTTCAAGTACTTAAGCAGTTTCCTCAATCCGTATTGCGGGATTGCTGCTGTGAATACCAAGACTCTGGGATCCAAATATCATCACACAGATGTACCGCATCGGCAGAGCCGTCGCCCTCCTGGGGATGCATCCAAAACCCACCATCCCAGTCCAGAGCTAAAATTCCTTGTTCACCATTTACTGCGCAGGCCACATTGTTCATGATCATGCTTGGGGTATCTGAGGCCAAGTACCAAAGTGTGTGATCCCCGGTAACTGCGAGATCCGCAGTGAAGTAGACCACATTGTCCATCCACTTCTCCAGCGGCTGATATTGATACCCCTCCCACCAGCCCATCCGCCAGAGACTGGAATCCTCTTTCTGCACCAGAAGCCGGCGACCAGTGGAGGCCATGTCTGTGACGCCCTCCAAAATAGGCTGGGGAGTCAACCAGCATTCGTTCCGGTCTACTTCCAGAGGCAGGAGCGATCCCCAGACGTAGAGGGTGCCGTCTATGTCCAGGGCATAGTGGCCGCTGGAATATGCCGCTATCTTTACAATACCTTCCAGGATCTGTTCCGGCTGAAATCCCTCCGAGCCGCCCCAACTCCACACCGTGCCATCAGAGCGAAGGGCGCAGGCGCTCTCGGAGGAAACGGCGGCCATAACCACGTCGCTCATCAGAAAGAGAGGGTCATACGCATCCTGCGAAGCCGCCCTTTCAGGCAAAAGACCGAACAGCCCGGAGCCCACCCCCCAGAGTGTGCCGTCGGAACACAAAATCAATGTGACCCAATCCCCGGCATAGACGGCTGCCACATCCTCCATCATGACAACGGCATCTTCATAGCTCGGTAAAGAATCCGGATAGTTGATCAGTCCGCGCAGATTTTCTCCCCAGCCGATCAGTGTGCCGTCCGTCTGTATTGCATAGTAGGTTATGTAGCTGGAGGCGATGGGCATGGGGGCGATCCCCTCCATCAGTGTCCGGGGGGTGGGAGCCGGCGTGGCCGCGGGCAGCGGCTCGGACGAAGAAGACGGAACGGAATCTGACCGGCTGATGGTACATCCGATAAAAAATGCGGCAATAAAAGCACACATAGGTAGGATGCACCAAAGGCGGTTCAAGCGACAGTGAAGTTTCATAGTAGCCTCCTGTTTCTAGTTTACTTTTCACGGGCAACAATTTCTTTCATATTACGTAGGCGCTTACATGACATCAAAATCTGTTTATTTTAACGGAGGAAAAGAAATGTATACCTATCATAAAGCTACAGAGAATGGTATGACGTTACACATTATTGAGACGGATGCCAGCAATATTAGGCCCGCTCAGCTGCTCAAGACGTCTAATTTAAAGGGTTCCAATGAGTATGGAATCAATGGCGGGTGGTACACCAGTACGAAGCCCGATGATAATAATTACAATATTCTAAACATTGCAGTTAGTGGCGGCCGTCCTGTTGGCGGAGGAGTGAACAATAAAAATGAACCCCGTGACGGAAGCGTAAGCACAGTCGGCAAGCATGCCATCTTCTACACTGGCAGTTATATGGGCTATATGGAGGCCACTAATTATGAGGATCTTCCTGGTGTTAAGGGAAATTCGAGAGCCTGGGCTCAGGGCGGCGTAGCGATGTCTCTTGGTAATCAGAACTGGGTATCTGTTGTTAATAAAGCCGTTGATGTCAATAGCGATCACGAGGGCTTGAGTGCAATCGTAGTGAACCTGGATACGAACAAGGTATATCTAATCGCGACTGCCAAGAATGTAAATTATGTTGAGTTTAGAAGCGCGATCCAGTCCTATCTGGGGCTCAAGGATTCCGATGCTACCAATGATCCTGCATGGAAGGGCCTCTTTTTGGATGGCGGCGCTTCTACACAATTGCGCTGTGCGGAAGCCGAGATTACTACGGGGCGGTTACTGTGCCAGGTCATCGTTCTGAAATCGAAAGCAAACTAAGCATACAAAGATATGACTTGGCAGATTCCATACCTTAGAGAAGGTGCTGTTTTTATATAAGACAAGCTTTCATCAAATCTGCAACAAAATCAACACTATCAGTTTCATCAATTGAATCCACTTTACAGGGGAGAGGGCATGAGTCTACTCATGTCCTCTCTCTTACTTTTGAACCATTTTACAGCATAGAAGTCTGGTTGCATAATTGGAATTTCCTTGTCTAATAGAGTGTACAAAGTAGATTTTTTTGAAACTAAGTTTACTTTTGGGGCACAATCCGCTCTTTAACTCTCATCTTTACGAAGATGGGATGTGTAAGCGGTGTTCAGTGAACGTATACTACGTGCCCAAGCTGGAAGCCAAGAAGACATGCTTTTCCTCATCCAACGGTTTGAACCGCAGCTCAAACACTACAGCAGACGGCTATATTCGGAGGATGCACAAAGTGAGCTGACCCTGCGGTTCATCGAGATCATACATGCGATGAATCTTGACGCACTTCGCTCTCAAGGTGACGGTACGATCGTTGCCTATTTGGCGCAATCTGTGCGCAACGCTTACATTTCACTGCTTTCGTCCAAGGATAAGACGGCTGAGCCGCCGGTATCCTGGGAAGAACTTACGGAAGCATAGCGCCTTGGGTTAGAAGTATCTATCAGAGAGCGAGAAGCTCTTGATTTCTCTGAACTTTTGGACACATGCCCGGAACTAACCAGAAAGGAACGAAGAGTCCTGACTCTGATCTACTTTCACGGATATTCATCTGCAGAGATTGCACGAATCGTCCATTCCACAAAACAAAATATCAACCAGACAAAGATGAGAGCGTTAAAGAAACTGCGGCGTTATCAATAGGCAACAAGGAGGTCCCTATGCAGCAGATCCCGCCACCCAATTCCCTGTATCACTCAGACCGCAGCAAACGGCTGCGCACCGCGCTGGCGGTGCTCCTGCTGCTCCTGCTGGCAGCGTCACTGATCCCCGTCCTCCTGGAGGGCCGCTATGCCCGGGCCAGCGCGGACGACTACTCCTACGGCTTCTATACCCACTACGCCGTCCAGAACGGCCAGTGCCTCCTGCCCGCCATGTGGCGGACTGTCTGGGGGAACTGGCGCACCTGGCAGGGGAGCTTCTCCGCCATGGCCCTCATGACCCTCACGCCCTGCATCTTCTCCGAGCGGCTCTACTGGCTGACGCCGGTGGTCATGCTGGCCAGCCTCCTGCTGGGCACTTTCAAACTGAGCCGCACGCTGGTCTGCCGCTGCTCCGGCGGGGACTGGCGGGACTGGTCCTGCGCCGCCGCCCCCCTGCTGCTCCTGTCCATCCAGTTCATCCCGTCGCCCCTCAACAGCTTCTACTGGTGGAACGGCGCGTGCTACTACACCTTCACCTACGGCGTGGGCCTGCTCTATCTGGATGCCTTTGCCAACGTGCTCCTGCGGCCGGAGCGGCCGCGATGGAGGCTACTCCCCGGGCTGCTCTGCGGGATCTTCGTGGGGGGCAGCAACTATGTCTCCGCGCTGCTCTGCCTGCTGGTGGGGGGCCTGCTTCTGCTGGCCTCCCTCTGGCTCCGCCGGGCCAGTGGAAGGGCCGCCGCCCTCTTGCTCAGCCTGGCGGTGCCCTTTCTGCTCAGCGTGGCGGCGCCGGGGAACCACGTCCGGCAGTCCGGCCTGCCCTCCCTGCCGCCGGTGCAGGCGGTGGCCGCGTCTGTGCTCCAGGCCGCCCGGGACGGGGTGCACTGGCTGAGCTGGCCGGTGCTCCTCCTGTGCCTGGCCTGGATCCCGCTTCTCTTCCGGCTGGCGGAGCGGTGCCCCTGCCGCTTCCGCTGGCCCGGCGCCTTTGTGGTGCTCACCTTCCTGCTCTTCGCCGCCCAGAACGCCCCCCACTTTTACGCCGCGTCCACCGCCGGGCCCCTGCGGCTGCGCAACATCGTCTACCTGTCCTTCTACTGGCTCCTGCTGCTGAACGAGTGGTACTGCCTTGGGTGGTTCCGGCGGCGGGTACTCCCACGGATTCAGGGGGCGCTCCTGGCCCGCCGGCGGGCGGGGCCCCTGTGGGCCGCCGCGCTGGGCATTGCCATCGTTTTGTGCACGGCGGTGCAGTTCCCCAACACCTTGACCGCCGGGTGCCTGCGGGAGCTCTCCAGCGGCACGGCGGCCGCCTACGCCGCCGAGCGGGACAGCCGCCTGCGCGCTCTCCTAGATCCCAGCCTGACCGACGTGCGCTTTCCGGCTATCGTGCACCAGTCGTCCCTGCTCTATCCCGGCGATATCTCCATGGATCCCAGCATCTGGACCAATCAGGCCCTGGCCGCCTTCTACGGGAAAGCGTCAGTTGCCCTATATACATCTCAGAAATAGAATTCCTGTTAGCAAGTTTTGGATAGAAGGGAATCGGCGGTCAGATTAACTGACCGCCGATTCCTGTTCTGCTGTGTTTTCGCATCAACTTCTGGCTAGGCTTACCTCGTCAATGTGTACGGTTGTCCCACCGGGGCTGGAGCAATAGAAGCCAATGTCCAGATAACCCGTTGTAACATTGACCTCCACATCAACCAACTCCCATCCCGAGCCGGTATCGGGCATATCGACATAGATGCTGTCACCGCCGTAACCTGTGATCTCCATTCGGCCAATCTCCGGCGCGGTGTTGGAGACCTTCACCCACGCCTGCACCGTATAGGTTCCATTCGGCACATAGATCCCTTGGTGGATGCTCTGTTGGTATGCACTTCCGCTATAGAAATACTGGCTGGTCACCCTGCAGTGTTCAGCTTCTGGCACAGAATTGGAAGTTCCGCCAGCGCAGAAATGGAATAGTCAACTTCCGGTGCGTTCGCCGCATCTCCAATGCCAACGGCGAAAAATCCGCCGGCCTTTGCCGCCTGAATCCCGGCGACGGCATCC
>CASEPH010000161.1 GCA_949289625.1 uncultured Clostridia bacterium | reverse complement strand
ATTTCACGCCCCAAGTATGCTCCCATCCGTGAGAAATTCACCGCGGATGTTTCCAAAGTTCACAACGGCTACTTCTCACAGGATAAGAAAGGCCGGTTGAAGGACACCAGGGGCGACACCCAGGCAGATGACGATACCTACAACACCATCATGCGGGACAAAGAGTGGCTGCTGAGTTTTGAGTGCCCGCTGCGCTTTATCTTCTCTCACTCTGCGCTGAAAGAAGGCTGGGACAATCCAAACGTGTTCCAGGTCTGCACCTTGATTGACCAAAAGTCCACCTTTACCTGCCGCCAGAAGATAGGCCGCGGCCTGCGTTTGTGCGTCAACCAGGACGGAGAACGCATCGAGGATAAGAACATCAATATCCTTCATGTCATGGCCAATGAGAGTTTCGCAGACTTTGCAGCGAAGCTCCAGAAGGAAATCGAGGAAGATACCGGCATGAAATTTGGTGTGCTGCAGCTGGATATGTTTGCGGGACTGACCTTCCAGCAGGAAGTTACACGGGAGCACACCATCGACCAGGAAGAAGCCAAAGAATTGGTGGATCGCTGGTTTGCGGATGGTTCCGTAGAGAAATGGAAGGCTGATGCCGAACTGGTGGCTGCGGAAGAAAAAATCTCTGCCGATTTGGAGAGCGGAAAGATCACATCGCCGCCCAACCCGGTCACTGAAGTGATGCGCCAGGTCAAGATGGGTGCCACTGCCGAGCAGGCTGCAGCGGCTATTGTGGGTATCACCAGTACCATTACCACGGTGGAGGAACGTACCCTTACTCACGAAGATGCAGCCGAACTGATGCAGCACTTTGAAAAAAAGGGCTACATCTCAAGTACCGGCAAGATCAAGGACACCATGAAGGTGGCCTTGAAAAATGGAACGCTTGATCTGCCTCAGAAATACGAGGCAGCCCGTGAACGGTTTGTGCAGATCATCTCCGCAGCAGACAGCAAGCCGCCGATCCGGGATGCGTCACACGATGTGGTGGTCCGACTCAATAAACAGGTCATGCTCTCCCCGGAATTCATGGAGCTGTGGCGCAAGATCAAACAGAAAACCACTTACCGGGTCAGCATCGACACCGAGCAGCTTATCAAAAACTGTGTCCGGGATTTGAAGGATATGCCGCCCATTCCGAAGGCTCGCATCATTACCCAGACTGCCGATATCCAGGTGGAACAGTCCGGCGTTCATCATGTGGAGCGGGAAATGCGCACCACCGACATCGCTGATTCGTACCAGTCTTTGCCGGATATTGTGACGGCCATCAGCGATGAAGCACTTTTGACACCAGAAACAGTCACCAGGATACTGACCGAAAGCGGGCGGCTTGGTGATTTCCTGAATAATCCTGAGGCATTTCTTGAGCAGGCCAGTCAAATCATCCGGGATAACCGCCACGCCCTTGCGATTGATGGCATCAGCTACATCAAGCTGGACGGACAGGAATATTATGCCCAGGAGATTTTCAATACCTCAGAGCTGATTGCAAACCTGGACCGAAACGCAGTCAAGGTGGAACACAGTGTCTACGATTATATCGTATATGACAGTAGTTCTGTGGAGCGGCCCTTTGCTTTGGATCTGGACCACGACCCGGATGTGAAGATGTTTTTCAAGATTCCTGAACGGTTCAAGATCGACACACCCATCGGCACCTATAATCCTGACTGGGCAGTTTATTTGCTGAAGAATGGCGAGGAAAAGCTCTATTTTGTTTTGGAAACGAAAGGGAGCGAACGGCTGGCCGATCTGCGCGATGTGGAACGGCTCAAGATTAACTGTGGCAAAAAGCGTTTTGAAGCCCTTGGCAGCGGCGTGGAAATGCAGGCTGCTACCGAGTGGGACACTGTGAGAAAGAAAATCTAAACAGAACAATCAAAAGGCCCCCGGTCAGAACACGCTTGTGTTTAGCCGGGGCTTTGTTCATTGTCTCACGCGCTGCGGCGCACAGCCTGTGATTTTCAATCACAGTTCACGGGGGTTGGGGCACGGCCCCAACAAGCATTCAGCCTTTGTATATACAAAGGCCCTGCTTGCCAAATCGTACTTGGCGAATTGAAGTTAGAAATGTCCTAAAGTAATGAACTCAACCTTCTGGAGAATCTAGTCTCAACCCATCGGGCCATCATCAGAAGCTATATAATAAGAGGAATCTTGCTCGGGTGCATCAGGAAGTTTGACTTGGTCGCCGTATTTTTCAATCATGCGGGCGAGGAAATCTATACACTGACCAAAATACATTTCTTGTTCTCTATTCATAACAGTTAACTCCAACTTTTATTACCAGGTTATGATGGATTCAGTTGCATAGGGTGTCTTCGGCGAGGACATCCCGGCGGGTAGGATTGACCACAAAACTGATGCCTGCCATTTTTTTAAGCAGAGCGTCCGCATCATGCTCCATCTTATACTCCATCTCATTCCGATAGAGCGGGATCACCTGATAGAAGTTGACCTCCTCGCCGCTCGGCAAAGTGCAGACTTCACCTCCGTTCCAGACAACATCCTGCGGACCTACCAGAAGTGCGGCGCAGAGTTCCGTATCCTCTGCAAACGGCGATTGCTTATCCATTGTGTGGCCAAAGCCCAGCCAGGTATCGTTGGAAATAGGAAGGCGTGCCAACACTTTCAAGAGTCCAATAGGCCAGTACCACCGCTCATCCTTCATGGATTCCTCATCCAGTTTCCAATCCGGTGGCAGAGCGATAGCCAGCTCCGCTCGCTCCAGCTTGTATTCGGCCAGTTCCTCCGGCACATTCATCCGGTGAGCGCCCATACCCATGGTCACCAGTGTGTAATAGCCCCGCTCCTCCGAAGGCGGAACAAGGCAGATGTCCACATGGATGTCAGGGGAAACCAGCTCATGGAACACATTCTCAAACTCGCCAAAGGTGTTTTTGATGTGCTGCTCTATCGCAGACATCTCATCCTCCGTATAAACCTCCGGCTCACTGTTTTTTCTTGAGGACCAGAAGGCATCCGCCTTTGTGCCGTCTGGATTCAGGAAAATCTGAAAATATTGATCCTCGCCAGGCTGCTGGTAGACAAGGCTGATCCGGTGGTTCTGCTCCACAAACACCGCAACCAAAGTTCCTTCTGGCTCCCCTTCAGGGGTGTGGGTCAGCCATTCCCCGCTGACCAGATAAGCCTTGAGCTGCCGCAGCCAGTCGGTTCCCAGCTTGGAGAGCCCTGCTTCGTTCATCCGGAACGAGAGTTCCACAAGATGCCCCTTCACCGGGTAGCGAAATTCGCAGCAGGGGGCATTTTTCTGATAGCCATAGCGTTCCGGG
>CASEPH010000160.1 GCA_949289625.1 uncultured Clostridia bacterium | reverse complement strand
CCAACGATTTTCTCCACCTGCCACGAGATTTGCCTGTGCTCTTGCCTCAATATCCGGTCTCAGCTTCAGGCCGATCTGCCCCAGCTCCCAGGCAGTCAGATTCCGCCGCCCTTTTTGGGTGTCCAAAGCCCAGCGCTTTGCTTCCAATGCATCCGCAAAAGAGAACACCAGCATGGTATAGGGGATATCGTGCTCCATGCAGATCTTCAGGCGGTTATGCCCGTCGATCACGGTCAAATCTTCATCCACAATGATGGGGCCATAGCACCCATTGGCCAGGATATCTGTCTCCAATGCGGCAAGCTGCTCCCCACTCAGAGGAGGGAGCAGCTCCGAAAACTCCGGCAGCACCACAGGCGTTTTTTCGGTGCTGCTATATGTAATTCCTGTATTTCGCATAACGATCAGACCTGGCTTGGCGCCGTGGGCGCTGCTTCTGCTGTGGCGTCCTCTGATTTTCGGTAGGAGAGATAGTCCACCTGCCGGGCTTTGACCACAAAGCCGCCGGGATACGCGGAGGTCTGTTCCATCTCTCCGTCGAGGGCAATCTTGCAGCCCACAAAGCCCATACGGAGATACCGCCGGGTCTGATAGTCGTCCAGCTGTACCGGCACGACAGCCTGATGATCGTTTTCCTCCCGGCCCTTGTGCCAGCCAATGGGAACGACCTCCAGATGCATGGACATCTTTTCGATGTTGGGGTCCGTTACCAGCTGAGATGCGCTGGCCACACGGCCCACTGTGAATACTTTCAGCATACTTTTCTTCCTTTCCAGAATAGATTTTTCAGGTTACGAATAGATTGGCGGGGCACCACCTCCTTCCTGGCGGGCAAATTGGGCGGCCACATAGGCGTCAATGGTGGTGGGGGCGTTATACAGCGCCGTCAGCAGATAGTTTCGCATATTCCGGATAGACCGGGAAACCTTGCGATTCATGCATTCCAGCACATAGTCGATGTGGGTGAAATCCAGACTCAGCAGCCGGTCCGCCACCTGCTGCCAGGGCAAATCCTGTCTGCCGACACGGACAGTCGGTGTCCTGGAAGAAAGCACGTCGGCCCCCAGAGAAAAGATCCCCTGGAGCTGGGATCGCTGGTAGTTGTCCTCCAGGGCAGTGTAGCCCCATTTGTTTTGGAGCAGGGCATAACAGTCCGCATAGTTTTGATCCACCCTTCCATCCTCCCTGGATTCGATCTGGATAGATGGATCTGAGATATACTTGGTTTGATTATTCTCATTCTTGATTGCTGCCTCCTTTGAAACTTCCAGAAGTCCCCTTTGGGGAACTGCAGTGGTTTCCAATTCGGCCCGCTGGGGAACCGATTCCGGGACTTCTTCCTCATCTGAGGCCAAACCGGTTGTATCTGAATTCCCGTTTTCGGAACGCTGGACATGGCCGGTCACAAAATTCATCACATAGATCCGGTCCGGCTTTCCCTGGCCCTGCCGTTTCCGGCGGATGAGGCCCATATCCGTGTCCAGCTCCTTTAAAAGCCGGACGGCTTTGTTG
>CASEPH010000159.1 GCA_949289625.1 uncultured Clostridia bacterium | reverse complement strand
AATTGCCACAGTGATCTCCCAGGGGCTGGCCTTTCTGTTCGCTCTAGTCTTTCTGATCCGCCGCAAGGAGGCTTTCGGTTTTTCCTTTACTCGCCAGTCCCTTCGTCTCCATGGCCGGATTCTGGGCCTGCTGGTGAAGCTTGGCCTTCCCCTGGCGTTTCAATCCGCAGCTATCAGTGTATCCATGCTGTTTGTCCATTCCTTTATCAATTCCTATGGCGAGGCCGCCTCTGCTGTCTTTGGCGCAGGCATCAAACTGCAGAGCATCCCCTCCATTATTACCCAGGGCATGAGCATGGCCAACTCCTCCATGGTGGGTCAGAATATGGCCGCAGGAAAGCCTGCGCGAGTCAAACAATCTGTCCATACATGCCTAATCCTCAACGCCTGTGTCTATGGAGCCTTTATTGCAGTCTGCCTGCTGTTCCCCAAGGCCATTTTCTCCCTGTTTACCACCGATCCCTCTGTGCTGGCTCTGGCTCCGGTGTACCTGCAGATCTCCTGTATCGGTTTTGCCGCCTCCATCCTGAACTCCAGCTTTAATTCCGTCATCAACGGCATTGGCTTTACCTCCCTGTCCATGACCATCGGACTGCTGGACGGCGTGGTAGCCCGTATCGCCTTCAGCCTGCTGTTTGGGATCTCTCTGGGTATGGGCCTTAATGGCTTTTTCCTGGGCCACAGTCTGGCCATCTGGGTGACGGCACTGCTGGCCACTCTGTACTATTTCTCCGGCCATTGGCAGCGCAGGAAGCTGGTGGTGGAAAAATCATAAACCTTTTTCGTTAACGGACCGCTCCTTCTCCGCAGACGTCAAACAGGACGTCTGCGGTTTCATTTCTCCACCTACGCGCCCCACCAAAATACAGGATTCCAAAAGATTCACTTCTATGCTACAATACACAAAGAAACAGGAAAGGCGGTGCTGCTATGCGTATCAAACTGGAGGCCCTCTCTCCCGACGGATACATCATTGACCAGCGGCAGACGGACAATATCAATTTCGGCCATACTTCCTCGGACCGCAACGGCTGTGGCTGGATCGCCTGCTATAATTTTCTCAAAGCCCTGGACTCTGCGCCAGATCCTGAAGCCCTTTTGCACCAGCTGGAACGGACACTTTTCGGCAATGGAGCGCTGGGCCTTCATCTGTTTTCCCTGATCCATACCCTAAAGAAGCAGCAGCTTCCACTGCGCTATGCCCTTCGTCCCTTTCACGCCCAGCAGCTGGCGGAATCCGCTCGGGCTGGGATTGTACTGTATTACACCGGAGCTCGCAATCATTACGCCGCCTTTCGCCGTGGGCCGGATGGCGCCCTTTGGTTTTATGGCATTGTTCCCGGCAAAGTGGTCAAATGCTCCATGGCGGCGTTTTACTGGGACCATGTCAGGCATTCCCTGGCTCTGACCATTACCACCGAGGAACACAAATAGGACGGACCTGTGAGGAATTTCCTGCAATCGGACCATAATTAAGAAGGTATTTCATCGAAAAAAAGGCCATGTCCCATCTGCCAACAACAGCCCCAAAAGAAGACAGCTTCTTTCATGGCCGGTGATTATCCTATATAGATGCTGCTTCCAGTCTTCGGAAGCAGCATCCGGTTTTCTTCACAGTTTTATTGGGAATTATGGGGGTGATTTTTGGTTGAATCGGTGATTTTCCACGGTTTGCATACATTTGTCTTGTACTCAGGGACAAGTTGCGGTATACTATACCACAGACAAATGACAAAGGAGTTTGGAACTTATGTACAAATCCATGCTTGATACCATTGGCGCCGTAGCTCTGCAGGACCCCGAAGTGGCCGCTGCAATGGGCCGTGAGCTCACCCGTCAGCGCCAGAACATTGAACTGATTGCCAGTGAGAATATTGTTTCTCCCGCAGTCATGGCCGCCATGGGCAGCGTACTCACCAACAAGTACGCCGAGGGCTATCCCGGCAAACGCTATTACGGCGGCTGCGTATATGTGGACCAGGTGGAACAGATCGCCATCGACCGGGCCTGCAAGCTTTTTGGTGCAAATTATGCCAACGTACAACCCCACAGCGGTGCCCAGGCCAACCTTGCGGTCTACTTTGCGCTGCTGGAGCTGGGTGATACCGTATTGGGCATGGATCTCAATCAGGGCGGACACCTTACCCATGGCAGCCCTGTCAATATGTCCGGCAAAAACTATCACTTTGTTTCCTACGGCGTCAACACCAACGGCTTTATCGACTATGACAAAATGGGCGCTATGATCCAGGAGGTCAAGCCCAAGCTGGTAGTCGCCGGTGCATCCGCCTATCCCCGGGCCATTGACTTTGAGAAAATCGCCCAGCTGGCTCACGAAAACGGCGCCATGCTGATGGTGGATATGGCCCATATCGCCGGTCTGGTGGCCGCTGGCTGTCACCAGAACCCAGTACCCTATGCGGATGTGGTCACCACCACCACCCACAAAACCCTTCGCGGTCCTCGAGGCGGCTTGATCCTCACCAACGACGAGGAGCTCTCCAAAAAGATCAACAAGGCTATTTTCCCCGGCACCCAAGGCGGGCCCCTGGAGCATGTGATCGCCGCCAAGGCTGTTTGCTTTGGCGAAGCACTGGCCCCTTCGTTCCGCACCTATGGCGAAAACATTATCAAAAACGCCAAGGCTCTGGCCAAGGGTCTGATGGATCGGAATGTCAAGCTGGTCTCCGGCGGCACCGACAACCACCTGATGCTGGTGGATCTGACGGACGAGGCCTGCACCGGCAAGGAACTGGAGCACAACCTGGATGCGGTCCACATCACCGCCAACAAGAACACAGTTCCCGGTGAAAAACGCAGCCCCTTTGTCACCTCCGGTCTGCGGCTGGGTACCCCTGCTGTCACCACCCGCGGCATGGGCGAGGCAGATATGGACGTGATTGCCAGTTGCATCGCCGACTGCATCTTCGACTTTGACGCGAAAAAAGCCGACGTTTTGGAGCGTGTCATGGCCCTCACCGCCAAATATCCTCTGTACGAATAATCAATGTCTCCGGCAGAATACTGGGGTATTCTGCCGGAGTTCTTTCTGCCTTCGTCCCCCTGGCACGGAACTTTCCCTTGCATAGTCCTTCCCCCACTTACATACACTTTCACCGGGGCGATGGACATGAAAGCCAAAATACTTCGTCGATTTCTAATCTTATTCTGTGTGGTCCTTTGGGTCTGCTGGCAGCAATACGGTCTGCAGACCACCAGGACCCTTTTTTACTCCGCTCGTCTGCCTTCCGCCTTTGATGGATTCCGCATTGTACAGCTTTCGGATCTCCATGGCCGGCAATATGGCCCGGATCACAGCTGGCTGGTACAAACCGTGCAGCGCTTAAAACCCGATTTAATCGCCATTACCGGAGATCTGCTGGAGGAGGATGCCCAGCTTCCGGATACACTGACGCTGCTAAACGCTCTGACCAGCATTGCCCCCACCTGCTTTGTCACCGGCAATCACGAATGGTCTTTGACCGATCTTCCCGGAGTTCTGAAGTCCTTTTCCGATGCCGGCGTCACCGTGCTGCAAAACGAAAGTCTGCTGCTCAAGCGCGGAGATCAGCAGATCCTTGTGGCAGGTGTGGACGATCCCTGCGGTCCCCGGGACCAGATTACCCCCCAGGATTTGGGAGCTACACTGCGGCAAACATACGGCCAGGAGATCTTTTTTCTGCTGCTGGCCCATCGCAATGAGACACCGTCCTACTGGGCTGCCACAGAGGCGGATCTGGTGCTAGCAGGCCATGCCCATGGCGGGCTGATCCGCCTGCCCTACCTGGGCGGCATTGTCCAGCGGCACGGAAAAACCGGCTTTGACAGCGGGCTGTATGCCTCCGGCGACACCAGCCTTTATGTCAGCCGCGGGTTAGGTGGAAAGGGCTTTCGCCTCTTCAATCGTCCAGAGATCGCGCTCATAGAACTGCGCCAATCGTAAAAAATCAGTGAACTTTCCCCGCCTCCCGTTGCGGAACGATTTTTGGTGGACTATAATAATGGTTATAAAGTCAGCCGCGTAGCGGTCATGGCAAATACGCATTTCATGTAGATAATGCTCTTTGAGGTGGTTCTATGTTTCAACGGATGGGGGAATCCCTTCGTCACTTTATGGCCGGCAGAAACGGCGTGGATACCCTGGCATGGTTTTGGTGTATTCTAGGAATCGTGCTGAATTTGGTGGGCAGTTTCAGCAACATCATGCTGTTCTCTGCTTTTGCTTATATTCCGCTGCTGTTGGCGATTTTCCGCATCTTTTCCCGGGATACTGCCCGACGCTATGAGGAAAACGAAAAGTTTCGCCAGTTCTTTTCCCGGCTTCGCGGCAGAAGAACCTATTGTTATTACAAATGTCCCGCCTGCAAAACTTGGGTTCGAGTCCCCAGAGGAAAGGGAAAAATCCGTATCACCTGCCCCTCCTGCCGGGAGAGCTTTATCAAGAAAACATAGCAAACGGAGCTGCCTCTATCTTGAGAAGCAGCTCCGTTTTTTAGCTCTTTTATCGCTCCAGCGGAGAGATCACCGGTCTACCATCCCGGCCCAGCAGCGGCGTCAGTCCGCCGCTCTCACCACTGCTCACGAACAGATAGTTGACGCCAGTCTCCCGGTCCACCCAGATCTGCACGGTTTGCAGCATCCCTTGGGTATAGACCTGTTCAAATCGTTTTTCTGCCATACTGTTAAACCTTCTTGACAGACTCTACGATGCCCTCTGCCAGACCGGCAATTCCCTGAATCTCAGAGGGAATAATGATCTTGGTGGCCTTGCCGTCCGCAACCTTTTCCATAGTCTCCAGCGCTTTGAGCTTGATGACCTGGTCATTGGGGCAAGCCTCGTTGAGCAGCTTCAGCGACTGAGCCATAGCCTGCTGCACCGCCAAAATCGCCTGGGCTTCGCCTTCTGCCTTGAGGATCGCCGCCTGCTTTTCTGCATCAGCCCGAAGCACTGCGGCCTCTTTTTCGCCCTCAGCCACCAGAATGGCAGACTGCTTGGTACCCTCTGCCTGCAGAATATTCTGCCGGCGTTCCCGCTCAGCCTTCATCTGCTTTTCCATGGAGTTCTGAATATCGGTGGGAGGCAGAATGTTCTTCAGCTCCACACGGTTGACTTTGATTCCCCAGGGATCGGTGGCCTCGTCCAGGATCGTGCGCATATGGCTGTTGATGGTATCCCGAGAGGTCAAGGTCTGGTCCAGTTCCAAGTCACCGATAATGTTACGCAGGGTGGTGGCCGTCAGCGTTTCAATGGCACTCATGGGCAGTTCTACGCCGTAAGTATAAAGCTTCGGATCCGTGATCTGATAGTAGATCACCGTATCAATCTGCATGGTAACGTTATCCTTTGTAATTACCGGCTGGGGAGGATAGTCCATGACCTGCTCCTTCAGGCTCACTTTTTTGGCCACACGCTCAATGAACGGGATCTTAAAATGCAGTCCGACACCCCAAACCGCCTGAAATGCACCCAGCCGCTCCACCACATAGGCGCGAGACTGCTGCACAATGTAAATATTTTTCACAAGAATTAGCAATACAATAATGGCAACAACGCCAATGATAATCGCGAGTTCCATAAAATTTCCTCCTTACTCTTTTTCTATTCGTCTACTACACTCGAATCTCTTCCACAGCAGGCTCGACCCAAACCTTCGCGCCAGCAAGGCGCCGCACCACAATCTCTGTGCCCACCGGAATCACCTCGCCGCTCTCAGAACGAGCGGACCAGACGACACCATCCAATCGGACTGCGCCATGCTCTTCCAGGTTGTTGATCTCTTCCGTGACCAGTGCCGTACGGCCAATATGTCTGTCCGCGTTGACCCGAATCCGTTGGGACTTCGATACTTGCCTAACAAAGGGTCTAAGCAGGATCAGCATGGCAAACGACACCACCAGGAACAGCAGCACCTGCAGCCAAATTGGGGCATTGAGCCCCGCGGCAATCAGCGCCACCAGCGCTCCGCCGGCAAACCACAGGGACACCAGCCCAACCGTAGCTGCCTCGGCAACAGCAAAAATGATTAGTGCCACCAGCCAAACCAGCGCCATGGGCGATAAAAGTCCAAGTATATCGCTCAGCATTTTCTTTTCGCTCCTTTCCTTCAAATTAACAGGTAACTAACTGTTACTTCAATAGTAATCCATATAGAGCTTTTTGTCAAGAGGAAATCGTAAATTTTTTTCGTTTTTTCGATGGGAACGTTTTTGCGCAAAAAGCCACACGGCTTCACTGCCTTTTCCGCTTTTTTCCGATCCACTATTGACAAACACGATTTTCTCGTATATTCTATGTTTTACGGAACGAATTATTTGCCCTAGGCGAAAAAAAGACCATTGCTGTCATAGTGTCCAAACTTTTCTCATTCTCTGTGTATTTTGGATATGGTTCGCAATGTTCTATATTTCCGGCCCACAGGTAATTTTTGTTCACCATTTGGTTTTCGAACCTTCGTATGAAACTTATTATATTGGAGGAAACATTATGGAAAACACCTTTGAAAGAGTTGTGCAGATTCTGCGGGAAAAGTGTGAGTTGGATGAGTCCATTGAAATCACAATGGACACCACCTTCAAGGACATTGACCTGGATTCTCTGGCGGTGGTTGAGGTCGCTTTGGAATGCGAGGACGAGTTTGGTATTCAGATTGACGTGGAAGAGCCTCCCAAGACCATGGGTGAATTTGTAGATCTGATTGATACACTCATCAACGAGTAACTGTCTTCGGTTCATTTTCCTCAAAGTTTAAGCAGTACAATAGCAAGCAGCACCCTCCCATGGCAGGAAGGTGCTGCTTCTTTCGCAAAAATCGGCAGCCGCCTGTTCCTCACAGGTGGCTGCCGATTTCATAACTTTGTCATTCGGTTGTCTCTTGCTCCGCTTCCGGTTCCACTTCCGTCGATTCATCGGAGGTTTCTTCCGTCACAGTTGGGCTCTCGGTTTCAGATTCAGGCTCTGCCTCTGTCTGTGTTTCATCCACCGGTTCCTGTTCCAATTCTGTTTCAGGTACAGCTGTCGCTTCCGGTTCTGGTATTATTTCTGACAGCTCCTGGGATGCTGTGATCTGCACACTGGGATATTCCGCAGCATAATCAATATAGCGCAGCATCATCGTCAGCAGCACCGCTCTGGTGGACATGCCTTGCGCATTGAGATTGTTCTGGTCGTCTCCGCTGAGAATACCGGCGGAAACCGCCCAGCAAATTGCACTTTGATAAAACGCATTGACCTGATCACCGTCGTCAAACCGCTCCAGCACAGACAAGTCTTCCGTATAGCTATCCAATATACCGGTCTTGTCGGCAAGCCGCATCAAGAAGGTAGCAACCTGCTCTCTCGTGACGTCGGCATCCGGTGCAAAGTGCGTGGCGTCTATACCTTGGACCAGTCCCATCTCATATCCCCAGGCCACGTATTTGGCATAGGAGGCAGACAGATCCACATCTTCAAACACCATGGTCGTTGCCTCTGGAATCGTATCTCCGGAAAGATACTCGTATATCCGCCCTAGGAATGTAACCATATCGCTACGGGATGCCTGAGACCAGGGGTCAAAGCTGCCCACGCCATCCACAAGTTCATACTCATAGGCCCGTTCCAGATAGGGAACATACCAGTGTTCCTCTTCCACATCCGTATAGTTCAGCACACCCCAGCGGGCTGTCAGCGTCAAAGATTTATCCGGCACTTTGGTTTCCGAGGTATACTGTGTATCCTCGTAATACCAGCCCAGGAACGTTCTGTTCTCCTTGGTGGGCGTGGGAAGCTCTCCAAGCGTACCGCCCAGTTCATAGGTTGCGCTGCTCTGGTCCACAGTTCCGCCATTGGCGTCAAAGGTAATCTCGATTTGAACCTTTTCCGCCGTCTCGATATAATCGATATACCGACTGAACATGGTGATCATTTCGCTGCGCCTGGCCGGATTCTGTGGATTGATTTTTCCAGCGTCGTCGCCCTGTAGAATCCCCACATCCACGGCCCAGCACATAGCCGCTCTTGCATATTCGGAGACAGAGTTCTTGTCTGAGAAGCGATCCA
>CASEPH010000158.1 GCA_949289625.1 uncultured Clostridia bacterium | reverse complement strand
CGCGGTCTAAATGCGCGTACGGTTGAGCGGTAATGCCGCATAGTCGTCGTGCTGAAAGCTGTGCGGGGCGATGCCGTGCATCAGGCATGCCGCGTAGCGCGCGACTGTGCCGGGCAGCAAGTTGACCGCATTATGCGCTGCAATTACGGCGCGCCGCGTTATGGATGCGTTGGGCAGATACCGAGTCATGTAGGCCGGCCTTTGCGTTGCGCATGGTCAATCGCGTTTATGCGTCAGGATCAAAATATGTATTAATATAAAGGCCGTAACCCATGTGGGCTACGGCCTCAGACCGTTGACAAACCTCAGTCAACGGTCACTTTTTTGAAAAAACCGAAAAGAACCGAAAAAACCAAAAGGAAAAGGCAGCCCTCACGTCGAATATAAATACATCAACACAACCAGAAAGAAACCAGGCGGTGAAGGGAATGCTCAAGCAGCGGCGGGAGAAGCAGCAGCAAATGGAGTTGGTGATCATGGAACAGATGGTGCCGGAGGATCACTTTCTGCGAAAAGTAGACCGTGCGGTAGATTTCAGTTTCATCTATGATCTGTGTGCGCCGCTGTATTGCGCGGACAACGGCCGGCCCGCCATCGATCCGGAGATACTGTTCCGGATGCTGCTGGTGGGGTACCTGTACGGGATCAAGTCCGAGGCGCGGCTGGAGGAAGAGATCAACTACAATATCGCCTACAAGTGGTTCTGCGGACTGGATTTGACAGACAAGGCGCCGGACGCGACGACGATCAGCCAGAACCGTCGCCGGCGGTTTCGGGACAACAACATCGCGGAGCAGATTTTCAATGAGATTCTGCGACAATGTATAGCGAAGGGGTTGGTCGGGGGAGCGATTCTGTACACGGATTCGACACACATCAAAGCCAAGGCGAACAAGCACAAGAAGAAGCTTGTGAGCGTTGAACAGACACCGAAGGCATATATGGAGGAACTGGACGCGCAGGTAGATCAGGACAGGAAGGTGCTTGGAAAGAAGCCCTTCGACCGGGACGATGAGGATCACATGGGCGGCGGAACGACCAAACGGATGCAGAGTACCAGCGATCCGGAGAGCGGCCAGCAGAGCCGAGAAGGCAAGCCGGACGGATTCCATTACAGCGAACACCGGACGGTAGACAGCAAGCGCAACGTGATCGTCAACGTCCACATCGAGCCTGCCAATCTTAACGACGTCACCCCGCTCCCCGAAATTCTCGACGAGATTCAGGCGCGGCTGGGAAAGTTGCCGAAGTACATGGGACTGGATGCCGGATACCACAATACCTGGATCGCCCATCTGCTGGAAAAGAAAGGAATCCAGGGTGTCATTGGCTACCGGAGGCACACCCACAAGACACCGACCTACGGCAAATATCGCTTCAAATACGACTCTTACTTTGATGCTTACATCTGCCCGGAGCACAAGCATCTCTACTGGAAAACCACCACCCGCGAGGGCTATCGCCAATACTTCTGTGACAGCAAAACCTGTAAGGTCTGCCCACGACGGACAGAGTGCTTTGGAGCAAGTATGACGCGAAGGATGGTGGAGAGACATGTCTGGCAGGATGCCCTGGATGACGTCATTGCCTTTACCAAATCGGAGCAAGGCAGGCGCATCTACAGCTGGAGAAAAGAGACAATTGAACGCTCCTTTGCGGAGGCCAAGGTCAACCATGGTCTGCGCTATGCTCGCATGCTCGGAATCCGGAATATGCGCGAACAGTCCTTCCTGACCGCCGCTGTTCAGAACATCAAGAGGCTCGTGGCCTCGTGGCCTCGTACTTTTCTCTCCTGCTCATGCTTATAGCCCGCTTCCCCTTGTTGAAGCGGGCTTTGTCAACGGTCTGTGGGCTGTGAAAGAACAGCAAAAGTTCTTTCACAGCCCTTGTCATCGAAGCGATGGAGCGATTGGAAACTCACAAGCCGCGGGATGGTGCAACTCAAGTCAGAAATCCTATGATTTTGCGCGAAATGGAAATTTGGTCAAAATGCTGAGGCGGCCAAACGCGTTCGAGAGCCGACGGACAGGCGCGCACCGTCAGCGCAAAATCGCCACGCCCAGTTCGTCTTCCACCTCGGGATACAGGCGCACAATCGCGCCCTGGCCGTGGGGCAGAATCTCTTGGCGGATGGGCCGTTCCTCTTGTGGGCAGTGGTAGGTGC
>CASEPH010000157.1 GCA_949289625.1 uncultured Clostridia bacterium | reverse complement strand
CAATTTTAACGATTGTGGCTCTAAGGTTATATCAATTTTGTGATGGGGTTCGATTCCCCTCACCTCCACCAATCCCACATCCTTTGATTTTCAAGGGGTGTGGGATTTTTTCTTACTCTTGCAATAGATACATAGCTTTTTGAAAATTCAAAAATTATAACTGAGTTGTAAATTTTGAAGCGTGTGTGCAATAAATATGAGACAAATTGCACACGGAATTGCACACGAAAAACCGGCTCATTCGTCCGGCATCAGGCTCCCAATATAGTCCTCTGTTTTCTGGTCGTACTCCGCTTCTTTCTCTTTGATGGTGTGCTGATAGGTCGTTTTCAGCATATTGTTTGTGGCGTGTCCCATGCGCTTCATGGAGTATTTGTCCGGAACACCAACGGCCAGCATGGCGGATGCGTTGACGTGGCGGAGGTCGTGGAAGCGGAAGTGTGGGACACCGCTTTTCTCGCAGATACGGGAGAACCCGGAATAGATGGATTTCCCAGTCATGTTGACAATGCGGTCTCCGCTGCGGGGCTGCCGGTCCAGCAGTTCCCGGATGTAGGCCGGGATATGGAGCGTTCTCGTCCCGCTGTATGTTTTGGTGCCCTTTTGGGTGGGGCCATCTTCTCCCAAGACGATTGCCCGGCGGATTTTCAAAGTGTCTCCATCAATGTCACGCCATTCCAGTCCCAGTATCTCAGACTGCCGGAGGCCCAGCCAGACCGCCAGCATGATCGGCAGCTCGTACTTTGTGCCCTTGCATCCTTTCAGTATGGCCCGTATCTCGGCCTCTGACGGGATCTGTATTTCTGCCTTGACTTTACTTGGCAGCGTGGTCCGCAGCGTCATGGAGGGCCTGTACTCTTTCAGGACGGCGCTCAACAGGCCGTGGGCGTTCGCCACCGTCTTTGGAGAGTGGTTTTTCGCCAACTGGTTCACCCACCGCTGGATCTTTTCCTGGGTGAGATCGTTCAGTTGGACTCCGAGGATGTCCTCCATGCGCTTTTTCGTGCGCTTGTAGCCCAGGATCGTAGACGGAGACAGGATAGCCGATTTGCTTTCAATGTACCGGTCTATGGCGTTTTCAACGGTCATTCTGGATGGCGGCCTGTTATCTTCGATGGACTTTGTTTTCAGACCGGCGGCCCAATATTCTGCCGCCTCCTTTGTGGGGAAGGTACGTCCTACCCGTTTTCCATCCACCAGCACCTGGATGCGCCAGTTTCCAGACGAGAGTTTCTTCGGCTCCGGCAGTCTCATAAAATACACCTCCTAAGAGTACGCCGCCAGGGGATACCTGACGGCGGTTTTTTATTGGGCGGCAGCCTGTCTGCGCTCCGCTTCCAGTCTTAGAGTCTCTCTGTACTCCGTGGCCTCCGGGGCGTCGATGAATTTTACGGTTGCATTATGGTTTTCGAGGACCACTTTTTTAATATCATCTAGATTGACACGGAAGAACTCTTTCCGTGGATTGACCTTATTAACACGCTTGGAGTCGAAATAATTGTGTAAGATAGATTCGAGCCCAGGAGCATCCTCCGAGAAGATCATGGCATGAACATCGAACGGGAAGGGAACGGATGCGCTACTTAGCTCTGCAATCCGGTCCATGGGCTCCAGTCTGCGGGTCATGCCGATTTTGTAAATCCGCTGGCCGAACGAGCCAACATTGGAAATGATGTACACGAACCCAGCGCGGGTGTTCTGTTCCCGCTGCAGGACGTTCTCTTTATCAGCCTGCAATGCTCGCAACTTTTCTTCCAGCTCGTGGATTTTGTCAATGTACAGTTGACGTTCAATATCGTCCTTGGACTTTTGCATATAGGACATGAGCTTGTTGATTTCGTTTGAGAACTGGGTCTCTTCTTTTTCGATTTTCTGTTTTTCCCGCTCGATCTCCCGGCGGACTTTTTCTTCCTCCACCATCTGTTCCCGGATTGCCTTTTTCTGCTCCTTCTCTTCCTCTTCCTTCACCATGTAGGCATAGATCAGGCTCAGTTCCTCGAACTTGGAGGACAAATAGTTTTGAGAAATTTGAACGCCATCTACCTCGAAAATCTTATTCAGAGCTTCAAAGGAACGTTGAATTTTTGCCCTGGAAGTGTCTACATTTTTAACGGTGACACTTCCCAAAATATTTGCACACTCTGCATTGAAGCACCGGAGAATCTGCTTTTTCTGGCTGTTCAACTGCTTCTTGCTCATCCAGTCGGCGTTGATGACTAGAGCATGGTCATTCTTTACCAGCTCATCTTGACGGCCCCGGAGCATGGTCAACTGGTTCTTGATCTCGTCAGACCGCATATTCTCATAGGCGTCAATGCGGACCATCCCGGTGTAGACTTCCAGAGACAGGGAGCGGACTTCGGCTTCAAGCTGCCGCTTTTCCGCCATAGCAGTGTCTCTGGCTGCTACGGCAACCTCTGCTTCATGCTTGCGGGCGGCCAGATAGTCGTCGGCTTCCTTGTGTTTTTCCTCTGAATACCGGTTGGCGTCCTGGACTCCATGGGCAATTTCTTGGGCGGTTTTCAGATCATACTTGACCTTCCGAATTTTCACAAGAAGCACGATACATAGAATCGGACAGATCAGCAGTATTAGGCCGAATACGACGCCGATGGCTTGCGCTCCATCCATGGCTTTCTCTCTCCTTACATTTTGAGATCAGAACATCCTCTGCACAATGGCCTTGTAGATTTTATCGTCGATCTCCAGCAGAGACCGTTTTCCATCCCTGAACATGACCGCCAGCGTGATGGTGCCTTTGCTTTTGGCAGACAGGCTCCCCGCCAGCATCCCGACAGGCCCCAACAGGGCACCGCCGACAATACCGCGCGCCACGCCGGATGCTGCGCTTCTGCTGGTCTCTTCGGTGATGACCTCGTAGGAGTCAATGGCGGCTTTATCCAGGAATACGTTTTCGCTCCATCGGCTGCTGACCATGATCTGTGGCTGCCCGCCCAGGTTTCCGACGGGCTTTCCTATGTAGTCACCGGCAATCACCATATTTTTTGCCATTGCTTTTCTCCCTCTCTTATCTCCCCGGAATGGGGAATTTTCTTTTTGT
>CASEPH010000156.1 GCA_949289625.1 uncultured Clostridia bacterium | reverse complement strand
GGTTTTTGTAAGCTTGGCCTGTTTGAGCGCATCCTTGAGCTGGTCCATGACAGTTTCCCCCTTTCCTGGAACGGTGATACCCTATTAAAGCACACTTTTTTTCAAATTGCAATGGCCTCAGGCAGAGAAACTGCCCCGCAGCCTGTGCTGCGGGGCAGAAATGCTATGCTCAGCCCTTGCTGGCCATATAGTCGTCGTAGGCTTCCTGATAGATGGCAATGCAGTCCTCGATGCCCATGGAAATCAGATCCTCCTGGAAAGCATCCCATTCGGTCTCGATGTCCAGTTCACCGGTGATGAACTTGCCCACACGCTCTTCGGCCATGGTGTTGATGTCGTTGAACAGGGCAGAGTATTCATCGCTCTGCTCCGTATCCAGCGTCAGCGCCGCAGGCAGCGTATACTGGTCATCCACGCTGGCCGCCCAGGTGTCAAAGGCCTCCAGCACGTTGTCGCCATAGGTAAAGAAGGACTTGTCGAAATCCTGGAGAGAGGGCACGCCGGACAGGGTGTAGCCGGTCATCATAAACTGGAAGTTGCTTCCGTTCACGACGAAGTCGGAGAACTGGGGCACGCCATTTTCGTCATACTCAAAGCCTTCGCCCTCAATGCCATAGTTGCACAGGAGCTGGCCTTCCTCTGTCCAGAAGTAGTCCAGCCACTTGCAGGCCAGTTCTACATCCTCGCAGTTGGTGGAGACGCTCAATGCGGCGCTGCCGCCTGCGTTACCGCCGGCCATAGAGGTGAAATGGGTGGTCTTTTCCGGGTTGTATTCGGGGGAATAGGGATCTGCAATACCCTGAATAGAAAAGCTTGGATCGGAGACCTGGGCTTGGGTCTCATACTGGGTAATGAAGTTGCCCTGAGAGAACCAAATACCGGATTCTCCAGAGAGGATCAGGCCGTCGGTGTTGTTCTGGGACCCATCGCTGGAAGCAGTAATGAAGTCGGGAGACAACAGGCCTTCCTCATACCAGCGGTTCATCATGGTCAGGTATGCCCGGTAGCTCTCATCCTGATAACCGTTGCGAATGGTACCATCCACCTGATACATATTGACAGCGCTGGAGGTACCCATGGCTGCCTCCGCAGCGCCAGCCGTACCGTAGCCAGCCACCAGATTGGTCATCTGGGTGCAGCCGGAGAGCAGCAACGCGCTGGAGCAGTCATAGTTGCTCTTAAAGGTCTTCAGTACATTTTCCCAATCGTCATAGGTCTCGGGAACATCCAGGTTCTGCTCTTCCAGCCAGTCCTTCCGGATCTGGGTACCGGAGGTGGGCTTAAAGTCATCGGAGATGGAGCTGATTTCCGTCAGCTGTCCTTCGGCATTATAGGCCTTCTCCTTATAGGTTTCATACTTGGGATCGTTGAGAATGGTCAGGTAATTGCCCATAAACTCCTCGGCGTAGGGGGCCAGATCAATGATGATCTCGTCTTCCACAGCAGCTGCGGTGGAGCCGTAGTAGCTGCCGGCACCGGCCAGAATATCCTTCATATCATTGGCGGCGCACATCAGGGAGAACTGCTCAGCGGCATTCATCATGGATACTTCCGTAAATTCCACATGGACGCCAGTGGCTTCTTCTGCTGCATCCCACACAGAGCACTCACTGTAGGAGTTGAGGCCCACCATGGACAGGAAGCCAGGGAATTCACACCACATGGTCAGCGTCTTCTCCCCGGGCTCGCAGAGAGGATACTCCGCCCATTCCCCGGTGTAAGTATATCCGGTTTCCTCCAGCGTAGAGCCCTCTTCCACTGTGGAACCCGGCTCTGCCGCAGAATCCGGAGCTTCTGTCGGCTCGTTGTTATCTGCAGGCGCCTCAGTAGCCGGAGCTTCGGAAGCTTCGCTGGCAGCAGATTCTGCTGCAGAGGTTTCTTCTGTTCCGCATCCCGCCAGCACGCCAAGCAGCATTAGGGCTGCCAACAGAATTGCAAGCATTCTCTTTTTCATTGGTTTTCCTCCTTCTAATCATGATAAATGTATTATAAAAAAAAGACATTCTCAACGCAATGCACAATTCTGTAGATTTCAAAACATGTTTTTGTGGATTCTAACCTACATTTATTGATCTATGCATTCAATATATTTCTTTATTTCAAAAAAATTTTAATTTTTTGTTTCACCGTGTAAATTTTTACAGCTGTATTCTCATAAAAACGCCCTTGGAGCCGCATGCTCCAAGGGCGTTTTGTTCCTATTTCTAGGTCTGTCTTAGCGTAGACTCCACAGGGATGCCGGCTTCTCGAGCCAGATCCTCCACCACAGGTACCGGAATATCTTGTTCCACCACCGTTATGCCGGTTTTTCTCAATCCCATCAGAACTACCAGCACCAATAGGATGGTTACGATCGCACGCACTGTCAGAAACCGAAGGCTATGGTTTCGTTCCAGTCTGTTTTTCTTCATACTAACACTCCAAATTTAGGACCTCGAGGACTTTTGCCGTCTTATCATACAATACTTTTCCCCTTCTGGCAACCCAAATCTACAGTATAATTTTTCAGGGAACTCAAAATTTACACTTTATTCGCATTCTCCCTGCACAAACACCAGCAGATCCTCCTTCGACCGCTCCGGAGAGAAACGATAGCCTAGGCTGGAAAACTGGGTCAGCGCTTCCGGCGTCTGCACATTCCGTTCCGCCATATCCCGCACCATAGCGCCGCGGGCCATTTTTACCTGGGTCCCTGCTTCCCGAAATTTTCCGTTCTGAATCCGACCGAACCGTAGCTTGATCCACCGTACCGACGGCGAAATTCCCTGCCGGGCTGCACGGCTGTATTCCTCGGACGCCAGATCAACTACCAAATCATTTTCTTCGCTGAGGTAGCGGCCCAAATCCTCATTCCAGAAATCATAGAGATCCCGGCAAAAGGGTGTTTGCAGCTTTGCCTGCATTTCCAGCCGATAGGGTGTCACCCCGTCAAAGGGCCGCAAAACTCCATATAGCCCGGACAGGATGCACAGGTGCTCCTGAATATATCGGTACTGTTCCTCGGTGAAGGCTGTGGGAGCCATGGACTGGTATTGGATCCCCTGATAGGCAAAAATAGCCGGAGTGGCAGGCTTTGCGCGGTCCATGGATTGATACCGCCGGTAGTTTTCTTCCGCCAGATGTTCATTGCATCGGAGCAGCGCCTGAAGCTCCGATAAACTCAGCTGCCGGAGATACCGCTTGAGCCGGTCTGTTTTTTCCGAAAACGGCGCTGTGCCCAGCACCGGCATGGCGTCGGAATCTTCTTTCATCCGCTTGGCCGGCGAAATAATGATCTTCATAATACCTCGGTTTCAGATTCCGCCTCGAGCTCCGGGGCTGCCGCATCCTCATTTTCCTCCAGAGCGGCTGTCTTTTTGGCGCTGCCGAATTCCCGGCTCAAAAGCCACTCACAGATGAAGGACACCACAATGCCCACGATCAAGCCGGTCTGGGGATTGGTAATGGCCAACACGCCGCCAATGAGTCCGGCCACGCCCCGTTGGGTGTTATTTTTGCACAGCCCCAACGCCACATAGAAACAGCCAAAGGCCTGGATCATCAGCGTCAGAGACATGGACAGGGGCAAAATGGGACGGATCAGAGCCACCAGGGGCAGGATCAGGCAGCAAATCCATTTGGCCACGTTAAAGGTGATACAGCCGCCAAAGAAGGAATACATGTTTTCCTTACCGGTTTTATACCGCTCGCAGATGGTCACCATCATGGCAGACCAGAGGGGCCCGGACAGGGTGACCGTGGGGAAAAACAGACTCTGGAGAATGTTCCGGACGCCGCAGCACACGTTGGTCAGATTGGGATTGACCGACAGGGCCTCGTCTTTCCGGTATTTCTTGGTATCCTCCAAAAACTCTGTACCCGTGACAATGTCGCCAAAGGAGATGATGTAGGCCACCACCGCCATCACCGCAGCGGAGGAGATCACATCCCAGGAGGGGAAGCCCAGCCCCACCAAGCAGAAGTTTTCAAACACATATTTAAGCCCCGGAATGGGGTTGAAGATCACACCGTCTGCCAGTACATTCACCGGTGTGGAGATTTCTCCGGCCAGCATGCCCACCACATAGGCCAACAGCAGCGCAGGCACGAAGCCGCATTTTGCCAAAAATTTAATAAACTTATGTCCCGGCTTATTCTTTTGCCGGTTGAAGCCCAAGGAAAACAGCAGGAAGAGGGCAATCAGTACACCCACGGAAAAGCTGATGGGACTTCCATAGAACCCAACGCCTCCGGCTTCTGCCGCCGCAAAGCCGTATTTACCGATGACCGCAGAAAAGCCTGCGCCGATGAGAATACCCGCTTTGACGGAAACCGGCACCTTGTTAACCAGCTTGGAGGCTAGTCCCGTGACGCCCAGCACCAGATATAGCAGGCCCAGAATCAGCTGGAGCATAATCAGCGCTTGGATTCGCTCCGTGGTATTCTGGAATCCCAGCAGCCAGGTTGTCACCAGTGGAATGGCCGGAGTGATCCAGCCGCCCACAATGGGATCGCCCACAATGTTTTGAAATACGTACAGAAGCTCATGGATACACACGATGGACAGCGCCACAGAAAACGGCAGGCCGAAAATATCCTGGAGATAGGCCACCGCTGATACGCCGGTGACAAACACCACCATGG
The DNA here is from genome assembly GCA_949289625.1 of uncultured Clostridia bacterium. The sequence continues at coordinate 36,551 of CASEPH010000156.1, read as the reverse complement.
CCTGGATCATCTCCGGCATTTCCCAAGGCGCATGGATAAAGGGAAGCCGGATCCGGAACATACCGCATTTAATGGAAGGCTGTTCCGCACCGTCTTCCCGATGGGCCCGTTTTGTCATAATCGCCATTATTTCACGCTCCCTCTTCTTTCATCTTACATCTTTGTGAAGATATTGTGGATTTTATCATATCACCGAAACATCTTCAAGTCAATTCATAGGCCCCAAATAGCCGCAAAAAGTAACAACAAGCCGCACGAATGCTCCATCTCATTCGTGCGGCCTATTTTATGGTAGCATGGCAATATACTCGTCCAGCGTGTCAAACCGGCTGACATAGATCCGATCCACTTTGAAATAGTCCTCTTCAATACGCCAGACGCCGCCGTTCATGTCTACGCCAAAGCTGTAGTATTCCGGCGCTAATTCCAGCGTATTGTCATCTCGGCTACCGGTGGGATAGGACAGCACATAGGGAATCTTTCCCGTAATCCTGGCAATCTCCAGCTGAGACTGGGCCATCTGATAGGCCTGTTCGTCATAGCTCAGGGTGGCCAATTCGTAATGATCCACGGTATGGCTCTGAATGTCCACCAGTCCTGAATCGGACAGTTCCCGGACCTGCTCCTCTGTCATGTAGTGCTCATCCCCCAGCATTCCGGTAATCACAAAGATGGTGGCCTTGACCTGAAACTCCTGGAGCAGGGGGAACAGATATTCGTAGTTATCGTCATAACCGTCATCAAAGGTCAGCAGAATGGGCTTGTCATAGTCCTCCAGATGCGGAAGGTCGGAAAAGAAGATGGGGTCATAGCCGTTCTCCGTAAGGTATTCCAGCTGCTGCCGCATATCCTCCGGGGAGACAAACAGGGAGTTAATTCCCCAGAGGTTATCCGATACCGCATGATACATCAAAATCGGAACATCCACTCCCTGCGGAATATTGTCCATGTCCACCTGGGTGGCCAAGTATACTGTGTTTTGCTCTGCATCCCACAGAAGTTTCAGCCCCAGCTCTTCAGCCAACCAGCGGACGGGCAGCCAATATTCGGTCTCCTGCCCGGTGAAGCAGATCCCGCCTGTTCCGTCGTACCCCTCCACGGACGGATCGGTTCCTTCCACCATCAAGCAGGATATTTGAATCTGTTCTCCGTTTTTGCGGGTAAAGGAAGCGTTTTCCCGACCCTCCTGCCACTGGAACCAGGACAGCAGTTCTGAAATATCCGCCGCGTTCACCAGCGTTACATCGGAAAGCAACAGGCTTGTTCGTTCCGTTCCGTCCAAGAGCACCTTGGGTCCAGCCGGACACAGTTCCTCCAGGGAAGCCACCGCTGGCTCTGGCGTCGGAGTCGGTGCAGGTGTGGACGATGTTTCCACAACAGATTCCGTTTCCATGGCAGACGACGGCGCTGGGGTGACCGCCTGATCGGAACCGGCAGCCTCCTCCACTGTGATACCCCAGGTATCCGCCCCAGTCTCTTCCTGCTCGGATCCGGGCGCTTCCACAGTCTCTGTACTTCCACAGCCTACCAGCGCGGTAAGCAGAAAAAACAGCAGCAACATCCGTTTCATTTCTACACCTCCAATTTTTCTCATTGTATCGGTTTCTCCCAAAAATGTCAACGAATCTGAACAATTTGATCCAGCTTTCCACCAATTTTGTAACGGTGTCTCCGGTAGTATGTTGTCATTTTACAGACTCTTGCATCCAAAATCAGCAACGCAACTGCCGGTTGCCCTTTTGAAACCATTCGGTGGTTGCAAAAAGGCAAGGCCCCGTGCTATGATACCAGCACCAACAGGAGAAAGGGGTGCCCGCTATGGATCTGGGCGACAGAATTCAAATGCTTCGAAAGCAGCAAGGCCTCAGCCAGGAAGAGCTGGCAGATCGCCTGGGTCTGTCCCGGCAGGCCATCGGAAAATGGGAAAGCGGTAACGCGACCCCCAACATTGACAATTTATTGGAGCTATCAGATATTTTCCACACCACCGCAGATTACTTGCTCACCGGTCAGGAACCGCCTGTTCCAGCCAGTGACTGTCCCCAGCAGTCCGGCCAGGCAGACGCTCCTGAAGCAGTCCAAGTATTGCAAGAAACAGCGCGGCCCATACTTTCCCGAAAAACATTTTGGATTGGCGGCATATTTTTCCTGCTGATCCTTGCCGCACTGCTGTGCCTGGTGGGATTCTATGCCTATCAGGTGAACCAACTGAAGGCACAGGTCCTTTCTCTACAATCCAGCGTGGCTAATCTGGACAGTCAGCTGCAGAGTTCTTTATCCGGTTTTCAAAGCAATATAGAGGGAACCCTGGAGCAGCAGTCCAGCCTGCTTTCGGACTATAATTGCACCTATGGGGACTACGACCAAGCCACAGGCATGCTCTCCCTGCATCTCACCGCCACCCCAAAGACATTGACCGAAAACACCCGCCTGTTCTTTGCGGTCTCTCCTGCCCCCGCTTCTTTGGACACCTTGGAGGAGGCGATTACCGTGGAGGCCTTTGCCGATGCAGCCGGCAACTACACCGCCGTATGCCAGGTTCCGCTGGTCCAAGATTTTGTGATCTCCATGCTGCTGGAGCAGGACGGCATCCGTCAAACCCAGCTGCTCTCCAATGAAACGGACGTGGCATCCCGGTATCGCTGCACCATGGTGCTGGATTCCCACAATTTCTCCTGGTCCTACTCTGACGCCGAAGTCACCACCTCCGGCACACCTTCCGTCACCATCACCCCAGCCACCATGGAATCCGCCCCAAAGCCGGACACGCTGACGGCAGAGTTGTACATCGATGAAACGTTAGTATACACCGACGAGGTCGATATCTATCAGGATTTCTTTGCCGACAATACAACGGACCCCGATCAGGCCAGCTATGTCTCCGGCGACATTACGTTTTACTTCTATCCCAGTGCGGACGGCAGCCCCTATCCCTGTGACGCAGAGCCCACGGTTCGATGGGAATTTACCCTGACAGACACCGACGGGACCAAATACACCGACACGCTCTCCTGGTGAAAATGGAGAAAAATTTCCGCACAAGAAACGGGCACACCGAAAATCGGTGTGCCCGTTTTAAAACTTGCATTACTTTTCGTAGTACCGGTCCAGAGCCGACTGCTGCTGCGCAATGCAGGTGTCGATCCCCATATTCTCTATATTTGCAACATATTCATCCCAAATAGAAATGTCCTCTTCTCCCAAAATGATCTGCAGCGTCACCTGCCCCACATAGGTGGCAATGTCACTGTATGCAGCACTGAATACCGCAGATTCTTCTGTGGTCATCTGGCAATTCATTGGGATGGTGCAGGCGTCATCGGCCATGGACCAGATCTCGCCAGCCTCCCACTGGGCATCGGTAAACTCCTTATACATCCGGAAGTCATTCTGCACGCCCACCAGATTAAAGGTGGTATACTTGGTAATAGCCAGCATATCCGGCATTCCGTCGGGATTGTGCAGCACCAGATCCGTCAGTTCCGGCTCGCCTTCTTCATTATATTCAAAGGTCTCGCCCTCCACGCCAAAGTTGGAAAGGAGCTGTCCTTCAGGGCTGTAGATGTAATCCGCCCATCTTGCCACCAGTTCCAAATCCTCACAGGCTGTGGACACGCAGTAGCCGCCACCGGCAGAGGCGCCGCGATCCTGTCCAAAGTGGGTGATGTCGCCCTTCTGCTCCACGGGATCATAGGCGCCCACCAGCACGATCTCGCTGTTATCGCCCACCACGGAGCTGTAGCGGTTCGGGATATCCTGAATGTTTGCACCGAAGAGGCCCATCTGGTTTCCCACCACCAGATCATCCGGCGGCATGGTGTTGCTCTCCACATAGGTGTAGAAATCCTTGTAAATCAGTCCCTCAGCATACCACTTAGCCATGGTTTCCAGATACTTTTTGTAGCCTTCCTCCATGGGACCGTATTTCACTTCCCCATCCACCTGATAGAAGGGTTTGCCGCCATTGACCACCGAGCCGTTGATGCCGAAGCCGGAAGCAAAGAAGTTGCCCTGATAGCTGCCGCTGTTGGAAAGCATCATGGGTGCGCTGGCCCCCAATTCATTTTTAAAAGCGGTAAGCACTTCGTAATACTCGTCATAGGTTTCAGGCCGTTCCATGGAGAGTTGATCCAGCCAGTCCTGACGAATCATCAGGCCGTAATCCGGCAAGCTCGCCTCATGACGAAGGATGGAGAACTGATAGAGATTGCCCTGGTTAGAGGTCAGATCCTGCAGAAATACGTCCTCGCTCATCAACTCTGCCTTGTAGTTGGGCATCCAGGTGTCGATCAGATCGTCGATGGTAATGATGACGCCCTCTTCGTAGGCCGTATCCAGACCGCCCACATAGTTGGTGTCCACGTCATGCATCAGGTCACAGTAGTCTCCCGTAGCCACCATCAGATTGAACTGCTCCCCAGCCATCTCCGCATTGACCAGGGTGAACTCGGTTTTGACGCCGGTGGCCTTCTCCATCTCCTGGAAGAAGGTGGTATCGTCATAGTCTTCAAAAAAGGCACTGAAGAAGGGGAACCAGCCGTCCCAAATGGTGATGGTGGCGTCACCTTCTGCGATGGGCCAGACCCCAGCACCTTCCGCGAAGGTATCTTCCATGACACTTGCATCCTCAGCGGTGGAGCTTTCCAGAGACGAGTCCGGCGTCTCAGCCGGTGCGGACTGCTCCGGTGGGGCTGTTTCCACTGCTGATGTCTGTTCCTCTGATGACTGGGGTACGCTGCTCTCCTCCTGCGTTCCACAGCCCGCCAGTGCAGCCAGCATGGCAAAAATCAGGACCCAAGCAAAAAGCTTCTTTTTCATTTCATCATCCCTCTCAAAATATTTCTTGGTCCAACTCTACTATATAAAAGCACAAACTTTTTGCCAAGTATCAATTACCATCCAAAGCTTTCGTTTTATGCGGATTGTCAAAAAGAGACAGGCTGCAACCTACACAGCCTGTCTCTTTTTTGTTTTCATAAATCTGTTTGCAAAAGCTTTTGCAGCATCTCGTTGGTCTTTTCCACAATCTCTACAATCTGCGCGCCAGTGGCATTGTCGTAGTGGATGCCGCAGACCACGCAGACCCGTTCTCCGATTTTCTCCGACAGCGCTTTCGCCCATGGCTCGGAGATATACTGGTCCTTGTGGCCGGGAAATGTAAGGGTCTCCGGCGGTTTTCCCGGTTCAGCCACCGATACTGCCCCGATATGACGTTTGCAGCCGCCGGTCAGCAGCACATGGATTCCTTCATCCAGCCGTTCCGCCTGAAGGTGGATAGGCCAACCAAACAGAGAGATCTCCCACTCTATCATGACTCCATCCCCGTCCATTCCAGGACCTGGGCCAGTCCCAACTGTCCCAGCACTTTCCCTGCCACATGCCGGTTCACGTCCTCTATGGTTTGGGGATGGTTATAATAGGCCGGCACCGGAGGGATCACTACAGCCCCCAACTCGCTGGCTGTTGCCAGGTTCCGCAGGTGCAACGTCCCAAAGGGACACTCCCGGGGTACCAGGATCAGCTTTCGCCGTTCCTTCATTGTCACATCTGCCGCCCGCAGCAGCAGCGTATCGCAGTAACCGGACACCACCCCTGCCAGCGTCTTCATACTGCACGGAATGATGACCATTCCCAACGTCTGAAAACTGCCGCTGGCAGGGCCAGCACCATAATCCGTATTTTCATAGAGCCGGGTACAGCAGGCTTCCAGATCAGATCTTGTCATCTGCGCCTCATGTTCCAGCGTCAGTTCTCCGCACTGGGAAAGTATGACATGGGTCTCTATCTCCGGCATGGCACGAAGCTGCCGCAGCAGCTCCACTGCTAAGGGCGCACCAGATGCGCCGGTGATCCCCACCAGCAGCCGTTTTGCTCCCATGAAATCACATCCTTCCGAATATCAGTCAAAATCGTAATCCGGCAGCCAATGCCGCGGGTCCACCTCCAGGAACGGCGCCCGGCGGAATCGTTCCTTTTGGGCATAGGGTACGGTGCAGTCATAGATGGTCTTGCAGGAAATCCCCTTGTCCAGAATGGAAGGATCATACTCCGGCGCTGCACTGGGGTCCAGGGGATGGCAGCGAACGCCCGGAATGGTGATAATATCCCGATCTCCCTGGAACCGGGTATTCATGGCCCAGAGCACATCGTCGGTATCGAAAATGTCCACATCCTCATCCACCAGGATTACATGCTTGAGCTCTGTAACCGCGGAGAAGGCCAGCAGCGCCGCCTGACGTTGGCGGCCCTCATCCGATGGCACATTCTTGGCCATCTGGAGAATTGCCATATACTTTCCGCCGCCGGAGGGATGGGCATAGACATTCCGAAGCCGTCCCGGCATAGCCTTGTCCACCAGGCCAAAGATACTGGCCTCGGTACAGATTCCCACCATGTTCACATGCTCCGCGCTGGGCCCGATGCAGGTCTGCATAATAGGGTTCTTCCGATGGGTGACGGCCGTAACTTTGATGACCCAGCAATCTCCGCTGGCAACCCCCAGATACCCCGGGAACTCCGGCATGGCATAGCCGCTGCCGGTATTCTGATCCTCCTGGATTCTTCTGCCAGGGATCACCTCGCCCTCAATGACATATTCTGCGTTGGCAATGGCCCGTTCGTTTACCGTCAGGCAGCGCGCCAGCTCCACAGGCTGTCCCCGCAGCGCTCCCGCAACGGAAAGTTCGTCATAGCCCAGAGGGGTTGTAGGCGGCTCAAAGCAGGACCCAATCTCAATGGCCGGGTCCACCCCGATGCTGACGGAAATAGGCAGCGGCTTTCCCAGCTGCTCCGCCCGCTCCGCCATTGCGCCGATATGCCGGGCACCCGGGGTGAAGAAAATGGACAGCTCATCCCGACTCTGGATGCAGAGCCGATGGATGGTCACATCCGAGGCGCCGGTATCGGGGTGGGTAGCATAGCACATGCCCAAGGTGATATAGGGTCCGGCATCCTTGGGCGTATTGGTGGGCGCAGGCACCAGCTGAAACAGGTCAAAATCCGGATCCGTAGCCCGATGCACCACCTCTTGACAGGGTGCTGGCCCCTCCTTCACTACCGGCGGGATGGGATTTGCCGCTGCTTCATAGAGCCGTTTTCCCAAAAGCTTCGGGTCACAATCCAACATAGCCCCCACCCGCTTCCGACTGGCCAAAACGCCGATGGCTACCCGGGCATCCGGATGGCCCTTGACACTGTTAAAGATCATTGCAGGGCCTTCCTTGGTGGGCCGCTGTACCGTTCCGCCTGCCCCTACGTACCGATAAACTCCCGCAAGCTCCGCCATGGGGTCCACAGAGACATCCGTTTCCACCAGTTGGCCGGGCATTGTATCCAGCAGTGCCAGGGCACTGCGCAAATCGTTTACCTTCATATTGTCACACTCCACAGGAATTGATTTTATGGCAAGTATATTCTAGCAGTACCACCGGAATGGCGCAATTCTGATTCTTCCTGCAGCTATTCCGCCGGGGAATCAATTTCCGTCGGCCGGTTATTCTCAACAAATTCCCAAAAAGACTTTGCCAGCTTGGAAAGCCCCCTGTCCTTCCGACGCACCAGGCACACTGTGCTCTCCACCAGGGGCTTGATGTCAATACACACCACATCCGGATTGGCGATATAGTCCGTGTGCCGCTTCATCAGCAGCGCAACGCCCATATTCTGGGCAGCCAATTCCACGATGTTTTCCGGACGGTGTCCCGTATAGGCAATGTTGGGCACAAAGCCTGCGCCCCGGCAAAGGGTACTATAAAGATGATGGAAGCCAGTCTGTTGATCCAGGAACAGCAGCGGTTCCTGTTTTAGGTCCTCCAGGGCGATCCCGCTGCGTTCTGCCAATGGATGGCTCTTGGGCAAAACTGCCACCAGGTTGTCCCGGCACACTTCCAGATACTCCATCCCTTCCTCATTCTCCAGGCCCCGGCGGTAAAATGCCAGTTCGCTTTTTCCACTCTCCAGCAAGGTTCCTATTTCCTGCCGCTCGCTTTCCATGACCTCCAGCGTCACCTGGGGATGTTCCCGCTGAAACTTGGCCAGCAGTCCCGTAATATTGTATTGAGCCATGACAGGGATAGATGCGATGCTCAAAATCGTTTTCTCCCGGCCGGACTGCTTATCCGCCACCACCCGGATTTTATTCTTCAGTTCACTGGCCTGGGCAGCCAGCGGCAGGATCTGCGCCCCCGCCGGGCTCAGCGTTACATTTCTGGAGTTCCGTATCAGAAGCGGCACCCCCAACTCCCGCTCCAACGCCAGGACATGCTTGGACAGTGATGACTGGGACATGCAGAGTTCCTCCGCTGCTCTGGAAAAATTCTGCATTTTGGCGATTACGGTAAATTCATATAGATACTCGATTTCCATAGTTCTGCCCCTATCTATTCGGTTCTGGAATGAAACAAAAATAATTTAGAATTGCAAGATTTTCCATCCTGTCATAAGATGACCTTAGGCTAATTTCATATTACGGGAGGAGCAGACGGAAGTCAAGCAGGAATTGCCTTCCCGCTTCGCCGCTCCTGTCTCTTGGAAGCCCCATACCTTCCAGGTCCGTGAGTCTCTCCGAAGCGCTCCTCCCGCAGCCACACGAAAGGAGATGTTGTCCATGAAAAAGAATTTGTTCGCTCTGCTTCTGGCCTTTTCCATGCTGCTGGGCATTCTGGCAGGCTGTGGTCAGGCGCCTTCCTCAGATACCTCCGTGGCATCTACAGAAGCAGAAGCTACCGCTGCCGTTTCTGCTTCCGCAGAACCTACGACGGCGCCGGAAGCACCGCAGGACTCCACCGTCGAAAGTTCCAACATGGAAACCAGCACAGAGGATGTGCCAGAGCTTCAGCTGGAAGAAGTGGAGCTGCCCCTCTTTGAGGAAACCCGCACCTACACCATGTGGACCATGCTGCCCTTCTTTATGAGCAATCTGGTCTCGGACATGGCCACGGACATTAACAACCTAAAACTCCTTCAGGAATACTGCAACGTCAAGCTGGAAATCACCACAGTGGGTGACAGCGTGGTATCCGAGCAGTTCAATCTGATGGTATCCTCCGGGGATTACACCGACATTATCTCCGACGGCGTAAGCCACTACACCAAGGGCTATGATGCTGCCATTACCGACGAAATCATCATTGACCTGTATGACCTGGCGGTAGAATACGCCCCCAACTATATGTACTATCTGGAAACAGACCCCCAGTTGAAGGCTGCCCTGATTACCGACAACGGCTGTCTGCCCACCCTGGCCACCATCTACAAGGAGGCTGGCTGTGAAAATGGCGGCATTCTGATCCGGGGCGATTGGCTCCGGGAGCTGGGCATGGAAAAACCGGCAACTTACGACCAGTTCCACGAATATGTACAAACCTGCATGTCCACCTATGGTTGTCAGGGCATCTGCATCGGCAACGCCATGGCCAGCAACAAGGGCGATGATTCCCTCTACAGCTACGGCTATGACCTTTACGCCGGTGGTTTCAACGTCATCGACGGCAAAGTGGTCTACTCCTATTTAAATGACAGCTATTACGACTATCTGAAAATGCTTGCGGATTGGTACGCCGATGGCACCATCTATGCAGACTTCTTCAATGCCCAGATGGGTGCCACGGACAAGTGGTTCGCCTCCGGTCAGAGCGCCGTTAACACCGGCACCGCCGCCAACATTGCCACCATCGAAAGCTATCGTGACCCCAGCTACAGCTATGAACTGATGCCCATCAATGCACCCAAGATCAACGCTGACGATCAGCTTCACTTCAGCTGGACCGACAATTTCTCCCGGATCAAGCAGCAGGATTCCTGGGCCATCTCCACCGCCTGCCAGGACCCCGAGGGCATTATGCAGATGGTCAACTACCTGTTCTCCGAGGATGGACAGCTGATGTACAACTACGGCGACGAAGGGCACTCCTTTGAGTACGACGAAAACGGGAACCCCCAATACACGGAGCTCATCACCAACAATCCTGACGGACTGAGCTACAAGGACGCCTGCTATATCTACGCCTCCGCCGTGGCCAGCGGTCATATGCCCAGTATTCTGGATGTCCGTGCCGGCTATTACTACTTTGGAGACGAGGAATGGGAGGTATTCGACACCTTCCGCACCTGCGACGCTGACGGCACCTATAATCTCCCCACAGGCGTTGCCCTGAATGAAGAGGAAAACGAAGAATATGCCTCTCTCTCCTCCGATGTCACCACTTACGCCTCCACAGAGATCATGAAGTTCATTCTGGGCCAGTCTGAGCTGACTGAAGAGAGCTTTGCCGTTTTCCAGGAAACCATCATTTCCATGGGCGGCAACCGTATGGAAGAACTCTATCAGGCCGCCTATGAGCGGTATCTTGACAAATTGGAAGCCGCTTGATTTCTCCATTCCAAGCCATACCCCAAAAGGCTGGCGTCTGCACTGTTGCAGACGCCAGCCTTTTCGCTTTCATGAAAAATCCGTTACAACCTTGATAAAGAGAATACACAATACCGTCAGCACCACCGGCCGAACCACCCGTTTTCCATCCTTGGCCACAAGCCCAGCTCCGGTATAATGCCCTGCAATGGAAAACACCGACGCCGTCAGCCCCAAGGCCCAATAGACCTGCCCATGATAGATAAACGTGGCCAGTGCCGCTACATTAGAGGCCAGGTTGATGACCTTGGTAGTACCTGCGGCATCCTTGAGCTCCATCCGCCCCAATCCGGTGAGAATCAGCAGCAGGAAGGTTCCCGTCCCTGGCCCGTAGAGGCCGTCATAAATTCCGATGACCAGTGCCGCTCCCATGGCAATCAGCAGCAGCTGCCGTCCAGTTCTGGAGCCAGCGTCTTGGTGCTCTCCGATATTTTTATTCTTCAGCACATAAAAGGCCACAACCGGCAAAACTGCCAGCAGCATACCCCGCAGCACCTGTTCCGGCAGCAGCATTGAGATATTTGCCCCAATACTGGACCCCACCAGCGCCATGGCTGCGGCACACAGAGAAAGCTTCACCGGCACATAGCCCCTTTTTAGGAACCGTCCCGTGGATACGGCAGTCCCGGTGGCCGAAGATAGCTTATTGGTGGCAATGGCCACATGGGCTGGTACTCCAGATAGCAGATATGCCGGCAGGGAGATCAGTCCCCCACCTCCTGCAATGGCATCCACAAAGCCTGCCAGAAACACCAGCGGGCACACAATCAAAAAGGGCAGCATAGCAGGGCTCCTTCCTTCCTCACACAATTGTTTTCCATTATACTTCATTTTTCCGACCCCATCAATGAATAAACCTACAAAATCCTTGCATATTTCCAGGGAGAAAACTTGATAAACTGCCAAAGCTTGAATTTATATCACCATAAATTGCATTTTTACTTGACGGATGCAGGCCTTCGGTTTATAATATGCATAGAAGTGTATCAACTGTTTAAATCGCTCGCCGCTCCAGTCCGGAAGTTCTTAAGCTCCGGAAGAGCCGCTATTTTTATAATAATTTTGAGAGGGGTATCCGCTGTGATCAAACTAGTCAACGTCAATAAATTTTTCGGCGATCTCCACGTTTTGAAAGATGTGAACCTGGAAGTTGCAGAAGGAGAAAAGCTGGTTATCATCGGTCCCTCCGGTTCCGGCAAATCCACCACGGTTCGCTGCATCAACTTTCTGGAGGAGCCCACTTCTGGTGAGGTGTGGGTCAACGGCACCCGGGTGACCAACAAAAATAAGACCCAGATGAACCGCACTATGATGAGCATGGTGTTCCAGCAGTTCAATCTCTATCCCCATAAGACCGTGCTCCAGAACCTGACACTGGCTCCCATCAAACTGCACCACAAATCCAAAAAGGAAGCCGAAGAGCTGGCTTTCCACTATCTGGACGTGGTTGGGCTTCGGGATAAGGCCCATGTCTATCCCACTACCCTTTCCGGCGGTCAGCAGCAGCGTGTTGCCATCGCCCGTGCCCTGTGCTGCCAGACGAAAATTATTTTGTTTGATGAGCCCACCTCTGCCCTGGACCCGGAAACGGTACAGGACGTGCTGGACGTTATGATCAAGCTTTCCAAGGAGAACATTACCATGGTGGTGGTCACCCACGAAATGGGCTTTGCCCGTCAGGTGGCGGACCGAGTCATCTTTATGGCCGATGGCACCATCATTGAAGAGGGTCCTCCGGAGCACTTCTTTGAGAATCCCACCCACGAGCGGACCAAGCAGTTCCTCTCCAAGATTCTCCGCTAATTTTTCAGGCGGCACGCTTTTGCGTGTTTCAGGACATATGACTTTGTCAGACTATGAATGGAGGAAATTTCTATGAACAAGCTCAAAAAACTGACAGCTATGGCGTTGTCTGTCGTTATGGTCCTTGGCCTGCTGGCCGGCTGCGGCGACGAGGCAACCTCTTCTGCCACAGCGTCTTCTGCCACAGAGTCTTCGGCCACTGAGAGCACTGCACCTGCGGTAGAAAGCACCGCTCCCGAAACTTCCGATGTGGAAGCCTCTGGCGCTGAGACCTCTACCGCTGCTGCTGACCCCGCCTCCTATGGCGAAGACGTTCAGGCTATCATCGATCGCGGCGTGCTGAAGGTCGGCGTCAAGAGTGACGTAATTGGCTTCGGCTTTATGGATACCCTGACCAACGAGTACTCCGGTCTGGAGATCGACCTGGCCAAGAAGCTGGCTGAGTACCTAGGCGTCGATGTGGAGTTCACCACCGTTACCGCTGCTACCCGTTCTGAGCTGCTGGATTCCGGCGACATCGACTGCGTGCTTGCTACCTTTACCATCACCGATGAGCGTAAGCAGAGCTGGGACTTCACTACCCCCTACTACACCGACTATGTCAGCGTTCTGGTGAAGGAGTCCGCCGGTATCACCGATCTTGCCACCCTGAAGGATAAGACCGTGGGCGTGTCCTCCGGTTCCACCTCCGCCAAGAGCCTGGTGAAGGCCATGATCGAGGAAGGCGTCATCACCGGCGAGGGCTTCGACGAGGAAACCTTTGATCCCTCCACCTGGACCGATGGCATCAGCTTTAAGCAGTATGATGACTATCCCTCTATCTCCACCGCTCTGGAAGCCGACGAGGTAGACGCTTTCTGCGTGGATAAGTCCATCCTGGCCGCCTACAAGACCGAAGGCCGCACCTATGTGGACGCTGAGTTCTCTCCTCAGGAGTACGGCATCGCCACCACCAAGGGGTCCGGCTTCTCCGCTCTGTGCGAAGACAAGATCACCGAGTGGCTTGCTGACGGCACCATCGACGGTCTGATTGCTACCTACAATCTGGGTTAACTGAGAAAACGAGGCAGAGCGGCTGTCCTGGCGCTCTGCCCCGGATCAGAGGGCCCCGGCTGCGTCGGGACCCTCTGATTTGGGAACTATGTAATATGGAGGCGATGATATGGCAGGAATTTTTTCAGAAAGAGCCTGGAACAAGGTCTGGCTCTATCGGGAAGGCTTCCTGAAGGGCCTTCTCACCACCGCGGAAACTGCAGTGTTGGGTCTGGTCCTGGCCTTGATGCTGGGCATTGTGTTTGGTCTGATGGCCACCAGCCACAAAAAAATACTGCGCGCCATCAGCCGCGTCTATGTGGAGTTTATTCAAAATACGCCCGTGCTGCTGCAGCTGTGCTTTCTCTATTATGCCTTGGCGTTCTCCGGCAACAGCATCGGTATCTGGGCCACCGGTTTTATCGCCCTGGGCATCTATCACGGTGCCTATATGTCAGAGGTGGTTCGGGCAGGCATTCAGTCCATCCCCAAGGGCCAGTTTGAAGCGGCGCAGTCCCAGGGCTTTAACTATGTGGAACGGATGTACTACATCATCCTGCCTCAGAGCATCAAGATCATTTTGCCGCCCATGGTCAACCAGGTGGTAAACCTGATCAAGAACACCTCTTGCCTGTATATCATCGGCGGTACGGACCTGATCTCCATCACCTACAGCTTTGTCACCGGCGAGAATACCGGCGGTGCCTACGGCCCAGCCTATCTGGTCAGCGGCCTGCTGTTCTTTATCGTCTGCTTCCCCCTGTCCACTCTGGCCAGCAAGTGGGAGCAGAGCCTGAAAAACCGCGATGCGCGCAATAAAAATACGACCGAACCAGCTAGCGAGGAGGTGGAAGCATGAATACTCTGGAAGCCAGCCTCAGCATGCTGAAAAATCCGGCGATCCTGCAGTACATTTTTAAAGGTCTTGCTTTCACCCTGGTCATCTCTTTTGTAGCTGTGGTTCTGGGCATTCTCTTCGGCAGCATTCTGGCCCTGGTCCGGAACTACTGTACCGGCAAAACCAGAATCTTTAAATGGATTGCCACCGCCTACATCGAAATTTTCCGAAACACTCCGCTGCTGCTCTGGATTTTCATCTGCGTGGTGTTCTGCCCTTCTCCGGAGTTTCTGTCACGGCCCATGTTCACGCTGACCTCCGTGGAAGTTGGACTGCTGTTCAAAGCTGCAGTGGCGCTGATCCTGTTTACCTCTTCTGTCATTGCAGAAATCGTTCGGGGCGGCCTCAACGCGGTGGATCACGGCCAGTTTGAAGCCGGTCATTCCCAGGGCTTCAATACGGTGCAGATCATGATCTACATCGTCCTGCCCCAGGCCTACCGCAGCGTCATTCCTACCCTGCTCGGCCAGTGCATCACCACCATCAAGGATTCCTCCTACCTGGCAAACGTGGCCGTCATTGAGCTCATGAGCCGAGTCAAGAAGATCCTTGCAGCCGCCAATATGTACAACGGCACCGGTCAAATCAACGTCTCCGACGTATTTGTGCTGTTTGGTGCAGCCTTTGTGATCTACTTTATCATCAATTTCATTTTGTCCTGCACCGTACGGTATTTGCAGAATCGTTCCAAAAAGAACAAGCAAGTCACCGTGGAAATGCTTCCAACCGAATGATTAAAGCCCCCGGCTACGGCCGGGGGCTTTCTTGTATTTATCACTCTGTCCGCAGCGCTTCCACCGGATCCTTCTTGGCAGCTGCTTTGGCCGGGATCAATCCCGCCAACACTGTCAGCAGCACCGAGATGATCACCAGGATCACCGCGCCCTTCACCGGCAGTCTCGCTACATCGTCGATGCCTGCCAAATGGTCAATAATCAGGTTGATGGGGATGTTGAGCAATACGGTAATGCCAATTCCCAGCACACCTGCAACTAGTCCAATGATCAACGTCTCCGCGTTGAACACCCGAGATACATCCCGCTTGGAAGCGCCAATGGCCCGCAGGATACCAATCTCCTTAGTCCGCTCCTGGACGGAGATCAACGTAATCACACCGATCATAATGGAGGACACCACCAGAGAGATTCCCACAAAAGCAATGAGCACATAGCTGACCACATTCACAATATCCGTCACCGAGCTCATCAGCAGTCCCACATAGTCGGTATACTGGATCACCTGATCCTCATTTCCGGCTGCGGACTGCTCCTCGTTGTAGGCATCCAGCGCATCGGTGATGGCTGTTTTGTCCTCAAAGCTGGCAGCATAGAGGCTGATGGCGCTGGGTTCCTCCAAAGAAGCGGCATGGAGCAGATTCATATTTTCCTCGTAGGAGGAATCCGAGACTTTCGGTTCCTCCTGGTCTTCTCCATCTCCCAGTGCATCCAGTTCCGATTGTTCCAGCAACCCGTTGGCGATCAGGATCTCCGCCTGCATTTCCGGTTCCATGGCCGCAAGCTGGCTCTGGTATTCTTCCGGCATTTCCCCAATCACTTCCGTCACCAGTGCTGTCTGGGCCTCGTTGAGTCCGGAAGCGGCTGTATTCGTTTCAGCTTGGCTCTCAGTCACAGCTTCCGCTTCCTCGGTTCCCGGGAACGGAAGGCCTGTAAAGACGTCGGTATTCGGGTCCTCCTCCTGAGCACGCAGGATCTCGCTGTCTTCCACCTGTTCAACGACATATTCCGTCAGCTCCGTGGTGTAGCCAATGGTCCCATACTCACTGCCATTATCGTCCATGGTCCGAAGAACGCCCACCACCTGGAGCGTCTCCGCCTGATCCACCAGCTGCTCCATATAGTCCTCGTCCTCCCGCATATCCAGGTAGGTGCCATCCTCCTGCTTTTCATAATATGCGGTGGGCAGGACCAACCGAAGATCCAGGTCCATCAGATCCTCATAGGTGTAGGTGGATTCCGCGTCCTCAATGGCAACTGCCCCTTCCGCAGATCCGCTTTCCATGATCTTCTGCTGGTTTTCCAGAATGCTGTCCCGGAGCGCCTCCGTATCCCGAAGGCCCAGAGCATAGAGGGTGTAATCCGTGATCTCATTGTTTTCGTTGACAATCAGCACCACTTCGTTATACGCCGAAGGCCAGTCTCCCGCCACCAGCTCATAGTCACTCTCCCGCATGCTCTCGCTGTCCACCAATTCTGTGCAGACGCCGATGTTGTTCATCTGCATTCCGGAAGCAATGTCGCCCATGCCGATCTCCTCCAGCACAGATACGGGATTCACACGGTGGACACGTCCCGTGTCCGTTGTAGTGTAGATTCCAATCTCCGTGGGATAGGAGTACTTGATTTCCGAACACAACTCCGCAATCTCATTGCCATCCTGCTCCAGATAAGCCTTGAAGCTGGCCAGATCGTTGGTGGTGATCTCCTGCATGATGGAGTCAATCATGCTGGTCATGATATTGCTGGAATGGACAAGGCCGTCCTCATGGGGTTCTGATTTCTGGACCCCCAGCATGGTGCTCATCATGGAGCTCATATCCATGGTAGCCTGCTGTATGGTGATGGGGTAGGAGGTCAGGGTATCCTCCTCCAGATCATCAATATAGCTCTGAATGCCATTGGACAGAGAAAGAATCAGGGCAATACCAATAATTCCGATGGAACCGGCAAAGGCCGTCAGGATGGTCCGGCCCTTTTTGGTCATCAAATTGTTGAGAGACAGGCTCAGGGCTGTCAAGAAGGACATGGAGGGTTTCTTCCCCAATGGACCTTCCGCTTCTTTCTCGGTTTCCTGCTGGGGATCATAGGGCATGGTGTCCGAGATGATCTCTCCGT
Source organism: uncultured Clostridia bacterium (assembly GCA_949289625.1). The sequence goes on along the minus strand of CASEPH010000156.1, from coordinate 19,558 downwards.
CCAGCAACCGGACGATCCGGGTGGAATACCGCTCCGCCAGTTCCGGATTGTGGGTAACCATCACCACCAGCCGGTCCTTGGCCACTTCCTTCAGAATCTCCATGACCTGCACGGAGGTCTCGGAATCCAACGCGCCGGTGGGTTCATCCGCCAGCAGGATCTCCGGATTATTGACCAGGGCCCGGGCAATGGCCACCCGCTGCATCTGTCCGCCGGAGAGCTGGTTGGGCATTTTCTTCATCTGATCTCCCAACCCCACCTGTTTCAGGGCATCCTTGGCCCGTTTTCTTCGTTCCGTCTTGGATACGCCGGACAAGGTCAGGGCCAGCTCCACATTGGACAGCACCGTCTGATGGGGAATCAGGTTGTAGCTCTGGAATACAAAGCCCACCGCATGGTTGCGATAGGTGTCCCAGTCCCGATCCCGATATTCCTTGGTGGATCTTCCGTTGATGATCAAATCCCCCGAGGTGTAATCATCTAGGCCGCCGATGATGTTAAGCATAGTGGTTTTTCCACAGCCGGATTGCCCCAATATGGAGACAAACTCACTTTGCCGAAAGGCAATGCTGATCCCCTTGAGGGCTTTGACGGACTCTCCCCCGGAGGTATAGTCTTTTGTGATCTGTTTCAGTTCCAGCAACGAAGGTGCTCCTTTCTCCCAAAACATGCAATATGATGTATCATATCACAGGAAGCTGTAAAAGATGTAAACAATTTTTGAACAGAGCAACTGTTGACACCAGAAATTTTTTATTGTAAAATGTCAAAAAAGAAAGGGGGATGCTGTCATGGATCTGGATTTTAGACGAGAGGGCTTTTTTCATCTGCTTCAACAGTTCCGGCGCATCCATTGGGGCGCTGAGCTTCAGACCATGACACAGGCAGAGTTCATGGCTGTCTCCGCCATTCGCAGGGGCCATGAGGCCCAGCCGGACAAGCCTGGCGTCTACGTCTCCTCTCTGGCGGAGGATCTGATGGTTTCCGTTTCTATGGTGTCGAAAATGCTCCGCACCCTGGAGGAAAAGGGTTGGATCCTGCGGACCGTGGATCCGAAAAGCCGCCGGAACACCTTTGTGTCTTTGACCGACGAAGGACGGGCTTTGCACGATCAGGAGCAGGAACGCAATGCCCTGGTCAACCAACGCGTGTTGGAAAAAATGGGCCAGGCGCGTATGGCTCGGCTGCTCTCCGACGCGGAGATGCTGGCAAAATGCTACGCTGAGGAGCTGGGATCCCGCTGACCTCTTGCATTTTCTCAAAAGTGTGTTATAATCGACAGGACGCACCTCGGTGCGTCCTGAATTTGTGTGACAGTTCGCGGCCCTCCTGTCAGAAAACAAAACCAGGTTGATACCCATTGGGTGTCTGCTGGGGCGCGTTGCGCCCTTTTTTCTGTTCTTCGGGGCCTTGGGAGGAAGTTTTATTGTACTATTTACAGGCAGAAGCCAGCTTTGACGCAGCCCATTTTTTAAAGGGATACGCAGGAAAATGCCGGAATCTTCACGGCCATCGCTGGCGGGTCGTGGTTGCCATTCAAGGGGCAGCGCTCCAGTCCGACGGTTCTCAGCGCGGTATGCTGACAGATTTCGGAGATCTAAAATCTGATTTGAACCGTATGACAGAGGAATTTGACCATGCTTTGCTTTTGGAGCAGGATTCGCTAAAGCCCGAAACGCTGGCGGCACTGCAATCGGAAGCGTTTCGTATCGTAACGCTTCCCTTCCCCACCACCGCAGAGAACATGGCCCGTTACTTTTATGATCGGCTGACGGACCAGGACTATTCGGTCCGGGATGTCTCTGTCTATGAGACTCCTACCAATTGTGCCTGCTATAACGGAAAAGAGGAGGCGGGAACCGTTGTCCAATTATAATGTGGCCGAGACCTTTCTCAGCATCAACGGGGAAGGGACCAAAGCCGGGCAGCTGGCCTTTTTCATTCGTTTTACCGGCTGTAATTTGAAATGCGGCTACTGTGATACCGCCTGGGCCAACCAGCCCGGAGCACCCTTTACCCCCATGAGCCAGGAGGCGCTCTATATGGCGCTGAAGGAGAGTGGTGCGGAAAACGTCACCATCACCGGTGGAGAACCCTTGCTCCAGGAGGATATTTACTCCCTGCTGGCTCTGTTTTGCCGGGATCCCCAGCTCTATGTGGAGGTAGAGACCAACGGCAGTCTTCCGCTGAAACCTTTTATGGACATTCCCAACCGTCCTGCCTTCACCATGGACTACAAGCTGCCGGGCAGTGGGATGGAACGTTTTATGTACCCAGAGAACTTCGACGTTCTCGACAAACGGGACACCGTCAAATTTGTATGTGGTAGCCGTGAGGATCTGAACCGGGCCCTGGAGATTATCCAGGAATACCAGCTGATTCATCGTACCAGCGTATACCTCAGCCCCGTATTCGGGAAAATACAGCCAGCGGAGATTGTGGAGTTTATGAAGGAAAACCGCCTCACCGGCGTAACACTGCAACTGCAGCTGCACAAGTTTATCTGGGATCCGGAACAGAGGGGGGTGTGATCGCATGATCGACAAGGAAGCCATTGCCTATCACATTCGCGGAATTTTGGAAGCCTTGGGCGATGATCCGGACCGAGAGGGCCTGCGGGAAACGCCCCAGCGGGTGGCCAATATGTACGAAGAGGTCTTTCAGGGCATGAACTATACCAATGCGGAGATTGCCGCCATGTTTGACAAAACCTTTGAGGAGGCCGGTGCATCTCAGGATCTGGTGGTGGTTCGGGATATTGACGTATTCTCCCACTGTGAGCACCATCTGGCCCTGATGTACGACATGAAGGTCAGCGTGGGCTATTTTCCCAAAGGAAAGGTCATCGGTCTGAGCAAGATCGCCCGGATCGCAGATATGGCCGCCCGTCGGCTCCAGCTGCAGGAACGGCTGGGCCGGGATATTGCGGAAATCATCTCTATGGTCACAGGGTCCCAGGATGTGGCGGTGGTGATCTCCGGCTGCCACAGCTGTATGACCGCCCGGGGCATTCAAAAGCCGGGCACTCGAACCATTACAGAAACCTACCGGGGCCGGTTCCAGACAGAGCCGCTCCTGCAAATGCGAATGGAGGCGCTTCTCAAATGAAAATTCTGGTACTCTCCAGCGGTGGCGTAGATTCCACCACCTGTCTGGGTCTGGCTGTTCAGGAGGCCGGTGCAGACAACGTCATCGCCCTGTCCATCTATTACGGCCAAAAGCACGACAAAGAGCTCCAGGCAGCCAGAGCCGTGGCGAAATACTATGGGGTAGAGCGACTGGAACTGGACCTCAGCACCATTTTTGCCGGCAGCAACTGCAGCCTGTTAAAGCAGTCCACGGAGGAAATTCCTCTGGAAAGCTATGCCGTCCAGATCGAAAAAACCGGCGGCCGCCCTGTATCCACCTATGTTCCCTTCCGGAACGGCCTGTTCCTGTCCTCTGCCGCCAGCATCGCCCTGAGCCATGGCTGCGAAAAGATCCTGTACGGAGCCCATGCGGACGATGCCGCAGGGGCAGCCTATCCGGACTGCTCCCTGGCCTTTGTTACCGCCATGAATCAGGCCATTGTGGAAGGCACCGGCGGTCAGCTCCGGCTGGAAGCCCCCTTCGTCTCTGTCACGAAAGCCGATGTGGTGAAAACAGGTCTGGCCCTGGGTGTTCCCTATGAGCTCACCTGGAGCTGCTACGAGGGCGGAGAAAAGCCCTGCGGACACTGCGGCACCTGCGTGGATCGTATTGCCGCATTCGAGAAAAACGGCGTCATTGACCCACTGATGAAGGAGGAATCTTGATGGCATCCGGTAGAAGCAAGGAGGAGCTGTCCGGTATCACCGAACTGGGAAACCGGGGGATCCAATATCCCACGGACTATGCCCCGGAGGTGCTGGAAACCTTCCGCAACAAGCATATGGACCACGACTATTTTGTAAAGTTCAACTGCCCGGAGTTCACCAGCCTTTGCCCCATGACCGGACAGCCGGACTTTGCCACCATCTATATCAGCTATGTCCCCGACGAAAAAATGGTGGAAAGCAAGAGCCTCAAGCTCTATCTGTTCTCCTTCCGGAATCACGGGGACTTCCACGAGGACTGCGTCAACATTATCATGGAGGATCTGATCCGGTTGATGGACCCCAAATATATTGAGGTCTGGGGCAAATTTACCCCCCGGGGCGGCATCTCCATTGACCCCTACTGCAACTATGGCCGTCCCGGCACCCGCTGGGAGGAGGTCGCCTGGAACCGACTCCAGAATCACGACCTCTACCCAGAAAAGGTGGACAACCGCTGATGGAGGCGCTGCTTCCCCAGCTGCCCCAGCGGCTGCTGCCCTGGTACGCAGCCCATCGTCGGGACCTTCCTTGGCGTCGGGACCGGGAGCCCTATCATGTGTGGCTTTCGGAGATCATGCTTCAGCAGACCCGTGTGGAGGCAGTAAAGGGCTATTACCTCAGATTTCTGGAATGCTATCCCAACATTTCGGCTCTTGCTGCGGCGGAGGAAACGGAGCTTCTCAAACTCTGGGAGGGCCTGGGCTACTACAGCCGGGCCAGAAATCTCCAAAAGGCTGCCCGGATCATTCAGCAGGAATATGGCGGGATATTCCCCCGGGATTATGCCGCCATCCGCAAGCTGCCGGGCATCGGGGACTATACCGCCGGAGCCATTTCCTCCATCTGCTTCGATGCCAAAACCCCGGCAGTGGACGGCAATGTACTCCGGGTCATGAGCCGCATTCTGGACGACCACAGCTGCACCGACGATCCCGCAGTCAAACGCCGGTTTTCTCAGACTTTGGCGGAGATTTATCCCGAGCAGGCGGGAGATTTCACCCAAGCGCTGATGGAACTGGGCGCCACGGTATGCCTTCCCAATGGTACCCCGAAATGCGGCGAATGCCCCATGGGAGATCTCTGCCGTGCCCGTAAAAACCACACCATAGAGGAACTGCCGGTTCGGGCAGAAAAGCGGCCTCGGAAGCAGGAGGATATGACCGTATTTCTGCTGACTTGCGGTGACGCAGTGGCCCTGCGCCGCCGTCCTGATTCTGGATTGCTGGCAGGTCTCTATGAATTTCCTCACAAGCCGGGCATCCTGTCCCCGGAGGAAATGATTCAAACCGCAGAGGAATGGGGCCTTCATCCCCGTTTTCTGGAGAAAACCGTCAGCCGGAAGCACATTTTTACCCACATTCAATGGAATATGACCGGAGTCCGGCTCCACTGCGGCGCGCAGAACGATCAATTCCTCTGGAAAACCCGGGCGGACGTTGCCAGCAGCATCGCCCTGCCCACCGCATTTCGTCAATTTCTCAGCGATATATGGGAGGACCTTGTATGAATCTTTTGGAAGAAGCCAAAGCATATTTTCAGAACGACCGCTTTGCTACAGACAACGGCGCTGTGATTGAAGAAGTCACCAGGGACTACGCTGTCTGCTCCCTCCAGTTGACGGATCACCACCGCAATGCCATGGGCAATGTGATGGGCGGCGCGGTGTTTATGCTGGGGGATTTCGCCTTTGCGGTGGCATCCAATTTTCAAAAAGCCGCTGCGGTTTCTGCCACCAGCCAGATCACTTTCCTCCGGGCTGCCAAAGGAAACCGGCTCACGGCCAAGGCAGAGAAGGTCCGGGAAGGCCGTACCACCGTCTATTATGAGATCTCCGTCTGGGACGAACCGGGAAATCTGGTGGCCCGGATCACCGCCAGCGGCAGCATAGTTGGCCCTCAGCCCGGCAGCAGCAAAACATAATAGCAGTAGAGTAAGGACGATCACAGCGTTGTGATCGTCCTTGTTTTACACAAAACGGCGGCACGACGCAGTTTGCGTCATACCGCCGTTTCCCGAATCATTTCAGTTTTTCAATGGCATCCGCGGCGGGTGCAATGGCATCCACCTTGGCATGTTCCACCAGCCCCTCGTCCATGGCCTCCGCCAGATGGGAGTCGATGGGAAGCTTACACAGCACCGGAAGATTCAGTTCCTTTCCAACAGCGTCAATCTTGCTCTTGCCAAACACCTGGATCTCACGGCCGCAGTCAGGACACTTCAGATAGCTGTAGTTCTCCACCAACCCGATCACAGGAATGTGCATCATCTCCGCCATATTGACGGCCTTTTTGACGATCATGGAAACCAGATCCTGAGGGCTGGTCACCACTACAATGCCGTCCACCGGCAGGCTCTGGAATACCGTCAGCGGCACATCGCCGGTTCCTGGCGGCATATCCACAAACATATAGTCCACGTCCTTCCAGACCACGTCGGACCAGAACTGCTTTACCACGCCACCCAGAATGGGGCCACGCCAAATCACCGGGTCAGTGTCCTTCTCCAGCAGCAGATTGATGCTCATGACATCAATTCCAGTTTCAGACTGGATGGGCAGCATCCCCTCCTCACAGCTGGAGGGACGGCCATGGATATTCAGGGCCGTGGGAATGGAAGGGCCGGTAATATCCGCGTCCAACACGGCGGTCTTGTAGCCTCTCCGATTCATCTCCACCGCCAGCATGGACGTGACTGTGGATTTGCCCACGCCGCCCTTACCGCTGACGACGGCAATGACCTTTTTTACGCTGGACAGGGGATTGGCCTGGGCCAGCAGGCTTTCCGCCTGACGGCTGTCACAGGTCTCACCGCAGCTGGAGCAATTGCCGTTGCAGTTTTCGCTCATATCTCATACATCCTTTCCCTTGGAACTATCATTTTGGTCTTTCTTATGCATTATACTGCCCCCTTGAGGGAAAGTCAATCCGCACCACCTTCAAACGCCGCCTTCACAAAGGCAAATACCTCCCGCAGCGTGTAATTGATCCGGTAAAACCACTGGTCCGTGTTGCCGGACACCGGGCAAGTCTCCATGCCCAGGGATGTACCGATGTAGGCCGCACGGCGCTGATGGAACTCACTGGTGATAATGGCAACCGGTTTTTTTGTGCCACCCCGATCCTCGATAATCCGCAGGCTGTTTTGCAAATTCTCTCGGGTATTTTCGCTTCCCTCTTCCAGCAGCAGCCGCTGGGGATCCGCTCCCTGCTCTACCAGGGTGTTGTACATACACTGGGCTTCTGAAATGGGTTCATTGCCGCCCTGACTGCCAGACAGGATCACCATGGCGTCGGGATTTCGCGCCATAAACTCCATAGCTGCGTCCAACCGCTGGCGCATAATGCGGGAAGCCGTACCGTCCTCCCGAACCGCTGCCCCCAGAACCACGGCGTATTCCGAGGTCTCCGCCCGGTCCCAGTCCGTCTGTCCGCCACAGGTGATAAGATTCATGCAGCTCATCAGTACCATCACCCCCACAGAAGCCGAAATTGTAAGCAGCCACATACACATTCGGAGTTTTTTGCCACCTCGACCCAGGAATGCGGCATTAAGCCCAAACGCAATTCCCAGCAGGAGCAGTACCAGCCCGGTCATCTCCATATAGTAGGGCAGGCACAGCATGACGATCCCCGCCAGAAAAAACACTGCTGCTGGAATCCATAGTTTTTTCATATCAATCCTCCAACAGAGCGGAATGTTCCTCCCACTGGGCATACAGGGTTTCCAGCACCGTCTCCGCCGCCGTCTTTTCCTCCATGAGTCGGGCCAGCTCCACATAGTCTGTGGCCGCAGCCTGGATTTTCTCATCATAGTCGGAAATCACAGCTTCCTGCTTCTCGATCTCCCGTTCCAGCCGGGCAATCTGTTTTTCCAGATTTCTGGTGTTTTTCTTGTGAACTGCCTCCGGGGTTTGATTTTTCTGCTTTTTCTCCTGTTGGGGCTTTTCCGATTTTTCCGTCTTATGGGTCGCCTGCAGCTGTCGCTGGCGTCGCTTTTCCCCACAGAACTGGCTGTAATTCCCCTTAAAATCCGAAATTTTTCCATCCTCCAGTTCCCAGATCCGATCCGCAAACTGGTCGATAAAATACCGATCGTGAGAGACAAACAGCAGCGTCCCGGAGAATCCGGCCACCGCATCCTCGATCCATTCTCGCGAGGCAATGTCCAGATGGTTGGTGGGCTCGTCCAGGATCAAAAGGTTGATCTCCTCATCCATCAGCATACACAGCCGCAGACGGCTCTGCTCACCGCCAGACAGGGCGGACACCGGTTTGAACACATCCTCCCCAGAAAACAAAAAGGCGCCCAGGCGGTTTCGTGCGGTCTGGGTGGAGTAGTTTTTCTCATAGATCATCGTGTCCAACACGCTGCGCTCCGGATGGGAAAAATGGATGATCTGGGGCAGATAGGCCATTTTTACGGAAGGACCAAATTTGATTTTTCCGGCTGTGGGCATCTCCTCCTGCATCAGCAGCTTTAAAAATGTGGATTTTCCTGTGCCGTTGTCCCCCAAAAGTGCAATATGCTCGCCCCCCTGCACCAGCAGATTGACGTCAGAAAACAACGTTCTGTCCCCAAAGCCCATGGCCAGATCCTTCAGTACCATGACTTCATCTCCATGAAATTCTCGCTGACCAAAGCTGGCGTGCATGGTTTTTTCCTTGGTGGGCCGCTCCGTCTTCTGAATCCGGTCAATGCGGCTCTGAATACTCATGGCCCGGCGGTACAGGGTGCGGTTGTTGATGCCCCAGCCCTTCATTCGTTCCATGGTATAGGCGAGCTGCTGGACCTTGGCCTGCTCCTGCTCGTACTGCTTAAGCTGCAGCTGGTACCGGGCCTCCTTTTCCTCCACATAAAAGGAATAGTTGCCGCTGTAGTATTCCGCCTTGCCGCCCCGCAGCTCCACGATCCGGGTCACCACCTGGTCCAGAAAATACCGATCGTGGGAGATGGTCAGCACTGTGCCCTTGAATTTCAGTAAATACTCCTCCAGCCACTCCACATTTTTCATGTCCAAATGGTTGGTGGGCTCGTCCAGCAGCAGAATATCCGTCTCCTCCAGCAGCAGTCGGGCCAGATTTACCCGGGTCTTTTCTCCGCCGGAGAGCATGGCAAACTCCTGCTGCCGCATCTCTGCCGGGATGCCCATGCCGTTGCAGATCTTGTCCACATTGACATCCATCTCATAGCCGCCCCCCACCTGATACCGGGTGGAGAGCTTATCATATTCCTTTAAAATCTGCTCCGTGGGGGCCTGAGCCATCTGCTTCTCCAGCTGTTCCATCTTTCTTCTGAGATTTTCCAGCTCTGTGAATGCGCAGCGGAGCACCTGCTCCACGGTGAAATCCAGGGGATACTTGGGAATCTGGGAGATCAATCCCACCCGTTTCCCAGGAGCGATCTCCACGGTACCCTCGTCATAGTCAATCTCCCCGGTGAGAATCCGAAATACGGTGGTCTTTCCCGCGCCGTTTTTGCCCAAAAGGCCCACACGCTCTCCCTGCTGCACCTCAAAACTCAGGCCGTCCAGCAGGTTTTTTCCCACCTCAAAGGATTTCACCAGATCTTTTACAAATATATCTACCATAATCTCTTTCCCGTAAACAAAAGGCTGTCCCAGAGGAATCTCCCTTGGGACAGCCCGTTTTTCTTAGCCTTTTGAATAGTTTGGAGCTTCCTTGGTAATGGTAATGTCGTGAGGATGGCTCTCGATGAGGCCGGCATTGGTGATCCGTACAAACTGGCCCTTGGCCTGCAAATCCCCGATGGTGGGGCAGCCGCAGTAGCCCATACCGGAACGGATGCCGCCCAGCAACTGATACACGGTATCCGACAGGACGCCCTTGTAAGGCACCCGGCCCTCTACGCCCTCCGGCACCAGCTTGGAGTTCCCCTCCTGGAAATACCGGTCCTTGGAGCCCTTGGCCATAGCTGCCAGGGAGCCCATGCCCCGATAAACCTTGAACTGGCGGCCCTGATAGATCTCCGTCTCTCCGGGGCTCTCCTCGCAGCCGGCCAGCATGGATCCCATCATGACGGTGCTAGCACCAGCCGCCAAAGCCTTGACGATGTCGCCGGAATACTTGATACCGCCGTCAGCAATGATCGGCACGCCGTATTTCTTGGCCGCACAGGCAGCGTCGTAGATGGCCGTGATCTGCGGCACGCCGATGCCTGCCACCACACGGGTGGTGCAGATGGAACCGGGACCAATGCCCACCTTCACGCAGTCGGCACCGGCTTCGATCAGCGCCTCAGTACCGCCAGCCGTGGCCACATTGCCCGCAATCAGCTGAGCATGGGGGAACTGGGCCTTAATCTTTTTCACACATTCAATAATATTTCTGGAATGTCCATGGGCGCTGTCCAGTGCCAATACATCGGCACCAGCAGAGAGGAGTCCCTCGGCTCGCTCCACCACATCCGCAGTTACGCCGATAGCCGCACCGCAGAGCAGCCGTCCAGAGGCGTCTCTGGCAGAATTGGGATACTTGTCCGCCTTCTCAATGTCCTTGATGGTAATGAGGCCCTTGAGCCGGAAATCGTCATCCACGATGGGCAGTTTCTCGATCTTATGCTTCCGGAGGATCTGCTTGGCCTCTTCCAGGGTAATCCCTTCTTTGGCCGTCACCAAATTCTCATGGGTCATCACCTCGGAGATAGGACGGGTAAAGTCTGTCTCAAACTTCATGTCCCGGTTGGTGATGATGCCCACCAGCTTCCGGTCCTCCACGCAGATGGGCACACCGGAGATCCGATATTTCCCCATCAGGTTGTCCGCATCCTGGAGGGTATTATCGGGAGCCAGGAAAAAGGGATTGGTAATGACGCCGTTCTCGGAGCGCTTGACCATATCCACCTGTTCGATTTGTTCTTCAATGGTCATGTTCTTATGGATAATGCCAATACCGCCCTCCCGCGCCATAGCGATGGCCATTTTATACTCCGTAACGGTATCCATAGCGGAGGACAACAGGGGAATGTTCAGGTGAATCGTCTTGGTGAGCTGGGTCCCCAACTCAATCTGGCGTGGCACCACTTCACTGGCGGCTGGGATCAGAAGCACATCGTCAAAGGTAAGTCCTTCTTTATAGAACTTCTGTGCCGGATTGTCATTTACCATCATGCAAACCTCTCCTTTTTATAAATTCCGTGGCATTCCAAATGATTTTATCTATTTTACTCGTAATCAGGCGCTACGTCAAGACCAGCGCTGTAATCCGGACGAAATTGTAGAATTGCCTCAAACCGGCGGGTACCATCCTCGCTGCATCCGTCAATATAACAGGCATCCTCCACCATATCCCTGGAAATGCTCATGCTCTCTCCCGCACGGCATTCCATGGAATAGTTCAGCTGCAGGGACGAGAGGTATTTACCCTTCAGTTCTTCTACCGACAGGGCGTCCATCAGCACGTCGGCGTACCGAGTGTTGTTCATATGTCCGTTCACATCCAGATCCGAAAACCGGACGGTCTTGGTATAGACCTCCCGGCGATTCTTCGGGGTCCGGATCAGCTTGAGCTGCTTGGTCTTTACCTCCTTGGGTACCGGCGCCGCGGCGATGGCCTGAATGGACGCGGGCCGCAGCATCTTCCGGCTCACCGTATCTGCCACCACCCAGGCGGAGATGGCCTCGCCCACATATTCCTCCCCCACATAGAGATCAAAATCCCGATAGACGATCAGGCCGCCTGCCCCACGCTGCCAGGTGCGAATGGTCACTGCTTCTCCCATTTTCAGCGGCCGGCGGATCTGATACCAGACCCGCACCAGCATCCAGATGGCGTGGTATTCCTGAATCAGATAATCCCGCTCCGAGCCTATGAGCGACGCATGCTCCGTGGCCAGGTCCTGGAAAAAGCGCAAAAGCGCTGCGGGACAGCAATTGCCGAACACGTCCACTTCCGTGGAGGTAATCGCAAAGGATTTTTCATAACATTCATTCATGGACCGTCCGCCTCCATTTATCTCTGGTAATCTTGTAAATAATTTCGTATAATAGATCACAGTAACATTCATTATACACAAGATTTTGCAATTTATCAAGGAAAGGCGGAGGAAATCATGGCTGAACAGCTGTACACCATTCCCATCAACGAGGCCTTTGAACAGTACGAGGGCTGTCCTCTCTGCCGGCTTCGCGCCAAACTGGAAAAGCAGAGCCTCAACTATATCATGGGCGCCGCCATGATGGAGCCGGATATTCGCATCGTCACAAACCGGCTGGGCTTTTGCCGCAATCATTTTCATCAGATGCTGGACATGGGAAACCGGCTGAGCTTTGCGCTGATCCTGGAGAGCCATCTGCAATATGTGCTGGAACAGCTGCCCTCCCCCGACGATAAAAAAGCCGGGCGGCTGGGCAAGCTGAAAAAATACGACGGAGAATCTCCTGCGCCGGATATGCTTCAGCAGGCCAAAAGCTGCTATGTCTGCAGCCGGATCCAGGATTTTGAGCAAAAATACGTCTCCAATGTGGTATACATCTATAAAAAGGATCCGGAATTTACGGAAAAGCTGAAAAATCAGCCCTATTTCTGCCTGGAGCACGCCGCCATGCTGCTGGATGCAGGCATTCGGGAACTGTCTGAAGCCCGATACCTTGAGTTTTCCCAAATCCTTTTAAGCAAAACCCGGTCTGAGCTAGAATCCCTGCGGCAAAATATCACCGCCTTCTGCCGCAGCTTTGACCACGAGAACGCCGGAAAACCCTTGACCGACGAAACCCGCTACGCTGTGGAATCCGCCGTGGCCTTTTTGTCCGGGGACTTTGAAAAATAAACACAAAAAACGCAGCACGCTCTACCGATATGGCAGAGCGTGCTTAATTTGCCCGTCTATTACATCTGCATGAGACCGCTGTTCTTAAGCTGTAACTGCAGCTTGTCTGCAATGAGCGCGATAAACTCCGAATTGGTGGGCTTTCCTTTGGTGTTGGAAACGGTGTAACCGAAATACTTCTGCAGCGTTTCCAGATCGCCCCGGTCCCAGGCCACCTCAATGGCATGACGAATGGCCCGCTCCACACGGGACGGCGTGGTGGAAAATGCCTCAGCCACCTTGGGATACAGGGTCTTAGTGATGGAATTGATTACGTCCATATTCTCCACTGCCACAATAATTGCAAAACGCAGATACTGGTATCCCTTGATATGTGCCGGAACTCCGATTTCGTGAATTACGTTGGTCACCAGTGTTTCCACCGCATTTTGACGCTGTACCCCGGGAATGCTTTTCCCGTTGCCCACGTTGAGCCGCAGCATATTGAGATTCTGGACAACGCCCTCCAGCCGGCAAGGCTTGAGCATATAGCAGCCCACACCCAGTTCGCTCATTCTCTGCAGCAGATATTCACTGGAAAAGCTGGCCACTACCAGCACCGCAGGATGGACAGGTCCCTTTTGCAGCTGGGTCAACACTCCGATGCCGTCCAGCTGGGTCAGCATAGGATCCATCACCAGCATATCGGCGTTGTGCTTCCGCACCAGCTCCACAACTTCCTCTCCATCCCCGGAAATCCCCATCACAGAATAGCCCCCACTGTTTTCCAGCGATTCTTTCAGAGAATTGGCAAAAGCTTCGTTGTTGTCTGCAATCACAACACGCAGAATTGTTTGCATATAATTATCCTCCCCCGCGCCCGCGTAAACCGTCGGACGCCTGAATCTTTTCTGTAAGCTTACAGGAATAATTTACCATAATAAGTCAGTTTTTGCAATCCGCATTTCCCAATTTTTTCAAATTATTTTTCTTGTCTTTTCGACAATTTTCGCAGCTTACGGGATTCCTCCTCCCACAGGCTCCACAAAGCATTTCCTTTTTCCACTTTCCTCAATTAAATAGTCACTATGCTAAAATATAATTACTGTTTTGCCCTTTGTCAACAATTATTTCTAAAAACACACGTTTTTTGTAATTACAAAGAAAATTCGAGGCGTTTCAGTGCTTATAGCGCCTCTCAATATCTGTTTTCAGGCGGAAACCGCCTGTTCCCGGCCAATGTTATAGCCAGTAAAGAACAGGCGGTATTTCCATGTTAGGCAGCAGATTTCGCTGCGTCCAGCATATTTTCGATAAAAATTCCATATCCTACTTCCGGATCAGAAACCAGGACATGGGTCACAGCACCAATGATTTTTCCATTTTGCAAAATGGGGCTTCCGGACATTCCCTGTACGATGCCCCCAGTCAAAGCCAGCAGCTCCGGATCTGTCACCTTCAGCATCATATTACGGCCCGTACCGTCTTCCATGGGATAGATCTTTTCGATTTCCACAGAAAACCGCTCCACCGTATTCCCTTCCACATTACACAGTATTTCAGCGGGTCCGGTTTCCACTTCACCGCGCTGGGCCACATCCATTACCTCTCCTTCCGGCTCCTGATATAGCTGACCAAAAATTCCGCAGGATGTGTTTTTTGTAATATTCCCCAGCAACTCACCGCTATCAAAGGCGCCCTGCAGCATTCCCGGAGCACCGGCCTCTCCCTTGTCCGCACTGACAATGGTAGCCTTGCAGATAAATCCGTCCCGCATAGGGAACAGCTCCGTGCCGATCCCATCCGTGATTCCATGGCCTAAAGCGCCGAATACCGCCGTGGCCGGATCATAATAGGTAATGGTCCCGATCCCCGCCATCTCCGTTTTTACGTTAGCCCCAATCATCTTGACGCCACCCGTCTCGCACAAGGGCACCAAAAAGCTCTGCTCTTTGCTGCTTCGCAAAGCCGTCAGCGTCACCTGGGTCTTGTCCTGCAGCATATCCCGCAGCTCCGAAGGATCCTCCACCGTCTCGCCGTCCACCCGCAAAATCAGATCACCCCGATGGAGCCCACTTTCTTTGGCAGGACTGTCCTCCGAAAAACCCACCACCAAAAGGCCGCTGCATTTTACATCAATTCCCACTGCTTTTCCTACTGCCACCACCTGCTCCGGAACATCCGCCGCCTCGACTGTCTGAACGCCAGGTCCCAAGCATATGGCAAACAGCAATAAAATTGCCGCCCATCTTCTTTTCAACTTCACCTGTCTCCTCTCCATTTGAAATTTCGCACGGTTTTAATATGCCATGTTTCAATAAAAGTAGACGGGATTTTTTCATGTAATGAACGGAAGAAGGTCAAAAAGCCTCCGGGATTGTCAAAATCCCAGAGGCTTTGAAAATTTTTATATTTTTTGCTCAGAATGTCTCCAGCATACGAAAGTAGCGGTACAGAGGTTCCAGCTTCTGAAAGGTCTTGGCGATATGGAGCGGCAAATTCGGATCAAATAAAGAATCCCCTACAGGAATGGTCTCCTCGAAAAAGCAATTTTTCAATTGATACCACCGCTCCTCCATTGTTTCTCCGCCCTCCTTGGGCCGTTTATACCGGGTGGATCGGTCCACCAGAATGCCGCCCGCCAGCAACGGCTCCACAATTTTTTGAAACTCTCCTGGTTTTTCCAGCATCCGTTTTCGGTGGACGCCCATCAGCTGGGCCTTGGGCGCATAGAAGATGAACCCCAAGGAACCGCCCTCCGGCTCAATTTGAAAATACATGGAGGGATGTTCGCTCCAAAATACATTGTCCTCCCGCAGGCAGAACCAGAGGTGCTCTTTATAGGGAATCCCACCGGAATAGCGCACATCCCGGTAGATCCGGGACGTCTTGATGATGGTCCCCTCAATCTGGACCATGTCCCGCACTGCATCCGCCAACGCCAGCATGGGCCGGTAAAGGAATTCTTCGTATTCCTTTTTGTGCTCGGCAAACCAGTCCCGGTTGTTATTGAATCGAATGCCCCAGAGGAAATCAATGGTTTGGGCGGAAAACCCTTTAAACATAACGCACCTTCTCCTCCAAGGTCTTTCGTTTGGGGCATACAGGCGTTTCGCCGGGGTAGCCCATGGACACCACCGCCGTAATATACTGTTCCTCGGGCACCTCCAACAGTTCCGGCAGCCGGTCTTCGTCATAGATCCCCATGATGCAGGTGCCAAGGCCCTGGTCCCAGGCCGCCAGGCAAAGGGTCTGGCAGGCGATTCCTCCGTCAAACATCTCCCAGCGGTCGCCCTTTTGCGTGGTGAAGCTTCCATCCCGGTTGTAGCCGCAGCGTCCCTTTCGGGCAGTCATAACCACCGCCACAGGTGCGGTAGCCACGGTTTTGGCGTTGTAGGGCGGCAAAGCCGCCATCAGTTTTTCCTTCATTTCCCGGCTTTCCACCACGATATATCCGGCAGTCTGGGTGTTCTTCCAGGAGGGCGCCATCAGCGCTGCGCTCAGCACTTTTTCCAGCACCGGCTTTTCCACTGGCCGATCCTCGTATACCCGCACACTTCGGCGGCTTAAAATGGTGTCCATTGTTTCCATATTTGCACATCCTTCCCATAAAAAACAGGGCGGAATGGTCCGCCCCATTTGATTATTCTACTGTGACAGACTTGGCCAAATTCCGAGGTTTATCAATGTCGCAGCCCCGTTCCAGCGAAATATAGTAGGCTAAGAGCTGCAGCGGGATCACGCTGAGGCTGGGCTGCAGCAGCGGCAGGGTCTTGGGAACGAGAATCCATTGATCCGCCATCTGGCCAATTTTCCCTGCAAAGGCCTCCGTGGTGATGGCCAGCACATCGGCGCCCCGGGCCTTGGTCTCCTTGACATTGCTCATGGTCTTGTCAAAGAGGTGGGCATTGGTAGCCACTGCCACTACCAGGGTCCCGTTTTCAATCAGAGAGATGGGACCGTGCTTCAATTCTCCGGCCGCATAGGCCTCGGAATGGATATAGGCGATCTCCTTGAGCTTCAGACTGCCCTCCAGGCAGGTGGCGTTGTCCACATGTCTGCCGATGAAATACACATCCTCGGCCTGATGGAACCGCTTTGCCAAGGCACGGATCTGTTCCACAGTCTTCTCTGTCAGGACGGCCTGGATCTGCTCCGGCAACGCCTCTACCCCAGCAAGGAAGCTGTCATATTCCGCTGGTGAAATGGTGCCCAGCTGTTCCGCAATATACAGGCCCAGCAGATAGACCAGCGCCAGCTGGGTGGAATAGGCCTTGGTGGTGGCCACAGCGATCTCCGGTCCAGCCCAGGTGTAGATCACATCGTCTGCCTCTTTGGAAATGGAGGAACCCACCACATTGACAATAGCCAAGGTTCTGGCACCACGGCGTTTTGCCTCCCGCAGGGCCGCCAGCGTATCCGCTGTCTCGCCGGACTGGGAAATAATGAGCACCAGGGTATTCTCATCGCACAGCGGATCGCAGTACCGGAATTCCGATGCCAGCATGGGCTCCACCGGTACTCGGCAAAGCTTTTCCAGAATATATTTGCCCAGGCAGCCCACATAGTATGCGCTGCCGCAGGCCACCACATAAATGCGGGACAAATTTTTGAGATATGCAGCATCCAGCGCCACATCGTCCAGAACCACTTTTCCATCCCGGATTCTGGGGGAAATGGTTTTGGCAAAAGCGGAGGGCTGCTCATAGATCTCCTTGAGCATAAAATGATCGTAGCCGTTCTTTTCCGCGGCAGAGATCTCCCACTCAATATGCTCCGTCTGCTTCTGAATCTCTTTGCCCTGCCGGTCCAGGAACCGTACAGCGTCTGCCTGCATGACCACCACCTCGCCGTCGTTGAGGTATACCACCTCTCGGGTATACTTCAAAATGGCGGGGACATCGGAGGCCACAAAGTTGCAGCCGTCGCCCTTTCCGTAGATCAGAGGACTGTCCTGCTTCATGGCGACGATAGTATCCGGATCATCCACACACAAGGCCACCAGGGCATAGCTTCCCTCCAGGGCTTCCCGGGCTGCCAGCATGGCTTTCAGGAAATCCCCAGTTTCGGCATAGCATTTTGCAATCACATTGCAGGCCACTTCCGTATCGGTCTCCGACTGGAAGGTATACCCCTGCTCCAGCAGCGACTGCCGCAGGGACAGATAGTTCTCAATGATGCCGTTGTGGACCACAGCAATTTTCCCATCCGAGGACATATGGGGATGAGCGTTGACATCGGAAGGGGCCCCATGGGTGGCCCAGCGGGTATGTCCAATTCCAATATTGCCGGGCAATCCGGCCCCATTCTGGGTGGCCTCCGCCAAATTCTGAAGCCGTCCCTCTTTTTTTGCAATCAACAGCTTTCCATCGTGGAAGGTGCAGATTCCGGCCGAATCATATCCCCGGTATTCCAGCTTCGCCAGACCGTCCAGCAGCACCGGCGCAGCCGGACTGTGACCGCTGAAGCCTACGATTCCACACATAAGATACTCCTTTCGCGGCCAAGCCGCATTTGATTATTTCAAATCTGAGCAGAATAGTTTGCATAGTATCTTATGATTATACCTTGATCTTTGGTGAAAATCAAGCCAAAACAGCTCAAATCGAGAAATCGGAAATTTCACCTTATTCTGTCGGATTGCGCACCACCCCCAGGAACAGCGTGGAACCGTCGTTGGCGGTGATAAGGTACAGGAACGGCCGGTTCAGGTTCATCTCGATCGTTGGAAGTTCCTCCGGTTCTCCTTCCCCAGCCTCCATTGAGGCCAGGGAATAGGCAGCAGCCTCCACACCTTCTTCATCAATGACGATATGAGTTCCCTGCTGGATCTGCCCCACATACAGTGGTGCATCCTCGGAGATCAGGGAGAAGTCCGCAACGCCCAGCTGGAATGCGCTGGTGACACCCAAACTCTGAAGGGTATCCGCCAGATCAGCATAGGTTGTGCTGGTCTCAAACTTGGGAACGCTCCAGACTACCTGACCACTCTCATAGTCTCCGTTCTCAAAGATCTCCCACAGTTTTTCTTCCGTGAGCAGACTGTCAATGTCTACCCCTTCCTGGGGCAGCACCAGGATCATTTTTCCCTGATTAAGCTGCAAATAACTTTTGGTGTATTCCTCCGTCTGAATATAGGATCCGCTCATATCCGTCCGGTTCATAAACTCCGTCTCCACAGTTACTCCGGTTTCGGTGGTAAAGTCCCCCGTCTCCGTTTCGCTTTCTTCAAAGGGTTCCACCCAGGGAGTCTTGTACCACAGAGTATTGACAATGGCCATCACCGTATTTGGGTCAAAATCCAGGGTCTCCGGCGTGGGATGGAGCATGTCTCCAGTGTTGTCGGCAATCCACTGCCCCAGAGCCAGGGCGGTATCCTCCTGGCTGAACTCCGCCCCATAGACCGAGGCATAGTAGTTGGCCGCCACAGAAAGAACCCATTCCTGATTGTAGGTGATCTCTGTTCCATCTCCCATGGTCTCATCCAGCCACAGGGAGTTGGCAATCCGAAGCTTGTTGACCTCATTGTCAAAATAGTTCACCCGGTATAGTTTTCCTGCCTCGCTGGCCAGAGTTTCCACGTCGTTCTGGCCCAGAAGACTTAGAAGCTCGTCCCTGGTCTGGCCCTGGGCCCCAGAGGCCAAGATTGCCAAAGTCTGGTACAGACTCAGGGGAGAATAGCAGCCGCTTTCCTCCTGGTCCCGCAGCAGGGCCGCCGCCGTACTATAGGCAAAGGTATTCAGGGCTGTTTTCGTCTCCTCGGAAACCTGATTTTCTTGCCATTGGGCACTGGCGGCTTCATAGTCCTCCGCACCCACGGCCTCCGGATATTCCGCACCAGCCAGCAGGTTCACCCCATAAGCTTCCTCCGTCTCCGTCGTTTCCGTTTCTCCAGGTACGGATTGGGAAGAAGGCTCCGCCGTCTCTTTTGTGCTATCCTGGAGCAAAGCTTCCTGGGA